>NZ_CP075715.1:5568525-5918525 GCF_024584805.1 Streptomyces sp. FIT100 | reverse complement strand
CGGTGAGCCGACCGTCCATCGGGAGCTGGTCCATCTTGAAGTCGCCCGTGTGGACGGCCATGCCCGCAGGGGTGCGGATGGCGACAGCCAGGGCGTCCGGGATGGAGTGGTTGACGGCGATGAACTCGCAGTCGAAGGGCCCGATGCGCTCGCGGTTTCCCTCGGCGACTTCGAGGGTGTACGGCCGGATGCGGTGCTCCTGGAGCTTGGCCTCGATGAGGGCGAGCGTCAGCTTGGAGCCGATCAGGGGGATGTCCGGCTTCAGCCGGAGCAGGTAGGGGACGCCGCCGATGTGGTCCTCGTGGCCGTGCGTGAGCACGATGCCCTCGACGTCGTCGAGACGGTCCTTGATCGTGGTGAAGTCCGGCAGGATCAGGTCGACGCCGGGCTGCTCCTCCTCGGGGAAGAGCACGCCGCAGTCGACGATCAGGATCCGGCCGTCGTACTCGAAGACGGTCATGTTCCGGCCGATCTCACCGAGACCGCCGAGGGGGGTGACGCGCAGGCCACCCTTGGGGAGCTTCGGCGGGGCGCCGAGTTCAGGATGCGGATGACTCAAAAGACTCTCCTCACCACACGCGCCACGTACCGCTTGGGCACGTGGCGCGCATGACATTCGTGCACTTGCTGTTGTCGTCTTGATCGTGCTTGTTCAGTTGTGAAGTCTTTGGTTAAAGCTCTACCCCGCCGGCGGCGAGATCGATCTGGAGCTGGACGGTCTCCGCCTCCGTGAGCTCGACGAGCGGGAGGCGCAGGGGCCCGGCGGGGAGGCCCTGGAGGGCGAGCGCGGCCTTGGTGGTGATGACGCCCTGGGTGCGGAACATGCCGGTGAAGACCGGGAGCAGCTTCTGGTGGATCTCGGTGGCCTTCTGGACGTCGCCCGAGGTGTACGCGTCGATGAGGGCGCGCAGCTCCGGGGTGACGACGTGGCCGACGACGGAGACGAAGCCGACGGCGCCGACCGAGAGGAGCGGAAGGTTGAGCATGTCGTCGCCGGAGTACCAGGCGAGGCCGCTGCGGGCGATGGCCCAGCTGGCGCGGCCGAGGTCGCCCTTGGCGTCCTTGTTGGCGACGATCCGCGGGTGGTCGGCCAGGCGGACGATCGTCTCGGTGTCGATCGGGACGCCGCTGCGGCCCGGAATGTCGTACAGCATGACCGGCAGTCCGGTGCTGTCCGCGATGGCCGAGAAGTGCCGGTAGAGGCCCTCCTGCGGAGGCTTGTTGTAGTACGGCGTGACGGCGAGCAGGCCGTGTGCGCCGGCGCGCTCGGCGGCGCGGGCGAGCTCGATGCTGTGGTGGGTGTCGTTGGTGCCGATTCCGGCGACGACGTGGGCCCGGTCCCCCACCGCGTCCAGTACGGCTCGTACGAGCTGGTCTTTCTCCGCGTCGCTGGTGGTCGGGGACTCGCCGGTGGTGCCGTTGACGATCAGGCCGTCGTTGCCTGCGTCCACCAGGTGGGTGGCGAGCCGCTGCGCGCCGTCGAGGTCGAGTGCGCCGTCCGCCGTGAACGGCGTGACCATGGCGGTGAGGACCCGCCCGAAGGGGATCTGCGGAGTGGAGATCGGAGCCATGGGTAACACGCTACTCGCTGCTCAGCGCGTAGGGTCCCCTAGGGGGACGTGACGTATGCCGTGGTCAGTGGAGCCCGGCACTGCCTGCTCGGGGGTTCAAGCAGTGCCGGGTCCGTTTGATCAGCCTAGATGAACTTCTCGAAACGCCGCAATACGGACACCGAGTAAGGCTGACCGTACATCTGTGCTCTACGGGGCCACCCGGCCGTTCGCGTTGAAGGCGGCGTAGGTCAGCGGCATGAGCTTCGCCCACTGCTCCTCCATCCGCTCACCGACCATCTCGATCTCCCGCTGCGGGAAGGACGGGACCTTCGCCAGCTCGTGCTGGGTGCGCAGACCGAGGAAGTGCATCAGCGAGCGAGCGTTGCACGTCGCGTACATCGACGAGTAGAGACCGACCGGGAGGACCGAGCGGGCGACCTCCCGGGCGACGCCCGCCGCGAGCATCTCCTGGTACGCCTCGTACGACTGGCGGTACGAGTCCTCCATCACGCGGCCCGTGAGCTCCTGCTGGGCCTGGGTGCCCTCCACGAAGACGTACTTGCCGGGGCGGCCCTCCTGCACGAGCTTGCGCGACTCGTCCGGGACGTAGAAGACGGGCTGGAGCTCCCGGTAGCGGCCGGACTCCTCGTTGTACGACCAGCCGACGCGGTGGCGCATGAACTCGCGGAAGACGAAGATCGGGGCGCTGATGAAGAAGGTCATCGAGTTGTGCTCGAAGGGGCTGCCGTGGCGGTCCCGCATCAGGTAGTTGATGAGCCCCTTCGACCGCTCGGGGTCCTTGGCGAGCTCCTCCAGGGACTGCTCGCCCGCGGTCGAGACCCGGGCGGCCCACAGCACGTCGGAGTCCTTGGCGGCGTGCTTCACCAGCTCGACGGTGACATCGCTGCGGAAGCTGGGCTTGATGTCGGCGGGGCTCTCGGTCACCGGCGGGGGTCCTTCCAGTTGCGTCGCAAGGGCGGCGCCCACTCTACGGCTCGCCACTGACAACGACGGTCCGGGCGGCTCGTCCCGTTTTCCCTCGGTCGATTCACCAATTCACCGGAATCGGGCACCGAACGGCCGTTCCGTGCGTCTGTACCAGTAACGCACCCCACATCCGCATCAAGCCGAGGAGGCTCGCCCCGATGTTCCGCCGGCGAGAGGCCGTACCGTTCGCATTCGTCGCTGAGGCGGACCGCTTCCGCAGTAACGTCACACCGCCCCCAAAGGAGCGCCCCAGCGCCTCGCAGCTCGCCGGCCGGGCGCTGCTGGGTCTGACCGTGGTTGCCGGGCTGGTGGGATCGCTGCTCTTCGGGATGCCCGCGCTGGAGTCCCCGCACTCACCGTCCCACGCCCAGCAGTCCGAGGCGTCGGACGGCCGCTGAGGCCGGTCCTGATCCGGTTCTGATCCGGTCCTGATCCGGTCCTGAGCCGGTCCTGAGCCGGTCCTGAGCCGCTCCTGAGCCGCTCCTGAAGCCGGTCGTCGACCCCAGCGGCCCCCCTGGGGTGGTCCGGCCCCGGGCGCATCGGTAGCCTCACCGGGCACAGCCCTTCGTGCTTGATGAGTGAGGTTCAGCCGTGCCCCTGCCCTTTCTGACGGCCGACCGTGCCTTTGACGCGACGGCGGACAGCGATGTCGCGCTGCCGTTCGACGATCATGACCAGTGGCGCCGGCCGTACCGTCCGGGCCCCTGGCGGGTGTCCGGGTCCGCGCTGCTTCTGCTGCTCGCCTCGTTCGTGCTGATGGCAGCGATGATCATCACCTTCGCCAACGGGCTGCCCGCCGCTTCCGTGTGCTTCGGTCTCGCGGCGCTCGTGATCGCGGCGGCGCTGCGGATGCTGCGCGTCGGCACGTGGGTGAGCCGGCACGGCCTGCGATGCGTGGGCTTCCTCTCGACCACGACCGTGGCCTGGGCGCAGGTCAGGGAGCTGCGCACGGTCCAGCAGCCGGTGCGCTGGCTGGGGCTGCCGCGCACGGTGCAGGGCCAGGCCCTCCTGCTCGTACGCGAGGGTGGTGAGCCGCTGCCGCTGCTCACCGATCACAACGCGGACTTCCTGGAGCGGGTCGAGGCGTTCGACCGGGCCGCCGACACGGTCGAGGCGTGGGGCGCCGAGTACCGCCCGGCGCACCACACCTGAGCCGTCAGACCGCCGCCCTGCCCTCGTGGAGGGCGATCGCCCGCTGCATCGCCTTGCGGGCCCGCGGGGTGTCCCTGGCGTCGTGGTAGGCGACGGCCAGTCGGAACCAGCACCGCCAGTCGTCGGGAGAGTCCTCGGTCTCGGCGCGGCGCCTGGCGAAGACGGCGTCCGCCGAGTCGCGGTCGATACGGCCGCTCGCGGTACGGACCAGCTCGTCGACCGGCAGCCCGCCCTCCGCGTCCAGCTCGGCGGCGAGCGCGTTGGCCTTCCTGACGAACTGGGTGTTCTTCCAGAGGAACCAGATGCCGATCACCGGCAGGATCAGCACGGCCGCACCGAACGTGACGGTGAGCACGGTGCCCTGCTGGATCAGTGTGACGCCCCGGCTGCCGACCAGGACGAAGTAGACGACGAGGACGGCAGCCGTGACGGCGTACGAGATTTTCGCGCGCATACGAGCACTCAGCCGAGGTCGAGGAAGTGCTCGAGGCCGAAGGTGAGCCCGGGCGCGGTCACCACGCGCCGCACGCCGAGCAGGATGCCCGGCATGAAGCTGCTGTGGTGCAGGGAGTCATGGCGGATGGTGAGGGTCTCGCCCTCGCCGCCGAGCAGGACCTCCTGGTGCGCCAGCAGGCCCCGGAGCCGTACGGCGTGCACCGGCACCCCGTCCACGTCCGCGCCGCGTGCGCCGTCGAGCGCCGTGACGGTGGCGTCGGGCTGCGCGGCGCAGCCGGCCTCGGCGCGGGCCGCGGCGATCAGCTGGGCGGTGCGGGTGGCGGTCCCGGAGGGTGCGTCGGCCTTGTTCGGGTGGTGCAGCTCGACGACCTCGACGGATTCGAAGTACCGCGCGGCCTGGGCGGCGAACTTCATGGTGAGCACGGCGCCGATGGAGAAGTTGGGTGCGATGAGCACGCCCGTCTCCGGGGAGGCGTCGAGCGAGGTGCGCAGGTGCCCGAGGCGCTCGTCGGTCCAGCCGGTGGTGCCGACGACGGCGTGGATGCCGTGGCGCACGCAGAAGTCGAGATTGCCCATGACCGAGGCGGGGGTGGTCAGTTCGACCACCACCTGGGCCTCGGTCTCGACGAGGCTCTCCAGTTTGTCGTCCCTGCCGAGCGCGGCGACGAGTTCCATGTCCTCGGCGGCTTCGACGGCTCGTACCGCCTCGGAGCCGATACGGCCCTTGGCACCGAGGACGGCCACGCGCAGCTTGCTCATGTTGCTTTCGCTCTCTACGAGACGTTGACGGGACGTTACGGACTCTACGAGACGGCTTCGTGCAGCCGGTCCGCCTGCTTGTCCTTCAGCGGGCCGATCGCCGACAGCGACGGACGCTGCCCGAGGACGTCGCGGGCGACGGCTCGTACGTCGTCGGGGGTGACCGCGGCTATGTTCGCCAGCATGTCGTCGACCGACATCTGGGCGCCCCAGCACAGCTCGCTCTTGCCGATGCGGTTCATCAGCGCGCCGGTGTCCTCCAGGCCGAGGACGGTCGAGCCGGAGAGCTGGCCGATGGCGCGGCCGATCTCCTCGTCGGACAGTCCCTCGTGCGCGACCCGGTCAAGCTCGTCACGGCAGATCTTGAGGACGTCGTGGACCTGGCTGGGCCGGCAGCCCGCGTAGACGCCGAAGAGTCCGCAGTCGGCGAAGCCCGAGGTGTACGAGTACACGCTGTAGGCGAGGCCGCGCTTCTCGCGGACCTCCTGGAAGAGGCGCGAGGACATACCGCCGCCGAGGGCCGTGTTCAGCACGCCGAGAGCCCAGCGGCGGTCGTCGGTGCGGGCGAGCCCGGGCATGCCGAGGACGACATGGGCCTGCTCGGTCCTGCGACCGAGGACTTCGACGCGGCCCGCGGTCCGGATGGTGCGCCGGCCGTCGCGCGGGGCGACCGGGTCCGCACCGGTGCGGGACAGGGCGCCGGCCCTGTCGAACGCCTTGCGGACCTGGCGGACGACGGTGGCGTGGTCGACGTTGCCCGCGGCGGCCACGACCAGGTGCGTCGGGTCGTAGTGCTTCTTGTAGAAGCGGGCGATCTGGGAGCGGTTCAGCGCGTTGATGGTGTCGACGGTGCCCAGGACCGGGCGGCCGAGCGGGGTGTCGCCGAACATCGTCTTCGCGAAGAGGTCGTGGACGACGTCGCCCGGGTCGTCCTCGGTCATCGCGATCTCTTCGAGGATGACGCCGCGCTCGGCGTCGACGTCCTCGTCGAGGATCAGCGAGCCGGTGAGCATGTCGCAGACGACGTCGATCGCCAGCGGCAGGTCGGTGTCGAGCACGCGCGCGTAGTAGCAGGTGTACTCCTTCGCCGTGAAGGCGTTCATCTCCCCGCCGACCGCGTCGATCGCGGCGGAGATGTCGAGGGCGGAGCGCTTGTGCGTGCCCTTGAAGAGGAGGTGCTCCAGATAGTGCGTGGCGCCGTTGAGCGTGGGGGTCTCGTCGCGGGAGCCGACGTGCGCCCAGATGCCGAAGGTGGCGGAGCGCACCGACGGGAGGGTTTCCGTGACGATGCGCAGGCCCCCGGGGAGGGTGGTCTTGCGGACCGTGCCGATGCCGTGCTCGCCCTGGAGAAGCGTTTGGGTACGGGCGACGGCCCGCGCCTCCGAGGAGGTGCGGGCCGTCGTCCTGGAACTACGGGACGTCACTTGTCGGCGTCGTCCTTCTTCTCGCCCTCGCCGTCGGCGGCAGCGTCCTCGTCCGCGATCACGGGGATGAGGGAGAGCTTGCCGCGCTGGTCGATCTCGGCGATCTCGACCTGGACCTTGGCGCCGACCGCGAGCACGTCCTCGACGTTCTCCACGCGCTTGCCGCCGGCGAGCTTGCGGATCTGCGAGATGTGCAGCAGACCGTCCTTGCCCGGGAGCAGCGAGACGAACGCGCCGAAGGTCGTCGTCTTCACGACGGTGCCCAGGTAGCGCTCGCCGACCTCCGGCATGGTCGGGTTGGCGATGCCGTTGATCGTGGCGCGGGCGGCCTCGGCGGCCGGGCCGTCGGCGGCACCGATGTAGATCGTGCCGTCGTCCTCGATCGTGATCTCGGCGCCGGTGTCCTCCTGGATCTGGTTGATCATCTTGCCCTTGGGGCCGATGACCTCGCCGATCTTGTCCACGGGGATCTTGACGGTGATGATCCGCGGGGCGTTGGGGGACATCTCGTCCGGGGTGTCGATCGCTTCCATCATCACGTCGAGGATGTGGAGGCGGGCGTCGCGGGCCTGCTTGAGGGCCGCGGCCAGGACGGAGGCCGGGATGCCGTCCAGCTTGGTGTCGAGCTGGAGGGCGGTGACGAACTCCTTCGTACCGGCGACCTTGAAGTCCATGTCGCCGAAGGCGTCCTCCGCACCGAGGATGTCGGTGAGGGCGACGTAGTGCGTCTTGCCGTCGATCTCCTGGGAGATCAGACCCATGGCGATACCGGCGACGGGGGCCTTGAGCGGCACACCGGCGTTCAGCAGCGACATGGTGGAGGCGCAGACCGAGCCCATGGACGTCGAACCGTTGGAGCCGAGGGCCTCGGACACCTGGCGGATCGCGTAGGGGAACTCCTCTCGCGTCGGGAGCACCGGCACGATCGCGCGCTCGGCGAGGGCGCCGTGGCCGATCTCGCGGCGCTTCGGCGAACCGACGCGGCCGGTCTCACCGACGGAGTACGGCGGGAAGTTGTAGTTGTGCATGTAGCGCTTGCGGGTCACCGGGGAAAGGGTGTCCAGCTGCTGCTCCATGCGGAGCATGTTGAGGGTGGTGACGCCCAGGATCTGGGTCTCGCCACGCTCGAACAGCGCCGAGCCGTGCACGCGCGGGATGGCCTCGACCTCGGCGGCGAGCGTACGGATGTCCGTCACGCCACGGCCGTCGATGCGGGTCTTCTCCTTGATGACGCGCTCACGGACCAGGGACTTGGTCAGCGAGCGGTACGCGGCGGAGATCTCCTTCTCGCGGCCCTCGAACTGCGGGAGCAGCTTCTCGGCGGCCAGACCCTTGACGCGGTCCAGCTCGGCCTCGCGCTCCTGCTTGCCCGCGATGGTCAGCGCCTGGGCGAGCTCGTCCTTGACGGCGGCCGTGAGCGCCTCCAGGACGTCGTCCTGGTACTCGAGGAAGACCGGGAACTCGCCGGTCGGCTTGGCGGCCTTGGCGGCGAGGTCGGCCTGGGCCTTGCAGAGGACCTTGATGAAGGGCTTCGCGGCCTCGAGACCGGCGGCGACGACCTCCTCGGTCGGGGCCTCGGCGCCGCCCTTGACGAGCTCGATGGTCTTCTCGGTGGCCTCGGCCTCGACCATCATGATCGCGACGTCGCCGTCCTCCAGGACGCGGCCCGCGACCACCATGTCGAAGACGGCGTCCTCGAGCTCGGTGTGGGTCGGGAAGGCCACCCACTGGCCGTTGATCAGCGCGACGCGGGTGCCGCCGATCGGGCCGGAGAAGGGCAGGCCGGCCAGCTGCGTGGAGCAGGAGGCGGCGTTGATCGCGACCACGTCGTACAGGTGGTCGGGGTTGAGCGCCATGATCGTCTCGACGATCTGGATCTCGTTGCGCAGGCCCTTCTTGAAGGACGGGCGCAGCGGGCGGTCGATCAGGCGGCAGGTGAGGACCGCGTCCTCGGACGGGCGGCCCTCACGGCGGAAGAAGGAGCCGGGGATCTTGCCCGCGGCGTACATCCGCTCCTCGACGTCGACCGTCAGAGGGAAGAAGTCCAGCTGGTCCTTGGGGTTCTTGGACGCGGTGGTGGCCGACAGCACCATGGTGTCGTCGTCCAGGTACGCAACGGCGGAACCGGCGGCCTGCTTGGCCAGGCGGCCCGTCTCGAAGCGGATGGTACGGGTGCCGAAGGAACCGTTGTCGATCACGGCCTCGGCGTAGTGGGTCTCGTTCTCCACTAGCGAAATCTCCTCGTCTGCGTCCCCTCGCCCGTGTGGCGGGGGACGGTGGTGGAGAAGCGCGCCTTGAGTGCGGGCCGGTCTTCGATCGAAGCACCCGGGTGTGATGGTTCCGGGGGCCACTACCGAGGACCGGCGGCGGAGGGGCGCTCCCCCTCGTTCGTCATTGCGTTCTCGGGTACTGCTTCGTTACTGCACCGCGCTGTGGCGTTGTGCTGTGCGACCAGATTACTGAGGTTTGGTGCACGACCGCACGTACAGCAAAGGGAGCGGCCCCCTAAGAGTGGGAACCGCTCCCTTCACGGCGTCTTACTTCGCGCCGCCCGCCGCACCGCGGCGGATGCCCAGGCGGTCGACCAGCGCACGGAAGCGCTGGATGTCCTTCTTGGCCAGGTACTGCAGCAGCCGGCGGCGCTGGCCGACCAGGATCAGCAGACCACGGCGGGAGTGGTGGTCGTGCTTGTGGGTCTTGAGGTGCTCGGTCAGGTCCGAGATGCGGCGGGAGAGCATGGCGACCTGGACCTCGGGGGAGCCGGTGTCGCCCTCCTTGGTGCCGAACTCGGACATGATCTGCTTCTTCGTAGCGGCGTCGAGAGACACTCGGTACTCCTCTTGGTGTTCGATGCGCCTGCGAGTGCCCCTGGTCTTGGTCTCAGGGGAACTTCCGTGACTCGGAGGCGAAGGCGCGATGGGCGCTGCACCCAGAAGATCCGGGGGCGCGTACACAAACGGCCGTCGACCAGCTTACACGCTGTGGTCACCGACCCCGACCAGTGGCCGGGACCGGTGGCGGGACGGGTCGCGGGACGGGTGGCGCACCGATGGCGGAACCGGTGATCGGAGCGGCTGTTTCAGCTGGTCAGCGACCGGGCGGCGTCGAAGACGTCCAGGACGGCCAGGCAGAGCGGGACCAGGGAGAGCAGTACCGCGCTCTCGGCGAGGTCGAGCAGCCGGCCCCAGAAGGGTGAGAGGCCCTTCCTCGGGATGACCAGGCCGATCGCGGTGATCACGGCCGCTCCGGAGGCGACGGCCGCGGTCAGCCAGATCGTACGGATGTCCAGGCCGCTGCGGTCGCGGAACACCAGCAGATCCCTGACCAGGTCCGCCGGCGGGTTCAGCGAGAGGCCGAGGATCAGCAGGGCGATCGCGGCGATGCCGGCCACGAGGACGCAGGCGACCTGTGAGGTGTAGCGGAAGAGGCGGGCGCGCAGCAGCATCGCGAGACCGGCGGCGAGCGCGAGGAACTGGCCCCAGACGTTGCCCGCGAAGCCGAGGACGGCGGCGGAGCCGACGACGACCGCGGCGCAGCCCCCGGCGAGGCCGAGCAGCATCTCGTGGCCGCGGCGGGCCTGCAGCGCGATGCGCTCCGCGTCGACGGGGGTGCCGGCCTGCGCGTCCGGAGCCTCGTTCGGGTTCGTGTGCGAGTCGGTGTGGAAGTCGTCGGCGGTGGCGCTGCGCGGCGAGGCGTAGCCGATGGGGAGCCGGGCGAAGCGGGCCGAGAGGCCGGGCAGGAAGGCGACGAGGCCGATGGCGGCCGGGGCGCAGACCGCGGCGGTGGCGGTGGCGGACGCCTCGGCGAGGATCGCGGCGAAGGTGGCGAGGGTGCCGACGGCGGCCAGGAAGGTGGCGGCGACGAACGGGGCGTCCCCGCTGGGGGTGAGCGCGACCAGGGCGACCGATGCGACCAGGACGGTGACACAGCCGAGCAGGAACTGCAGCCTGCCGGGGCCGTGGCCGGCGTCCGGTCCGATGATCCCGGAGCCCGCGATGAGCAGCAGCGGCAGCGCGCCGAGGCCGAGGGCGACGGCGGTGGCCCGGTCGGCGTACACCCGGGCCCGTACACCGGCGAAGGCCGTCAGCAGTACGCCGGCGGCGCCCGCGATGATGCCCGGCAGGCTGTGCATGTCGTGGCGGACCGGGTCGGCGAACCAGAGCACGAAGCCCATCAGGACGAGCAGCAGCACTCCGCCGACGAGTCCCGCACCGCGCAGCAGGTCGTCGCTCCACAGGTGGCGGTCGCGGGTGACGGCCGCGGCGACGGCGTCGGAGACGTCGTCGAAGACGGCGGGCGGCAGCGACTGCGCGAACGGGCGCAGGCTGAGGACCTCGCCGTCGAGGACCTGCTGGGCGGCGAGGGTGCGGGCGCCGTCGAGGACGGTGCCGTCGCGGCGGACCAGGTGGTACCCGGTGGGAGTGCCGGGGGACTGCGTCTGGCCGGTGAGCCGCAGGATCTCCGGGTAGACGTCGGCGACGGCGATGTCCTCGGGGAGGGCGACGTCGATCCGGCTGTCGGGCGCCACGACAGTGACGCGGCAGAAGCCGGTCGCTGCGGTCGTACTCACGTGTCTGGACCCCCTGAATGGCGATGGCGCGCAAGCTGATTCGCGGTTGCGCACGGTGCGCGCGCCACCCTACCGGGAGGTGGTGTCGGTGCCTGCAAGTAGGATCACCGTCCGCGGAGGGAAGTCCGCAAACAGAAGCCATCACGGGGGCGTTGGTGCGGACCAGGGGGTGTCCGGTGGATCAGGCTGGATCAGCGAGCGGCGTCATGCGGCTTCGGATCCAAGGCGGAGGAGGGAGTCGACGCGGAGCGTCGGCGACCGACGAGAACGCAGGAGACGGAGTCGCAGGGCGTCGCGAGTCCAGCCTGATCCACCGGACACCCCCTGGGACCGTCCGACTTCCGTCCGTACCGAGGGATTGATGTTCCGGTGAGCCAGATCGTCGTCAAACGCCCGCCGCGTTCCCTTCCGCCTGAGATTCCGACGGAAGAGCTCACTCTGGAGGCGCCTCCGGAACTGCCGCGGGGGCAGCAGGAGGGCATGCTGATGCAGGTCCTCCCGGTGCTCGGCATGGGCTCCTCGGTGGTCTTCTTCTTCTCGCCGCAGGCCCCGCCGTTCATGCGCATCATGGGCGTCCTGATGCTGGTCTCGACGGTGGCGATGATCGCCGCCCAGATCGTGCGGCACCGGCGGGGTACGCAGGGGCAAATAGCCGATGTCCGGCGCGACTACCTGAAATACCTCGCGCAGACACGGCGTACGGTCCGCAGGACGTCCCGCATGCAGCGCGACGCGCAGCTGTATCTGCACCCCTCGCCCGAGCAGTTGTGGTCCGTGGTGGCCGAGGGCTCGCGGGTGTGGGAGCGGCGCGTCGGCGACAAGGACTTCGGGCAGGTGCGGATCGGGCTCGGCGCCCAGCAGTTGTCGACACCGCTGGTCGCACCGGACACGGCGCCCGTGGACGAACTCGAGCCGCTGTGCGCGGGGGCGATGCAGCAGTTCCTGGCCGTCCACGGCTCGCTGGACGGGCTGCCGATGGCCGTCTCGATGCGGGCGTTCTACCACGTGACGGTGTCCGGTGAGCCGGAGTCGGCGCAGTCGGCGGCCCGTTCGCTGGTGTCGCAGCTGGTGACGCTGCACTCCCCCGAGGACCTGATGGTCGCGGTGGTGGCCGCGCCGGGCGCGGTCGCGCGCTGGGACTGGACGAAATGGCTGCCGCACACGCAGGTACCCGGCCAGGTCGACGGGGCCGGTACGAAGCGGCTGTTCGGCGACGATCTGGGCGAGCTGGAGCAGCTGCTGCGCAGCAGACTGGACGGGCGGCCGCGGTTCGGCCGCGACAGCCAGCCGGTGCTCGACCAGCCGCACGTCCTGCTGGTCCTGGACGGTGGGATGGTGCCGCCGGACTCGCTGTTCGCGGCGGCCGAAGGGCTGCAGGGCGTCACGATCGTCGAGGTCGTCTCCGGTGAGCTCGACGAGCCCCGGGGCGGTCTGTCCATCGTCGTACGGCCCGGACGGCTGCGGCTGGAGTCGGGCGCCGGGTTCGCGTACGAGGGCGTGCCGGACGGGATCTCGCTGCCGGCCGCCGAGGCGCTGGCGCGGCAGCTCGCGCCGCTGCGCACGGGCGGGGGCGACGACGACGAGCCGCTGCTGGCCAACCTGGACTTCACGGACCTGCTGAACCTGGGTGACGCGGCGTCGGTCGATGTCACGCGCACCTGGCGGCCCCGGTCGACGGCGGAGCGGCTGCGGGTGCCGATCGGTGTCGGCGAGGACGGCCAGCCGGTGATGCTCGACCTCAAGGAGGCCGCTCAGGAGGGTATGGGCCCGCACGGGCTGTGCGTGGGTGCGACCGGTTCCGGGAAGTCGGAGCTGCTGCGCACGCTGGTGCTCGGTCTCGCGGTGACCCACTCGTCCGAGACGCTGAACTTCGTGCTCGCCGACTTCAAGGGCGGCGCGACCTTCGCCGGCATGTCCCAGATGCCGCACGTGGCCGCGGTCATCACCAACCTCGCGGACGATCTGACCCTGGTCGACCGCATGGGCGACGCGATCCGCGGAGAGCTGCAGCGCCGGCAGGAGCTGCTGCGCTCGGCGGGCAACTACGCCAACATCCACGACTACGAGAAGGCGCGCGCGGCCGGTGCCCCGCTGGAGCCGCTGGCCTCCCTCGTCCTCGTCATCGACGAGTTCAGCGAACTGCTCACCGCCAAACCGGACTTCATCGACATGTTCATCCAGATCGGCCGTATCGGCCGGTCGCTGGGTGTGCATCTGCTGCTCGCCTCGCAGCGTCTGGAGGAGGGCAAGCTGCGCGGTCTGGACACGTACCTGTCGTACCGGATCGGTCTGCGGACGTTCTCTGCGGCCGAGTCGCGTACGGCGATCGGCGTGCCCGACGCGTACCACCTGCCGTCGGTGCCCGGCTCGGGCTATCTGAAGTTCGGCACCGAGGAGATGACCCGCTTCAAGGCGGCGTACGTGTCCGGCACGTACCGCACGGGCGGGCCGCGGCTGTCCGCCGGGCAACTGCCGGTCGAGCGGCGGCCCGCGGTCTTCACGGCGGCGCCCGTGCCGGTGGTGTACGCGGCGCCCGACCCGGCCCAGCTCGCCGCGACGCGCGACAGTGAGGACGACGCGCTCGCGGACACCGTGCTCGATGTGATCGTGCGCAGGCTGGAGGGTCAGGGCGTGCCCGCCCACCAGGTGTGGCTGCCCCCGCTCGACCAGGCGCCGCCGCTGGACCAGCTGCTGCCGGGGCTGGCGCAGACCGCGGACCGCGGACTGACGGCGACCGAGTACACGCGCCCCGGTGGGCTCGTGGTCCCGCTGGGTCTGATCGACAAGCCGTTCGAGCAGCGGCGCGAGGTGCTGTACCGGGACTTCTCGGGCGCGGCGGGCCACATGATGGTGGTCGGCGGCCCGCAGTCCGGCAAGTCGACGATGATGCGCACGCTGATCTCGTCCTTCGCGCTCACCCACACCCCGGACGAAGTGCAGTTCTACGCGCTGGACTTCGGTGGTGGCGGTCTCGCCTCGCTCGCCGAGCTGCCGCATGTCGGAGGCGTCGCCTCCCGGCTGGACCCCGAGCGGGTGCGGCGTACGGTCGCGGAGGTCGCGGGCGTGCTGAACCGGCGCGAGGAGTTCTTCCGCGCGAACGGCATCGACTCCATGACCACCTACCGGCGCAAGCGCGCCGCCGGTGAACTGCCGGGCGAGCCCTGGGGCGATGTGTTCCTGGTCATCGACGGCTGGGGCGGCTTCAAGAACGACTACGAGATGCTGGAGCCGGTCGTCGCGGACATCGCGGCGCGCGGACTCGGCTACGGCATCCACGTCGTCGTCACCGCGGCCCGCTACATGGAGGTGCGCGCGGCGCTCAAGGACCAGATGCTCGGGCGTCTGGAGCTGCGCCTCGGTGACGTCATGGACTCAGAGTTCGACCGCAAGGTCGCGGCGAACGTGCCCCCGGGCGTGCCCGGCCGCGGCCAGGTGCCGGAGAAGCTGCACTTCATGGCGGCGCTGCCGCGGATCGACGGTTCGAGCAGCTCCGTCGACCTCGCGGAGGGCACGGCGGCGTTCGTGCAGGCCGTGAAGGGCAGCTGGGCGGGCGCGGCGGCTCCGGGCGTACGGCTGCTGCCGCGCATGCTCCGCGCGGACCGGCTGCCGAAGGGCTTCGAGTTCCCGCAGCACGGCATCGCGGTCGGCATCGACGAGACCAACCTGGAGCCGGTCTTCGTCGACTTCGAGTCCGACCCGTTCTTCCTGATCTTCGGCGAGAGCGAGTCCGGCAAGACGGGCCTGCTGCGGCTCATCGCCAAGCAGATCTCCGAGCGCTACACGCCGGAGCAGGCCCGGATCGTGGTCGGTGACTACCGGCGCACGATGCTGGAGGCGGTGCCGTCCTCGCACCTGCTGGAGTACGCGCCGATGGCGTCCGCCATGCAGATGCACATGGACGCGATCAACACGGTGATGACGAAGCGCGCCCCGAAGCCCGACATCACCCCGCAGCAGCTGCGCGACCGCAGCTGGTGGAGCGGCCCGCAGCTGTTCGTCCTCATCGACGACTACGAACTGGTCGCCACCAACTCCGGCAACCCGCTCTCGGTCCTCGTGGAGAACCTGCCGTTCGCCCGCGACGTCGGCATCCGCTTCATCGTCGCCCGCAACTCGGCGGGCGCCTCCCGCTCGATGTACGAACCCTTCATGCAGCGCATGAAGGAGCTGGGCGCCCAGGGCGTGGTGCTCTCCGGCGACCCGGGCGAGGGCGACATCCTCGGCAACACCCGGGCCCGCCGGATGCCTCCGGGACGCGGCACGTTCGTGTCGCGCAAGCGGGGCACGCCGCTGGTGCAGCTGGGCTGGCTCGCGGACAGGTGAGGGTGCTGGGCGGATGAGTTTCGACGAGTTGTGGGGCCGGACGAGGGCCGAGTCGACCGAGCGGGTCCTGGGCGGCGCCGGCGCCGCTCCTGAGGGACCCCAGGCGCCCGCCGCCGACACGGGCCGGGGCGCGCACCCGGAGGCGGGCGCGGGAGCGGAGGCTGTCGCGGGAGCGGAGGCTGTCGCGGAGGCGCGGGAGGCCGTCCTGGAGCGGCTCGCGCACTTCCGGAGTTCGGCGGTGCTGGTGCCGCTGGACGACCGGGGCGGGCTGTGGACCGCGGACCTGGGCGGCATCAGCTGGATCTGCGCGTTCTCGGACGAGCCGGCGGTGGCCCGGTTCGCCGAGGCCCGCGGCATGGAATCGCGCGAGTGGACGTACCGCAGGGTGCTCGGGTCCCGGCTGCTGGACGAGATCGTCCCCGCCGTGGGGTTCCCGTGCGGCGTGGCGCTCGACGCGGGCAGCCCCGGCGGTGCGGTCTTCCCGCCGGTGCGCGGAATCGTGCCGGACACGGCGGCAGTGGACGGTCCTTCGTACACGGGTGGTGGAGAGTGACAGGCGACAACGCGGATCTCGCGGCGACCAAGGAGGCCCTGGCGCTCATCACCCAGGGCATCACCGGAGCCCTGGGCGAGCTCAAGGAGCTCGGCATGGTGGGTGCGGCGAGCATGGGCCGCGGCTTCTCCGATCTGCAGCTGTCCGGGACGGAGACCGGGCACGACGGGCTGACCGGCACCCTCAAGTCCTACTGCGAGCGCTGGGAGTGGGGTGTGCGCTCACTGGTCCAGCAGGGCAACGTCTTCGCCCAGGATGTCGGGCTGTCCGCCGGCGCCTTCCACGAGCAGGAGCAGTACATCGGCGGCAGCTTCAAGGTCCTGGCCAATTCGGCGATGGGCAACCCGTACGCCACGGAGGACGAGATCACGCAGAAGAGCTGGGGCGACGTGCTGTCCAGCAACGCCTACACCCACATACGGGACGCCGACTACAGCGCCGAGTCGTTCGAGACGGCCCGGCAGAACAGTACGCAGGCGTGGAAGGACACCGCCTGGGACGTCAGCACGGCGACCTCGCCCACGAACGCGATCATCGACGCGGCAGGTCTGCGCGACGAGATGAACGACGGGATGCGGGAGACCTTCGGACCCTCGCCCGAGGAGCGTGCCAAGGCCGCCGAGCAGCGGGGCGGAGGCGCCGGCTGATGGGCCTCGGGGATCTGGTCGGTGGCATCAAGGACGGTGTCAAGGACGGCCTCAACACGGGTCTCGGTGCCCTTGAGGACGGCATCGACGCGGGAAAGAAGGCGCTCGGCGAGGGCGTCGACTGGACGACGGACCGGATCGGCGACGGTCTGGAGTTCGTCGGCGCCGAGGGCGTCGCGGACAAGGTCGAGGACTGGGGCGACGACGTCGCCTCCGACCTCGGGGCGTCGGTGCGCGAGCAGCAGCTCGGCGAGACCGACCAGGCGAACGAGCTGATCCACGGCAAGCCGGAGAGGATCCGCGAGTCGGCCGGCCATCTCAAGGACTTCCGGACGGCCTTCGACAAGGTCGGCCAGGGAATGCGCAAGCTCGACTCCTCGCACTGGAAGGGCGAGGCGGCGGAGGCGTTCCGGGAGAAGTTCGCCATGCAGCCCACCAAGTGGCTGCAGGCCGCGGACGCCTGCGAGGCGGCCGGGCAGGCGCTGCTGTCGTACGCGGAGACGGTGGTCTGGGCGCAGAAGAAGGCGCAGGAGGCGATCGACCTCTACGCGAAAGGGAAGGAATCCTCGACCAAGGCCGTCGACGCGTACAACACGAAGGTCGACGCCTACAACGCGGCCCTCAAGGACGACCGCGACCCCGGTCCCGTGCCCCCGCCCTTCAGCGACCCCGGCAAGGCGGACAGGGAACGCGCCCACGAGATCCTCAAGGAGGCCCGCCGCCAGCGCAACGAGGCCGCGGAGACGGCCCAGAGGGCGATCGACGCGGCCATGGCCCACGCACCGAAGGAGCCGCCCCCGCTGGACCGAGCCGTCTCGACGGCCCTCGACGCCAACAGCGCCATGGGGATCGAACTCCTCCACGTCACCGGGGGCGTGGTCAAGGGCACGGCGGGCATCGTCAACTTCGCCCGCGGCCTCAATCCCCTGGACATCTACAACCTGACCCACCCGGCCCAGTACCTGCAGAACGTCAACATGACGCTCGCCGGCCTGGTGTCGACCGCGGCACACCCCGAGCGCATTCCGGGGGCCCTCATCGACTCCTTCAAAAAGGACCCGAGCGAGGGCCTCGGGCGGCTGATCCCCGAGCTGATCGGCACGAAGGGGCTCGGGGCGGGGAAGGCGGGGCTGCGGGTCGCGGCGAAGGAGGGGCTGGAGGAGGCGGCGGAGAGCGCGGCGCGCAGGGGAGCGGACGACATTCCCGCCCAGCGCCATGTGCCGGACCCGACACCGACCGCCCCTGACCCCCTTGCCGCGGCGGCGAACCGGAACGTGGACCTGTCCAGGATCCCCGACGACGCGGTGTGGCGTACGACGGACGAGCCCTTGGTGCGCAATGACAACCGCTCGCCGGACGTCGTCTTCCAGGAGGGCTTCCAGCCCTGGAACACGGAGAACACGAATCTGCGGAACTACGTCCTGCAGAACGAGCACTCCGCCTACGTCGGCACCACCCGCGACGTGGACATGGACTGGCACACGCAGTACCGGTACGACGTCGATGCGGCCGGCGGGATCGACGTCAACCAGTCGGTCGCGAACAACCCCTTCGCCCACGAGCAGGAGATCGTGTTCCCGGGCGGCGTGCGCACGGAGAACATCAGGGGCGTCTGGGAGAGGCTGCCCGACGGCTCGTACGGGAACTACCTCCCCAATCCGCACTACCACCCGACCGCTTCGGCTGCCCCGGCTCCGCCGGCCGCACCGCCACCGAGCAGTCTGCTACCTCCTGGATGGACGCTATGAGCGAGAGGCTGCTGGGCAGCCGGGACGACGCCACCGCGGTGCACGGCGGCGGCGGGCACCCGCCCGAGCCGGTGTCGTGCGCGCTGCGCTGGTGGGTCGACGACGCACAGCCGCTGCCCTACGGCGTCGAGGCGGCCGGACCGTGGGGAGCGGCCCGTGCCTACGGCCGGAGTCTCTTCGACGCCCTGCGCGACGTACGACGGGAGCTGGAGGCCGCCGACTGGCTGCTCGCCGTCAACGGCTCACGGCCCGACGTGTACCAGAGCGGCATGCTGAGCAGCAGCGGCAGTGACCTCGCGTACGAGCTGCGCCCCGGGATGCCGGTCGATCCCGGCGCACTCGTGAATCTCTTCGCCGATGCCTCCGTGGACGCCGTGACAAGCGTCGACGAGCAGGCCGCGGCCTACACCCGATGGCTGGAATCCCTGTGACACAACAGCACGACGAACGCCCCGTACCGCCGCTCACGGACGAGCTGCGCGTCCAGGCGAAGGCCGCTCCCGGGAGCTGGCTGTACTCCATCGACCCGGCGTACGACCCGGCAGGAACCGTGCCGCCCTTCGCGATCATCGGCGCCTGGCCCGTGGATGCGAGCGGTGAGCCCGGGCCGTTCCAGCACAACCCGAACTACCGCCCGTCCCCGGTCAGTCTGGGCCTGCCGAAGCCCACCGACCCGGTGGACGCGGCGCTCCAGCTTGCGGCCACCGGGCACGGACCGGACGACGCGGTGGTGGCGGCGCTGGCCGGCGCCACGGTGTACCTCCCGGACGAGGGCCCGGACATCGCCGTCTACGAGGACGCGGAGGGACGCTTCGTGCCCGTCCTCACCGATCCGCGCCACGCTCCGCCGACGGTGCCGGGGCTGCGTCCTGTGGCGTGCGCCGAGCTGGTGCGCCTGCTCCCGCCCACGACCCTGCTCAAGATCAACCCGGGCGCCCGGGTATCCGTGCGCATTCCCGCGTCGGACGTGCGGGCCGCGGCAGACCGGTCCGGGCGGTAGGCGGGCCCGGCGAACCCAGGACCTCACCATGCTGTCCCAGAACAAGGCCGTCGAGGCCGCTCGTGCCTTCCTCGCCCAGGTCCCCTTCGACCGGCCGTACACGATCGTCATGCAGCCGGAGCTGACCGTGGAGCATCCGGTTGCCTGGGCTGTGCGGTTCGACTCGCAGGAGCATCTCGACACCGGCGATCCCGGCCAGGCACCGTTCACGCGTGTCCTGCTCGTGCCCAAGGACGGAACGGCACCGCATTTCCCGCCGTCGCACCTGCGGGTGGAGGAGTACCTCGCCTACGTCAGGCACGGCGGCTGGCGCGAAGCGGCGAAGGGCGGAACGGCGAGGGCCGAGCCCTGGCAGCGCGCGCTGCGCCGCCTGTTGGACCTCTACGGAGGGCGCGTCGAGCTCGCCGCCACCCACCCGGTGGCCGAGGACGCCGGGACGTGGCTCTTCGCCTGTCGGCCCGCCGAGACAGCGGGCCGCCTGCCCACGCCCATGCTCACGGCGTCCGTCGTGGTGCCGAAGGACGGTGGACAGCCCTACCATCCGGCTGCGAACGACCCGTGGGGGGACGCTTCCGCGTACACGCGGTCGCCGTCGGCGCGTGACAGCGTGACGCAGTCCCGGCGGCTGAACGCGCGTGGGTGCGTGGTCTCCGTCGCGTCCGGGATCGCCGGCAGCCCGTCGACCCCGGTGCCCTGGCAGCCGGACCACGAGACCTCCGACTGGTGGGAGCAACTGCTGGGGCGGTACTTCCCCGGGGCGCAGGTGCTGCGGTGCGCGACCTGGGACCAGGTCGTCGTCCACGCACGGGAGCCGGGGCCGGACACACAGGGTGTGGTGTGGGTGCGCAGGACCGTCGGGGGCGTCGAGGCGAGCGGGCACCTGCTGTATGTGCACAACAACAAGGGCGACGTGGTGTTCCTCGACGGGATGACCGGAGGACTGGCGCGGCTCGACACGGTGGCGCTGTTCGAGCTCGTGTTCGCCCGGATGCTGCCGGGGTCCGTCATCCGGTGATCACCGCCTCCGCGCACGACTGTGCCGAGTAGGGTGAATCCATAGCTCGTTCGCACGACCGGCGACACCGGCAGCACCCGGAAGGAACCCGCACCCATGACCGACGCAGCCGACAAGGAACGTCAGAAGGAAGAGCTGTACGCGCTCGACATCTCCGGTGTGGAGTGGCTCGGCGCGCCCGGGACGAGCCCGGACGAGGAGCGGGTGGAGATCGCGTATCTGCCGGGCGGGGCGGTGGCGATGAGGTCGTCGCTCGAGCCGGACACGGTGCTGCGGTACACGGAGGCCGAGTGGCAGGCGTTCGTGCTGGGGGCGCGGGACGGGGAGTTCGACCTCATGTGAGGGGTCTGGCAAGGCAATACGGGGTGCGCGCCGGCCGGCGGGCACCCCGTTCGCGTATGCGCCGTCAGCGCGCAGGTCGTCAGTGCATCATGCGGAAGCGGGCGGCGTTGCCCTTGTCCGTGTCCCGGTAGCCGACGACGGAGTCGTCCAGCAGACGCGCGATCGTGCCCAGTTCCTGGTTCATGCCGGACAGGTTCGCGGCGAGCTGGGTCTGGATCTCGTGGTACGCCTGCTTGGACTCACCGTCCCAGTCCTGCACGACCCGGTTGACCTCCCGCAGCAGCGTCTCCAGCTGCTCGTTGAGGTAGGTCGCGGTGGCGCGGACGTCGCCGGCCGCCGTGGTCACTGTGTCGTAATTGACGGCAGTGGTCATTGCTTGGCTCCTTGGTGCCGAGGTTCAGCGGAAAGGGGTCGGCCGGCTCAGATGCCGAGAATGGCGCTCTGGTTGGGGTTGCTCTGCTCCATGCTCGTGAAGGAGCGGATGCGCTCGAGCTCCTGCTCGTCGAAGCCGCTGGCCGCCATCTTGATGAGGTTCTCGAGGTTCTCGAGATCCCGCTGCACGCCCCGGAGGCGGTTGTTCAGGTTTGCCTGCGTGGCGTCGTACGCCTGCATGGCCGCGCCCTTCCAGCCCGCCTGAATGCGGTCGACCACGCCGTTGAGGGACGTGATGCGCGAGTTCAGCTCGTTCTGGAGCGTCTGGACCTTGCCCGCGAGGCGGACAAGCTCACCAGTGGTTACGTTCAGGTCTTTCGACACCTCGTGCCCCTTCTTCTACCTACGCAGCGGACGGGAAGCCCTTGATGCCGCCCCCGTGCCGGGTCACTCACGTGATCCCGTCCGTTCACTCTAGTCACTCGATATGACAGTTCCAACTGCAAAGCCTGCAGGGAGACTTGCCTCACTGGAGGCGTCTGCTCCGCCGGCTGTCGCGCACCACGGTCGCCGTTCCCGCGACCACCGCCACCAGCACTCCGCCGATACCGAGCGCGTACGTCGCGTAGCGCTCGTCGCGCTCCTGGGGCGTCTCCGAGAGCGCGAGATGCGCGGGCTCGGGGGCGGGCGGCTTCGGCGGACCCGGGTCGGGGACCGGGGCCTGCGGCGGCTCCTCGCTCTCGCTCTCGTTCAGTGCGCGCACGGGGTCGACGACGCCCCAACCGACGAAGTTGTCGCGGCCGTTGATGCTGCGCTCGGCGGTCTGCTCGATCTGGGCGATGATCTCGTGCGCCTTCCACGTCGGGTGCTTGGCGCGCAGAAGGGCGGCGAGGCCGGCGACGTACGGGGCGGAGAAGCTGGTGCCGTTGTCGACGCACTGGCCGCCGCCGGGGACCGTCGAGACGACGTCGACTCCGGGGGCGGCGACGCCGACGAACTCGCCGGCCTGCGAGAACGCGGCGCGCTCGTTGTTGCGGTCGGACGAGGCGACGGCGAGGACGCCCGGGAAGGCCGCGGGGTAGGTGTTCTTGAGCTCGCCGTCCATGCCGTCGTTGCCGGCGGAGGCGACCACGACGATCTCCTTGGCCACGGCGCGGGCGACCGCTCGCGCCAGATCCGAATCCGCGCCGAGCGGCTGCGTCGTGTCCTGCGAGATGTTGATGACGCCGGCGCCCTTGGCGATCGCGTGGTCGATCGCGTGCGCCATCGTGTCGGCCTTGCCGCTGTTCTTCTCGTCGTTCTGGCGGATCGGGATGATCGTGGCCTCGGGCGCGAGCCCGACGAAGCCCGTGCCCTTGCGGGGGCGGGCCGCGATGATGCCGGCGACCTTGGTGCCGTGGCCGACCTCGTCGACCGTGCCGTCGGTCTTGCCGCGGTCGCTGTCCGGCGCGTCCTTCTCGGGCTTCAGGAAGTCCTTGCCTGCCGAGGCGTCGACGGCGGGCTTGAGCTGCGGGTTGACGTCGTCGACGCCGGTGTCGATGACGGCGACGCGGACGCCCTTGCCCTTGGTGTCCTGCCACAGCTCGTCGAGGAGCACCCGCTGGAGCGACCAGGGGATGCCGGCGATCTGCTTCTGCATCGGGAACGTGCACTCACCGCTGCCGTCGATGCGGGGGCCCGCGGGACGTTCGTCCGCGTACGCCGCCGGGGACACGGCGGTGAGGCCGGTCAGCGCCGCGGCGGCCAGCAGCGCGGCCTTGGTTCGGTACGTCACTGGGCGCATCCCTCACGAACCCTGCGGCTGGCGCGCGCTGTTGGTGTCCAGGCGCGGGCCCTTGGACAGGAACTCCGACCAGGTGATGGGGACGAGCGTGGGGGTGACCTTCTCGTAGCCGAGCCGGACCTGCGCCTGGCTGGGCTCGGGGCGGCCGTCCTGCTGCTTCTGCCCGCCGCCCGTGCCGATGTCGGAGCGGGCGGCGTCGCTGTCGCCGTTCGCCTGGACCGCGTAGCGCAGTCCGGTGTCCGTCACCAGGAACAGCGAGCCGTCGGGCTTGGTCTGCTCGCCCTGGATCTGGGTGTAGAGCAGGCCACTGCCGGGGGTGACGTACGTGCTGGAGCCGCCCGCGGTGATCTCCGCGGGGTACTTGGTGCCGGCCCAGGTGGACAGCGTCGTACGGCCCTTGCCGTCGACCTTGCGCAGCACGCTGCAGACCGTGTCCCGCGCCCCGTCGCCACCCGCGGAATTGACCGGAACGGCGCGCTTCGACGGCCAGCGGAGCTCTGCGCCGAACGCCTCCGACTCCGGCTGGAACGAGGCCGCGTCGACGGTGGCCGCCTCACCGGCCATGTCGAGGCCGTCGGTCTGGGGGGAGTTGATGAGCAGCCAGGCGGTGAACTCGGAGACGGGCTGGACCCTGCCGGGCAACACGACGTAGTGCTGCGGCCCGGAGCCCGTCTGCGCCTGGAGGACCATGCCGACCTGGTCCTCGGCGTCGGTGAGTCCGCCGCCGACGCCCGCGCTGGTGCCCACCGTGCCCTCGATCGTGGGGAACTCGACACGGCTGCCGTCGTGGAGCGTGGCCAGCCAGTCGTCGGTGACGGCCTGCGGCTCCTTGTCGCCGACGAGGGCGCGGGTGAGGAACGCCGCGTCCGGCCCCTCGCCGAGCACCCGGTACTTGGTGCCTGCCGCGTCGACGAGATAGCGGTCGCCGTTCTGCCCCTTGACGTAGAGCACCTGGCCGCCCGTCAGCCGCTCCTTGCCGTCCGTCCTGGAGGCGTCGCGGTCGGCGAGGACGAACGTCGCCTTCTGGACGCTCGACCCCTTTCCGCCGCCGGGCTGCTCGCAGACCGCCCAGCGCTTGGGCTTCGCCGCCTCGGTGTCGCTGGGGAGCCGGTCCGGGGCGTACGGGATGCCGAGGATCGGCCCGCGCGGGGGGTTGCCCGCGTCGAGTATGTCGTCGCTGACCTGGATGACCCCGAACTCCTGCGGGTTGAGCAGGAGACGGGCGGAGGCGAGGTTGAGCACCGGGTGCAGCAGCTTCTTCTTGCCGGTGGGGAGCACCACGTAACGGGTCGTGGACTCCTTGCCGACGATCACTTTGGCGCCCGGCTTGTCCCAGTCCTTGGGCGCCTTGGGCTTGAACATGCCGAAGGCGCCGAAGCCGGCCACGATGAGCGCGCCGACGATGAGGCTCGGCACGACGGCGCGCAGCGGGCGCGGAGCCCCTTCCTCCGTACCCGTGGGTGAGGGTTGGAGAAATGCGGCCACCGTGCGCTTCTTCGCGAAGGTGTACGCGTTGAGCTCATCCCGCCGTGATGCCATGAGTCCCCATTGGTCGAAATCCGCAGTCCAGCCGCGGGCCCGAAGGCGTCCTCCCCGGAGCCCGATTGTCGGACCGGCCCCCTACTATGCCTGTTGATCGAGGGTGGTTGTGGGCCGGGTAGGGTGCTCCCACCGGCAAAGCCCTGGCAGGCCAGGGTGATCGGGATGAATTGGGGGGTTTCCATCATGGCTTCCGCGACGCGCACGCGGGCGGCCGCGGCCGCGCCGTCCACCGCGCGGCCCTCCGCACCGGCCCCCGCGCCGCGCCGGGGATCCCGGTCCGCCGGGCCCGATGCGGGGTCGCAGGGCACCGCCGCGCCCCGGCTCAAGGCCCGGGCGGGAAACTTCGGCTCGTTCCGACTGCAACAGCTCGTGCTCTTCGAATGCGCGGCCGCGCTGCTGCTCGTTGCCTGGGTGACGGAGCCGCTGCTGCTCGCGCCCGCCGGTGTGGTGGCCGCACTGCTGGTGCTGCTGGCCGTGCTCCGCAGGCACCGGCGCTCGCTGCCCGAATGGCTCACGACCGTGCTGGCGCTGCGGGCGCGGTCCCGCAGGGCGGCGACGCTGGTCCTGCCGCCGGACACCGAGCCGGGCCTGGCGCCCGCCGTCGAGTGCGACCCCGCCCTGCGCACCTGCTCGTACAGCGACCGGGACAGGCGCCCGGTCGGAATGATCGGTGACGGCACGTTCCTGACGGCCGTCCTCCAGATCGAGTCGGACGGTACGGCCCTGCGCCCGGACCGCAGTGCGCGGCCGCTGCCCGTCGGGCTCGTCCGGGACGTGCTCGAAGTCGACGGGATCCGGCTGGAGTCCGCACAGATCGTGCAGCACACCCAGCCCGCCCCCGCGCCGCATCTGCCGCAGCAGTCGCTGGCCGCGCGCAACTACGCGCCGCTCCAGGCCCAGACGGGTTCCCCCGCGGTCCGCATCACCTGGATCGCGCTCAAACTCGATCCCGAGCTCTGCCCGGAGGCGGTCGAGGCCCGCGGCGGCGGACTCACGGGCGCGCAGAAGTGCGTCGTACGGACCGCGGACCAGCTGGCGAGCCGGCTGGCCGGGGCCGGGTTCACCGCGACCGTCCTGACCGAGCAGGAGCTCATAGCCGCCATCGCGACCTCCACCTGCGCCAGCCCCATGGCGATAGCCCAGGCGAGCCGCGCCGAGGTGCCGGGGCGGCGCACCGAGGAGACGTCGCGGACCTGGCGCTGCGACGACCGCAGGCACACGACGTACTGGGTGGGGCGCTGGCCGCAGCTCGCGGGCCGCGGCGCGGCGGGCGGAGGCGCGTCGATGCCGCAGCTCGTGGCGCTGCTGACGTCGCTGCCCGCGCTCGCCACGACCTTCAGTCTGACGCTGGGGCACGGCGACCGGCAGGAGGTGACGGTCACCGGGCATGTGCGGATCACCGGGCGCAGTGACGACGAGCTGGTGAGCGCACGCCACGAACTGGAGCGCGCGGCGCGCGGAGTGAAGACCGGACTGGTCAGGCTCGACCGGGAGCAACTGCCGGCGATGCTGGCGACGCTGCCGCTGGGAGGTGCGCGCTGATGTCGATGGGTTCTGTTTCCTCTGCGGGTGTTCCTGCGGGTATGCCCGCAGGTGTATCTGCGGGTGTTCCCTCCACGGGCCCGCTGGGGGCGAGGCAGTCCGCCGGTCCTTCGCCGGCCCGGACCGCATCCGTACGGAGCGGGCGCGGCGGCAGGCCGCGTATCGGCTTCGGGCTGATCGGGCCGCGCCGCGACCGCCACGCCGTCGCGGTGGAGCAACTGGACGCGCTGGCCCTGCCGGTCGGCGACGACGGCACGGTGATCGGCGTGGACGCCGAGGGGCGGCCCGCCGTGCTCGGCATCAACAGGCCCACGGCGTACGACATCACGCTGATCGGCGGCCTGTGGACGGCGCAGGTGCTGGCGCTGCGCGCGGCCGCGACGGGTGCCCGGGTCACGGTGGAGACCGGCCGCGGCCCCGCCTGGACGAGCCTCGCGCAGGCCGCGGGCGGCGGGCAGCCGTGCATCACCCTGCACGACGTGGGCCGGGTGCCGCCGCAGGGCGCCTCGGCCGGCAGTCCGGTCGTCGTGGTGCGCGACTGCGGGATGCGGCCGCCGCGCGGCCGGGTCGTGTCGGGCCCCTGGCAGTCGGTGGTGACGCTGCTGCCCTATCTCAGCCCGGTGGCACCGCGGCTCATGGAGAAGTCGGCCCTGGTCGGCATCCAGCGGGTCTCCCCCGACGAGGCCGCGCAAGTGGGCCGCATCATGAATCTGTCGGGGGCCGAGACGGAGGCACTCTCCACTCTCGCCGATGGTGTGACGTTGTGGTGTACGGCGAGTGACCGTCAGTTCGTCATGACCCAGGCCACGGACGCCGAGACCGGACTGCTGGGCGCCGCACGCCGAATGGACTGACCCGGGTCCATGCGGTTTTGACCGATTCGCTCGCCACAGTTCGCCCCGTTGTGGTCACTTCACCGTCATGTGAGGGCGGGGCGTGACGCACGGGACGGCCGAAGGCGACCGGTCTGCCCTGCCGCACTGACACCGTTGACGATTAGGCTGGGAGTGGGCGCGGCCAGAGCCCGGGGGCGAAGAACCCGCGGGCAGGTGCCGGGCGTCACAAGGGGGAGAGCCGGGCGGCGGATCGGACGACGGTTACGGTCGCCCCCACCCACCACGGCACAAGGGTGCTCGACCACAGGAGGCAAAGTGAACGGCGATCGGGACGAGATCCGCGGGGGCTGGAACACGCCCGTCGACGATCAGTCCGACGCGGAGCCCGCCGAGATGACGGGTGAGTTCACCATCGACTACACCCCGCCGGCCTGGTACACGCAGAATGCGCCCGGGGAGACCGGCGGGCAGAGCGTGGCGCCTCCGCCGCCGTCCGGGGCTCCGATAGCGGTGCCCGGGCTGCCCGCGGGCAGCGGCTTCGAGCCCAACTGGGCGCCCGCACCCGCTCCGGCACCCGCTCCGGCACCCGCTCCGGCACCCGCTCCGGCACCGGCACCGGCACCGGCACCCGCGGCGTCCGCCTCGCCGTCCTCTCCTGACCCTGCGTCGGCGCCGCCCGTTCCGGCAGCTCCGGCAGCTCCGGCAGTTCCTGCGGTTCCTGATCCCGCGCCCGCCGCTCCAGTGCCTCCGGCGGTTCCTGCGGACCCGGGCGCCGCGGACGCGGGCGCCACCGATTCGGGTGCCGCTGCGCCGCAGCCGTTCGGCGGCGGGGACCTGGAGAGCGGAGCGACGATGCGCTTCTCTCCCGCGGCGCTGAAGCGCGAGATCGCGGAGCGTGAAGCGGCCGCCTCGTCGGGGGCCGCCGACGGCACCGACGACGCGGCCCCGGTGGACGAGACGTCCGGGGACGCCGCCGCCGAAGCCACCGCAGCGCCCGAGGATGCTGCCGCCGGTCAGGTCACCGACGGCACCGACGACGCCGACAGCGTGGCGGAAGCCGACGCCGGTGCCGGCGAGGCCGGGTCCGCTCCCGAGGACGCGGTCCCGGCCGACTCCGCGCCCGCCGACGTGGTGCCCGCCGACGCCGTGCCTGCCGAGCCCGTACCCCAGGACACCCCGCCCGCTCCGGCGGCTGCCCAGACCTGGGCTCCCCCACCGGCCGCTGCGGGCACGGGGCTGCCGCCCCTGCCGCCCGCGTTCCAGCCGGCCGCCCCGACGGCCGCGCCGCAGTGGCCCGTACCGGCACAGGCGACGGACAGTCCCGCCCTCCCCGCACCGACGGCCGGTGCCACTCCCGATCTGCCCGCGCAGCAGGGCGGTTACGGCTTCCCCCACCCGGGTCAGCCGGCACAGCCCAGCGGCTACGGATTCCCGCAGCCGGGCCAGCCTGCACAGCCGGGGTACCCCGGCCAGCCTGCACACCCGGCACCCGAGGCCCCCGCCGCGCCCAACCTGCCCGCACAGCAGGGCGGTTACGGCTTCCCCCAGCCAGGACAGCCCGCACAGCCCAGCGGCTACGGATTCCCCCACCCGGGCCAGCCTGCACAGCCGGGGCACCCCGGCCAGCCCGCACAGCCCGGAGTCCCGCTGCCGCCCGCCATGCCGGGACCGGTGCCGCCCGCGCAGCAGCCTCACCAGCCGCAGCCGGGAATGCCCGCGCCGCACCTCCCCGCGCAGCAGGGGCAGCAGCCGCCCGCCGCTCCCGTCGACCCGCGAACCGGGGCCGCCTGGCCCACGCCGGTGACGCACGACCAGCGGGAGCGTTCCGTGCCGGGCGCCCCGCTCGGCTACACGGCGGCCGTCGAGCTCTCCTCCGACCGTCTGCTGCGCAACAACAAGCAGAAGCCCAAGTCGAGCCGTAACCCCTCCGGGGCGGCCGCACGGTTCAAGCTGGGCGGCAAGCGGGAGGAGCAGGAGCGGCAGCGCAAGCTCGATCTGATCCGCACGCCCGTGCTGTCCTGCTACCGGATCGCGGTCATCAGCCTCAAGGGCGGTGTCGGCAAGACCACGACGACCACCGCGCTCGGCTCGACCCTGGCCACCGAGCGGCAGGACAAGATCCTGGCGATCGACGCCAACCCGGACGCGGGCACGCTCGGCCGCCGGGTGCGCCGCGAGACCGGGGCGACCATCCGCGACCTCGTGCAGGCGATCCCGTACCTGAACTCGTACATGGACATCCGCCGCTTCACCTCGCAGGCGCCCTCCGGTCTGGAGATCATCGCCAACGACGTGGACCCGGCCGTCTCGACGACGTTCAACGACGAGGACTACCGGCGCGCGATCGACGTCCTGGGCAAGCAGTACCCGATCATCCTCACCGACTCCGGTACCGGCCTGCTCTACAGCGCGATGCGCGGGGTGCTCGACCTCGCCGACCAGCTGATCATCATCTCCACCCCGTCCGTGGACGGAGCCAGCAGCGCGAGCACCACGCTCGACTGGCTGTCGGCACACGGGTACGCGGAGCTGGTGCAGCGATCGATCACGGTGATCTCGGGCGTCCGCGAGACCGGCAAAATGATCAAGGTCGAGGACATCGTGCAGCACTTCGAGACGCGCTGCCGCGGTGTCGTCGTGGTGCCGTTCGACGAGCACCTGTCGGCGGGCGCCGAGGTCGACCTGGACATGATGCGGCCGAAGACCCGCGAGGCGTACTTCAACCTCTCCGCGATGGTCGCCGAGGACTTCGTCCGGGCGCAGCAGGCGCAGGGGCTGTGGACGTCGGAGGGCCAGGGCCACCAGCCGCCGCACTTGGCGCCGCCGATGCCGGGCCAGTCGTACGCACCGAACCCGCAGCAGCCGTACGGCGGGCACCAGCCGTACCCGCCGCAGCAGCCTCCCTACGGCGGGCAGCCTCCGTACGGCGGACAGCAGCAGCCGTACCCGCCGCAGCCTCAGCCGGGGGTCCAGCAGCCCTGGCAGCAGTCGCTGCCGTCCCAGGCCCAGTCCGCGGCGAGCCCGGCCGGCCCTCCCCCGGCACAGCCGATGCCGGCACAGCCGATGCCGGGACAGTCGATGCCAGGACAGCCCGACCAGCCGGCGCAAGGCCAGCCGGGCCCCGTCCCGCCCGCCGGCTACGGCTATCCCCACCAGCCGCCCGCGCAGCAGCCTCCGCAGGCGCCGCCAGCCCCCCAGCAGTAGGGCGACAAGGGTATAGACCAATGAGGGCCCGCACCGCTTCCGGCGGCGCGGGCCCTTCCGCATTCCCGCAGCCCACAAGGGGTTTGACGCTCCGCCAAGGCATCGTTGACACGTCTAGACCGCGCTGATAGACCTTCGCTTCACCAGTGGGCGCCCCAAGATCCACGTGCCTTCTCCGAGCGAGCAACCGACGCGAGGTCAACGTCTCATGGTCACTAAGGCTCCATCACCCAGCGCACGGCAACCGCACCACCGATTCGTCCGCACGCTCCTCGCCACCGGACTCGCGGCCTCCGCGCTCGTGGTCGCCCCGCAGCAGGCCCAGGCGGACGACGGCGGCGAACAGGACGGCAGGAACGGCGGCAAGAACGTCCTCACCGTCGCCGTCTCGCAGAGCGTGGACTCCCTCAGCCCGTTCCTCGCTGCGCGGCTCCTCTCCACCAGCATCCACCGGCTGATGTACGACTACCTGACGAACTACGACGTCAAGGACGGCCATACGGTCCCGGGCCTCGCCACCGAGTGGAAGTCGTCCCCGGACAAGCTGACGTGGACGTACACGATCCGCGAGGACTCCACCTGGTCCGACGGCAAGGAGGCCACCGCCGAGGACGCGGCCTGGACCTTCAACAAGATGATGACGGACGAGAACGCCGCCACCGCGAACGGCAGCTTCACGGCCAACTTCAGGAAGGTCACGGCCCCGGACCCGCAGACGCTCGTCATAGAGCTGAAGAAGCCGCAGGCGACCATGACGGCCCTCGACGTGCCGATCGTGCCCAAGCACGTCTGGGAGAAGGTCGGCGACTTCTCGAAGTTCAACAACGACAAGGACTTCCCGGTCGTCGGCAACGGGCCTTACATCCTCACGGACTTCAAGGTCGACCAGTACGTCAAGCTCGCGCCGAACAAGAAGTTCTGGCGCGGCGAACCGAAGTTCGACGAGCTGGTGTTCAAGTACTACAAGGACGGTGACGCGGCGGTCGCGGCGCTCCGGAAGGGCGAGGTGTCCTTCGTCTCCAACCTCACCCCCGCCCAGGCCGCTTCGCTCAGGAACGCCGAGGGCATCAAGGTCAACGACGCTCCCGGCCGTCGGTTCTTCGCCCTGGCCACCAACCCCGGTGCGCAGTCGAAGGACGGCAAGAAGTTCGGCACGGGGCATCCGGCGCTGCTCGATCCGGCCGTCCGCAAGGCGCTGTTCCACGCCGTCGACCGCAAGACCATCATCGACAAGGTGTTCCAGGGCCACGCCGTCGAGGGCGAGGGGTACATTCCGCCGCGCTTCGCCTCGTACTTCTGGAAGCCGGCCGCCGAACAGAGGATCGGCTACGACCCGGCGAAGGCGGCGGCACTCCTCGACCAGGCCGGCTACAAGAAGAACGGCACCGGCAAGCGCGTGGGCAAGGACGGCAAGCCGCTGGACTTCCGCATCCTCTGCCACGCCACCGACCCGAACGACAAGGCGATCGGCAAGTACCTCCAGGAGTGGTGGGGCGAGCTCGGCATCGGCCTGCGGGTCGACTGCCTCGACAACGTCTCCGACCCGTGGGTCAAGGGCGACTACGACCTGGCGTTCGACGGCTGGTCGGTCAACCCCGACCCGGACTTCGTCCTCTCCATCCACACCTGCGCCGCCCGGCCCGCCACGCCCAAGGACATCGGTGCGACGGACAACTTCATCTGCGACAGCGCGTTCGACGAGCTCTACGCCAAGCAGGCCGTCGAGTACGACCAGGCCAAGCGCTCCGAACTGGTGAAGCAGATGCAGTCCCGGCTGTACGAGACCGGGTACATGAATGTCATGGCGTACCCGAACGCCGTCGAGGCGTACCGTACGGACCACATCAAGTCGATCACGACCATGCCGGAGGCCGCCGGCAACATCTTCGGCCAGGACGGTTACTGGAGCTGGTGGTCCGCCGAGCCGGCCGGCAAGGCCGCCGGTGCGTCGGAGGGCGGCTCCTCGACCGCCGTGGCCGTGGGCATCGGCGCCGCCGTCGTCGTCGTGGCCGCCGCCGGCCTCCTCGTCGCCCGGCGCCGCCGTGCCACCGCGGAGGACCGTGAATAGCCGATGAGCAGCACCGCAAGCAGCACGACCACGACCGCTGCCGCCGCGACGCGGGCTCCGGGATCCCCGGACGCCCGCGCCGCGCGCGGCGGCAACACGACCGCGTATCTGCGATACGCGGCGGGCAAGCTGGGCGGTGCGGCCGTCTCGCTGTTCGCCGTCCTCGTCACCAGCTTCTTCCTCTTCCGGATCATCCCGGGCGACCCGGTCAAGGCCATGACCCACGGGATGCCGACCTCGGCCGAGCAACTGGCCACGCTGCGCCGCCAGTTCGGCCTCGACCTGCCGATGTGGCAGCAGTTCACGGACTACTGCGCCGCCGCGCTCACCGGCGACCTCGGGACGTCGTACCAGTTCCACGCCCCCGTCGGGGAGCTCATCACACAGAAGCTCCCGGCGACGCTGCTGCTCACGGGCGTCGCCGTGGTGGTCTACTCGGCGATCGGGCTGTGGCTCGGCACCCGCTCCGCCTGGCGGCACGGCGGTCTCGGCGACAAGCTCAACACGGGCGTGGCGCTGACCCTGTGGTCGGTGCCGTCGTTCTGGCTCGGCCTGCTCCTGATCATCGTCTTCGCGGTCGGCATCGGCCCGCTCCCCGGGCTCTTTCCGACGGGCGGCATGGAGTCGGGCAGCGAGACCGGCTTCGCGTACGTCCTCGACGTGGCACACCACATGGTGCTTCCCGTCCTGACCCTGGTCGCCGTGGGGTACGCGCAGACGCTCCTGGTCATGCGGTCCTCGCTCCTCGACGAAATGGGCAGCGACTATCTGACGACCGCGCGGGCGAAGGGACTGCGGGACGACGACGTACGCCGCCGCCATGCCGTGCCCAACGCGCTGCTGCCGACCGTGACCATGGTCTTCATCAATCTGGGGCATGTGGCGGCCGGTTCGATCCTCGTGGAGACGGTCTTCTCCTGGCCGGGGCTCGGCGGACTGTTCTACCAGGCGCTGAGCGTGCCCGATCTGCCGCTCGTCCAGGGACTGTTCGTCGTCTTCGCGGGGGCGATGATCATCATGAACCTGCTCGCCGACGTCCTGTATCCGCTGCTCGACCCGAGGGTGGGCCGATGACGACCACGCCGACCGCCCCCACGCGCACGCGCAGCGCCGGCTCACTCGCGTGGGCCAGGCGCCGGGCCTCGGTGGCCCGCTTCTGGCGCCAGTACCGCAGGCACCGGGCCGGGCTCGCGGGCCTCGCCGGACTCGCGGTCATCGCCCTGGTCGCGCTCGCCGCCCCGCTGCTCGTCGGTGCCGACGTCCAGAGCGTCACCAACGCGCCCGGCACCGCACTGGAGTCGCCGAGCGCCGCGTTCCCGCTCGGGACGGACCAGTTCGGACGCTCGCTGCTGGGACTGCTGATCTGGGGGGCGCGGATCTCGCTCACCGTGGGGCTGCTCGCCGCCGCGCTGTCGGTGGCCATCGGCACCCTCGTCGGCATTCTCGCCGGCCACTACGGCGGCTGGATCTCGACGGTCGTCATGCGCACCACCGACTGGTTCCTGGTGATGCCCGCCCTCGTGCTCGCCATCGTGCTGGCGACGGTCATGTCGCGGAGCGTGTGGACGGTGATCCTGGCGATCGGCGTCACGTCCTGGCCGACGACGGCCCGGCTGGTCCGCGCGCAGACGATCGCGGTCGAGTCGCGCCCCTACATCGAGCGGGCGAAGGCGCTCGGCGGCGGACACGGGCACATCATGAGCCGCCACGTCCTGCCGAACGTCATGCCGCTCGTCCTCGCCCAGACGACTCTCGGCATCTCCACGGCCATCCTGACGGAGGCGACGCTCGCCTTCCTCGGGCTCGGCGACCCGACGGTGGTGTCCTGGGGCGGCATGCTCCAGGACGCCCGGGAGGCGGGGGCCGTCTCCTCCGGGCACTGGTGGTACCTCGCGCCGCCCGGCATCGCGATCGCGATGGTCGCGCTCGCGTTCACGCTGTGCGGGCGGGCGGTCGAGTCCGTGCTCAACCCGAAGCTGGGGGTGGCCCGGTGAGCCTGTTGGAGATCAGGGACCTGCATGTCACCTACGGCTCGGGGGCCTCGGCCGTCCCCGCCGTGCGGGGCGTCGGCCTGACGGTCGACGCGGGCAGCAAGCTCGGCATCGCCGGCGAGTCCGGGTGCGGCAAGTCCACCCTGGCGCTCGCCCTGCTGCGGCTGCTACCGGCGTCGGCCCGGCTGTCCGGTGAGATCCTGCTCGACGGCGAGGACGTCCTCACCATGAAGTGGGGGCGGTTGCGGGCGGTGCGCTGGGCGGGTGCCTCGATCGTCTTCCAGGGCGCGATGCACTCGCTCAACGCCGTGCACCGGATCGGGGAGCAGATCGCCGAGCCGCTGCTGGTGCACGGGCGCGGCACCCCGGGCGCGGCACGCAGGCGGGCCGGCGAACTGCTCGAACAGGTCGGCCTGCCCACCGCACGCGCGGAGGCGTATCCGCACGAGCTGTCGGGCGGGCAGCGGCAACGCGTGATGATCGCCATGGCGCTCGCCTGCGAACCCCGGCTGATCGTCGCCGACGAGCCGACGACGGCACTGGACGTCATGATCCAGGCCCAGATCCTGCGGCTGATCGAGCAGCTCGTCGCATCCGACGACATCAGCCTGCTGATGATCAGCCACGACCTCGCCGTGCTCGCGGACACCTGCGACCGGCTCGCCGTGATGTACGCGGGCCGCGTCGTGGAGGAGGGCCCGGCGCGCGAGGTCTACGACGCGGCGGCGCACCCCTACGGCCGGGCGCTCTCCGCCGCGTTCCCCCGCGTCGGGGACGCGACGTCCCGGCGGGCCCCGCGGGGGCTGCCGGGCGACCCGCCGGACCCCTCGGCGCTGCCGGGCGGCTGCGCGTTCCACCCGCGATGCCCGGTGGCACTCGACTCGTGCGCCGAGGACGACCAGGAGCTGCGCGGCGCCGGTGCGGACAGGCGGGCCGCATGCGTGCACGTCGGGGCGGCGGTGGAAGCGTGACGAGCATCGAGGAGTCCCCCATGACCACGGCTCCGGCCACAACTCCCCTGCTGTCGGCGGCCGGCCTGCGGGTCACGTTCCCCGGCCGCCGGGGCGCCCCGGCGGCGCGCGCCGTCGACGGGGTCGATCTCGACATCGGCGCCGGCGAGATCGTGGCGCTCGTCGGCGAGTCCGGCTGCGGCAAGACGTCGCTGGCGCGGGCGCTGCTCGGACTGGTCGAACCGACGGCGGGGCGTGTGACGTTCGGCGGGGCGCCGCTGTCGTACGGCTCGAAGGCGCTGCGGGCGTATCGCAGGCGGGTGCAGCTGGTCCTCCAGGACCCGAGCGGATCGCTCAATCCACGGCACACCGTGTACGACGCGGTCGCCGAGGGGCTGCGGATCCACGGCTACGCCGGCGACGAGCGCGCCGCGGTCGCGGAGGCGCTGTCCCGGGCGGGGCTGCGTCCGCCGGAGCGCTTCTTCCTGCGTTACCCGCACGAGCTGTCGGGCGGCCAGCGCCAGCGCGTCGTCATCGCGGGCGCACTGGTCCTCCAGCCCGAACTGATCGTCGCCGACGAGCCGGTGGCGTCGCTGGACGCGTCGGTGCGGGGAGAGATCCTCGCGCTGCTGCTGCGGCTGCGGGACGAACTGGACCTCTCCGCGCTGGTGGTCACCCACGACCTGGGGCTTGCGTGGAACATCGCGGACCGGGTCGCGGTGATGTACCTGGGCCGGATCGTGGAGACCGGCCCGGTGGAGGAGGTCCTCACGGCGCCGCGGCACCCGTACACGCGGGCGCTGCTGTCCGTGCTGCCGGAGTCCGCCGATCTCCCGGTGGTCCTCACCGGGGAGCCCCCGGACCCCACCCGGATTCCTTCGGGGTGCCGCTTCCACGCCCGCTGCCAGGTCCTCGCGTCGGGCGAGGCGGAGACGGCGGGCGTCGCGGCCCGCTGCCGCGGCGAGGACCTCCCGGTCCTCCCGGGCGCGGGCCCAGCCGACGTTGCCTGCCACTGGGCCACCCATTGACGGGCACGGCCCGTCGGCCCGGTGGGCCAACGCCCCGGATGCGCGGCGCCTGAGCATTCACGGACGCCTGCGGCCCGGTGGGCGGGTTTGTGCCCAACCTCCCCCAGAGCTTCGCCTGGGGGTGCCCCCATCTCGCTTCGCTCGCCCTGCCGGACGAATGCCCACAAACAGGGGGTGGGGGTAACAGCCCCAGCCATGGGACCACGACCACCCCAACTCGCGCCCGGGGACGATGCCACGGGGCGGGGCTGTGGAGGGTCGGCCCTGCGGGGGGGGTGGCGGCTGGCACCGGGCACCAACAGAACTCACCGGACCGCCGCCACCCGAGGAGTCGAGCCCGGAGGGGCCACGACACGCCACCCCACCCGCCGACCCCACCTCGAAGCCCGTCCGGCGATTGAGGACAGCCACAGACGGCGCCCCTAAGCGGGGGCAAGCTCACTCGCCCCCACCCGCACCCGCCGGAGGCGCTACGCGTCGTACGCAGTGGTCAGTTCCCGCGCCCGCTTCACGTCCTCCGCGATCGCGTCCAGCAGCGCCTCGATCGACACGAACTTCTCCATGCCCCGCACGTACGCGAGGAAGTCCACGGCCACGTGCAGCCCGTACAGGTCGAGCCCGACGCGGTCGATGGCGTACGCCTCGACCGTGCGCTCGGTGCCGTCGAACTGCGGGTTCGTGCCGACGGAGATCGCGGCCGGCATGCGCTCGCCGTCGGCGGTGAGCCAGCCCGCGTACACCCCGTCCGCGGGGATCGCCGTGTGCGGGAGCGTCTCGACGTTCGCCGTCGGATAGCCCAGCTCCCGGCCGCGCTGGGCGCCGCGCACGACGACGCCCTCGACGCGGTGGGGGCGGCCGAGGATCTCGGCGGCGCCCTCGACGTCGCCACCGGTGATCAGCCGCCGCGTCAGCGTCGACGAGAAGGGCTCGCCGCCACCCGCTTCACCCCGTACGTACAGATCGACGACCTCGACCTCGTAGTCGTAGGTGCGGCCGAGCTCGGCGAGGAAGTCCACGTTCCCCGCCGCCCTGTGGCCGAAGCGGAAGTTCGGGCCCTCGATCACGGCGCACGCGTGCAGCTTGTCGACGAGGACCTTCACGATGAAGTCCGCGGGCGACAGCTTCGAGAACTCCGACGTGAAGGGGAGGATCAGCACCGCGTCGACACCGAGCTCCGCCATCAGCTCCGCGCGCCGGTGGTGCGGGGCGAGCAGCGGCGGGTGGCTGCCGGGGCGGACGACCTCACTCGGGTGCGGGTCGAAGGTGACGACGACCGACGGCACCCCTAGCTCGCGGGCCCGCTCCACGGCGCGCCCGATGATCAGCTGGTGCCCCCGGTGGACGCCGTCGTAGGAGCCGATGGTGACGACGCTGCGTCCCCAGTCCTGGGGGATGTCCTCCAAGCCACGCCAGCGCTGCACTGTGACCGCTCCTCGCCCGAACCGAACCTGTGTCCGTCATTGACCAAATCAAGCAGTTCTAAGACTGCCATGCCCGCGGAGCCCGACGAACGCGCCCCCCAACGCTCCCTCGGTTCACTCCGAGCGCCCGTTCGGCGGGGTGAATCCGTTGACCGTGGCGGACAGACCCCTTCCGAGGGGGATCGTGGAGCGGGCAGCGGCCGTGCCCGCTCCACGGTGTACCGCACATCACACGGCGGGGCTCAGCCGAAGACGGCCAGGCTCTTCGCCTTGCCGTGCTGCTGCTCCACGAGCGCCAGCAGCCGGTCCTCCGGCCCGAAGACCGCGATCGGCCCCTGGGTCTCGTACACCGGCATGTCCAGCCGTACGCCGTTGGCGAGCAGCCGGGCACGCCTCTCGTCGACGACCCAGCGCGGGAACGCCGCGGCCGCGGCCTCCCCGATCGGCATGACGGTCAGCTCCTCCTGGAGCTGGTCCAGTGTCTTCGCCACATCCAGCTTGTACGGGCCCACGCGGGTGCGGCGCAGCGCGGTCAGGTGCCCGCCGACGCCGAGCCCGGCGCCCAGGTCACGGGCGAGGGCGCGGATGTACGTACCGGAGGAGCAGACGACCGAGACGACCAGGTCGACGACCGGGGTCCCGTCGTCGGCGACGGCCTCGCGGATGTCGTACACCTGGAACGAGGAGACGGTCACCGGCCGGGCCGGGATGTCGAACTCCTCGCCGCCCCGTACGCGTGCGTACGAGCGCTTGCCGTCGATCTTGATGGCGCTGACCTTGGACGGCACCTGCATGATGTCGCCGGTCAGCTCGGCGACGCCCGCGTAGACGGCGTCGCGCGCGACCCCGGAGGCGTCCGTGGAGGAGGTGATCTCGCCCTCGGCGTCGTCGGTGACCGTGTTCTGGCCGAGCCGGATCGTACCGAGGTACTCCTTCTCGGTCAGCGCGAGATGGCCGAGGAGCTTGGTGGCCTTCTCGACGCCGAGGACGAGCACACCGGTCGCCATCGGGTCGAGGGTGCCCGCGTGCCCGACCCTGCGGGTACGCGCGATTCCACGCATCTTCGCGACGACGTCGTGCGAAGTGAAGCCCGACGGCTTGTCCACGATGACAAGCCCGTCGGGCGTCCTGTCCTGCTGGCTCATGCGGAGGCTTCGCCCTCGCCCTCGTCGTCCCGGCCCTCGTCCTCGTCCTCCGGCTTGCGGTACGGGTCGGCCTCGCCTGCGTGGGCCTTGCCCACGGCGGTCTGGCGGACCTCCGCGTCCTTGGCCCGGGCCTTGTCGAGCAGGTCGTCGATGGTCCGTGCCGTGTCCGGCAGGGCGTCCGGGACGAAGGTCAGCGTCGGCGTGAAGCGCACCCCGGTCTGCCTGCCCACCTCGGAGCGGAGGACGCCCTTGGCGGACTCCAGCGCCGCGGCGGACGCGGCGCGCTCCTCGTCGTCCCCGTAGACCGTGTAGAAGACCGTGGCCTCCCGCAGGTCGCCGGTGACCCGGGCGTCCGTGATCGTGACGAAGCCCAGCCGCGGATCCTTGATACGCCGGTCCAGGGTCTCCGCGACCACGACCTGGATGCGATCGGCCAGCTTGCGGGCCCGCGCGTTGTCGGCCACCGGTCCTTCTCCTCTTTCGCTCTACTCAGTCTTCGTCACCGTGCAGCCGCCGTCGAACCGACAGCAGCTCCACTTCCGGCCGGGCGGCGACAAGGCGCTCGCACCGGTCCAGTACATCTGTGAGGTGTGCCGGATCCCCGGACACCGCCGCGAGGCCGATCTCGGCCCTGCGGTGGAGGTTCTGATCGCCCACTTCGGCCACGGCCACCGCGTATTTGCGCTGGAGTTCGGCCACGATCGGGCGGACCACGGAGCGTTTCTCCTTCAGCGACCGGACATCGCCGAGAAGCAGGTCGAAGGACAGCGTCCCCACAAACATGTATGTCCGGATGTCCCGCCGGTACGGGTTAGGTAGACGCCCTGCCCGCTCTTGGCAGGGACATCATGAAACCGTACACGCACGGCCGGGGCCGATCGACGGGATTACGTCCCGCCGACCGGCCCCGACCACTGTGTGCGTCAGCCGCGCGGCTTCTCGCGCATCTCGTACGTCGCGATGACGTCGTCGACCTTGATGTCGTTGAAGTTTCCGAGGTTGATACCACCCTCGAAGCCTTCGCGGATCTCGGTGACGTCGTCCTTGAAGCGACGCAGACCCTCGATGTTGAGGTTCTCCGCGATGACCTTGCCGTCGCGGACGAGGCGCGCCTTGGTGTTGCGCTTGACCTCGCCGGAGCGGATGAGAACACCCGCGATGTTGCCCAGCTTGGACGAGCGGAAGACCTCGCGGATCTCCGCCGTGCCGAGCTCGACCTCTTCGTACTCCGGCTTGAGCATGCCCTTGAGGGCCGCCTCGATCTCCTCGATCGCCTGGTAGATGACCGAGTAGTAGCGGACGTCCACACCCTCGCGCTCGGCCATCTGCGTGGCACGCCCGGCGGCGCGCACGTTGTAGCCGATCACGATGGCGTCGGAGCCGGTCGCCAGGTCGATGTCCGACTCGGTGACCGCACCGACACCGCGGTGCAGGACCCGGATGTCGACCTCTTCGCCGACGTCGAGCTGGAGCAGCGAGGACTCGAGAGCCTCCACCGCACCGGACGCGTCGCCCTTGATGATGAGGTTGAGCTGCTGGACCTCGCCGGCCTTGAGCACCTTGTCCAGGTCCTCCAGCGACACCCTGCGGGTGCGCTTGGCGAACGCGGCGTTGCGCTCACGGGCGGCGCGCTTCTCGGCGATCTGGCGGGCCGTGCGGTCCTCGTCGACGACCAGGAAGTTGTCGCCGGCGCCCGGGACGTTGGTGAGACCCAGGACCAGGACGGGGGTCGACGGAGCCGCTTCCTCGACGTTGTTGCCCTTGTCGTCGAGCATCGCCCGGACACGGCCGTACGCGTCGCCGACCACCATCGTGTCGCCGATGCGCAGCGTTCCGCGCTGGACCAGGACGGTCGAGACGGCACCGCGGCCGCGGTCGAGGTGGGACTCGATCGCGATGCCCTGCGCGTCCTGCTCCGGGTTGGCACGCAGGTCCAGGGCGGCGTCCGCCGTCAGGACCACGGCCTCCAGCAGGGAGTCGATGTTCAGACCCTGCTTGGCGGAGATGTCGACGAACATGGTCTCGCCGCCGTACTCCTCGGCCACCAGGCCGAACTCGGTCAGCTGACCGCGCACCTTGGTCGGGTCCGCACCCTCGACGTCGATCTTGTTGACCGCGACCACGATCGGCACGTCGGCCGCCTTGGCGTGGTTCAGCGCCTCGATCGTCTGGGGCATCACACCGTCGTTGGCCGCCACCACGAGGATCGCGATGTCGGTCGACTTGGCACCACGGGCACGCATGGCGGTGAACGCCTCGTGACCCGGGGTGTCGATGAAGGTGATGCGGCGCTCTTCCTCGTTGACCTTGGTCGAGACCTGGTACGCACCGATGTGCTGGGTGATACCGCCGGCCTCGCCCGCGACGACGTTCGTCTTGCGGATGGCGTCGAGCAGTCGCGTCTTACCGTGGTCGACGTGACCCATGACGGTCACCACCGGCGGACGTGCGACCAGGAACTCCTCGCCGCCCTCGTCCTCGCCGAACTCGATGTCGAAGGACTCGAGAAGCTCGCGGTCCTCCTCCTCCGGGCTGACGATCTGAACCGTGTAGTTCATCTCGCCGGCGAGAAGCTGCAGCGTCTCGTCGGACACGGACTGGGTGGCCGTGACCATCTCGCCGAGGTTCATCATCACGGCGACGAGCGACGCCGGGTTGGCGTTGATCTTCTCCGCGAAGTCGGTGAGGGACGCACCGCGCGACAGACGGACGGTCTCGCCGTTGCCACGAGGCAGCATCACACCGCCGACGGACGGGGCCTGCATGGCCTCGTACTCCTGGCGCCTCTGCCGCTTCGACTTACGGCCACGGCGCGCCGGACCGCCGGGACGGCCGAACGCACCCTGCGTGCCACCACGGCCGCCGGGACCACCGGGACGACCGCCGAAGCCGGGACGACCGCCGCCGCCACCGCCGCCGGGGCCGCCGCCGAAGCCGCCGCCACCGGGACGCGGGCCGCCGAAGCCGCCACCGCCGCCACCGGGACGACCGCCGCCGCCGGGACCGGCCGGACGGCCGGCGAAGCCGGGACGACCGCCGCCACCGCCGCCGCCACCCGGACGGCCACCGGGGCCGCCGGGACCACGGCCACCGCCGCCGGGACCGGGACGCGGGCCGGCAGCGGGACGCTGCGGCATCATGCCCGGGTTCGGACGGTTACCACCGGGGCCGCCACCGGGGCCACCGGCTCCGCGCGGAGCCTGCGGACGCGGCATGCCGCCCGGGGTCGGACGGGGGCCGCCGCCCTGCGGACGGGGACCGCCCTGACCGGCGCCCTGCGGACGCGGACCACCCGGGGCACCGGCGCCACCGGGACGCGGGGCGCCGCCCGGACGGGGCGCCTGCGGGCGCGCCATGCCGGTGGAGCCACCAGAGGTGAACGGGTTGTTGCCCGGACGCGGACCCGCGGGTCGGCCGCCCGGACGGGGGCCCTGACGTTCGCCGCCGGGGCGCGGGGCACCGGAACGGCCACCGCCCTGACCGCCGCCCTGACCGGGGCGGGCGGACGGACGCGGGCCGGGAGTGGCACCGGGCCGGGGACCGGCGGCCGGAGCTGCCGGAGGCGCGGTGAACTCCGGCGCGGCCGGAGCGGCCGGTGCAACCGGAGCAACCGGAGCGGCCGGGGTGACCGGAGCCGGCTTCGGCGCGGCCGGGGGCTTGGGGCCCGGGGTCGGCCGAGGGCCGGGGGCGGGTGCCGGGGCCGCGGGAACACTCTTGGGAGCCTCGGCAGCGGCCGGCTTGGGGGCCGGGGCGCCGGGCTTGGGGGCAGCGGGACGCGCCGCCTGCGCCGGGGAGGGCGCGGCGGGCTTCGCAGGCGTCGCCTTGCGCGGCGCCGCGGGCTTTCCGGCAGCGCGCTTCGCGGGGGAGGCCCCGGAGCCCTGCTGGAAAGCATCAGTCAATTTGCGTACAACCGGCGCCTCGATCGTCGAGGACGCCGAACGGACGAATTCACCGAGTTCTTGGAGCTTGGCCATGACGGCCTTGCTCTCTACACCGAACTCCTTGGCGAGTTCGTATACCCGGACCTTAGCCACTTCGCTCCTTTTAGGTCCGGGTTACCGCCGGACCGTCGCTACTTCATGGGCGTACTCATCGCGTACTCATCGAGTGCTCATCGCAATCTCGACCTACTTCCGACTCGCGAGGTACCTGACCGCATGGGGTTCCGTGCGGTACTGCTTTCTCTCTTCTTACGGTGCTGCCTACGCCGCCGTCTTCTCGACGGCCAGGCGAACATCCGCGGTATCGAGCGGCCCCTGGACCCTGAGGGCCCTCGGGAACGCCCGGCGGCGGACCGCCAGGTCGAGACAGACCGAGGCGGGGTGCAGATACGCACCCCGGCCGGGCAGCGTACCGCGATGATCGGGGACACATGCGTCCTCGATCGCCACGATGCGCAGCAGATCGCTCTTGGCCGCTCGCTCCCGGCATCCCACGCAGGTTCGCTCAGGGCAGGCGCGGGCTTGCGTCCGGCCAGACAACGTTAAGTCTACCTCCCCGTACCGACCTCACCCCTTTGGGGCAAGAATCGAACAGTTGATGGCTCAAAACTCTCGGCGATCCCGCGGTCACGCAACGGGTGAGCGCCGTGTTTCCAGGGCCCTGGACCGGGTCAGTCCTGCTCGGCCGGCTGCTCGGCCGGCTGCTCGGTGTCCGGGCGGATGTCGATACGCCATCCGGTGAGACGGGCGGCGAGCCGGGCGTTCTGCCCTTCCTTGCCGATCGCCAGCGACAGCTGGTAGTCCGGCACCGTCACCCGGGCCGAGCGGGCGGCGAGGTCGACGATCTCGACCTTGGATACCCGCGCCGGGGAGAGCGCGTTGGCGACCATCTCGCCCGGGTCGTCCGACCAGTCGACGATGTCGATCTTCTCGCCGTGCAGCTCGGCCATCACATTGCGCACACGGCCGCCCATCGGGCCGATGCACGCGCCCTTGGCGTTCAGGCCGCTCCGGGTCGACCGCACGGCGATCTTGGTCCGGTGGCCGGCCTCCCGGGCGATCGCGGCGATCTCGACCGAGCCGTCCGCGATCTCGGGGACCTCCAGGGCGAAGAGCTTCTTCACCAGATTGGGGTGCGTCCTCGACAGGGTGACGGACGGGCCGCGCACCCCCTTGGCCACCCGGACGACGTACGTGCGCAGCCGCAGCCCGTGCGTGTACTCCTCGCCCGGCACCTGCTCCTGCACCGGCAGGATGGCCTCCAGCTTGTCGTCCAGCTTGACCAGGACGTTCTTGGGGTCCTTGCCCTGCTGGACCTGGCCGGCGACGACATCCCCCTCACGGCGGGCGTACTCGCCGAAGGTGACGTCGTTCTCGGCGTCCCGCAGCCGCTGCTGGATGACCTGGCGGGCGGTCGAGGCGGCGATACGGCCGAAGTCGTGCGGGGTGTCGTCGAACTCGCGGGGCTCCTGGCCCTCCTCGAGCTCGGACGGGTCCTCCTTGGCCCACACGGTCACATGACCGGTCTGGCGGTCCAGCACGACACGGGCGTGGCGACGGCTGTCCGGGGTGCGGTGGTACGCGATGAGGAGGGCCGACTCGATCGCCTCGACCAACAGGTCGAAGGCAATCTCCTTCTCCTGTGCCAAGCCCCTCAGGAGCTTCACGTCGATGTCCACGGCTACGCCTCCTCTTCCTTCTTGTCCTTGCGGCTGAACTCGATCTCCACACGCGCCTTGGCGATCTCGTCGAAGGCGATGCGCCGGGTGGTGGGCTTACGGCCCTTCACGCCCGGCACCTCCAGGTCGAGGCCATCGTCGTCCAGGTCGAGGATCCGCGCGACCAGCTCACCGGCGGGCTGTCCCTCCGGGGTGGTCAGCTGGAACCTGGCCAGCCGGCCCTTGGCGCGCAGGTAGTGACGGTGCTCCTTGAGCGGGCGCTCGGCTCCCGGGGAGGTCACTTCGAGCTGGTACTCGTCGTCGCCCATGGCGTCGGTCTCGTCGAGCTTGTCGGAGATGACACGGCTCAGCTCGGCGCAGGCGTCCAGATCGACGCCGTCCTCGGAATCCACGACGACCCGCAGCACACGGCGACGGCCGGCCCGGGACAGTTCGATCTCTTCCAGATCCAGATCCGCGGCGCTGACGAGCGGTTCGAGCAGTCCGCGCAGCCTCTCGCTCTGGGTGGTGCTCATCCGGGTGACTCCTCGGCCGCGTGTGCTGTTGTGGGTTTCGTCGCGTGTCAGCACAAAGGGTATCCGGTCGCGGGGGGTGTTGCCGTCCACCCAGGGCTGACGCGAAGGTACGCTCGCCTGCGGTGATCACACCGAGGACAGGTCCTGGGCACGAGGAGACCCGCGTGGAGCGCACGGGAACGACGCGCAGACGTGCGCTCATGGCGACGGGTGCGATGGCGGCCGCGGCCGCGCTGACCGGGTGCGCGTCGGGCGGGACGCCCGCACGGCCGACGGCGCCGGGGCCCGTCTCCGCGGAGACCGCGCTGCGGCGCAGGAGCACCACGGCCAGCGCCGGTCTGCTGGCCCGATACGACGCCGTCCTGATCGCCCATCCGGGGCTCGCCGCGCGACTGGCACCGCTGCGGGCGGAGGTGGCGCGGCATGTGAAGGCGCTGGCGCCGGCAGGAGCGCGGGGCCCCGCGGGCCCCTCTCCCGCGGCGTCCGCCACCGCGGGCCCGTCCGCGTCGGCCGCACCGTCGCCCGCGCCCGTCCCCGTGTCCGGCGATGCCCGTACGGCCGTGCAGGAACTGGCCGCCGCCGAGCAGCGCGCGGCCGACGCGCACGCTGTCGCGCTGTCCGGTGCACCGCCCGAGTACGCCCGGCTGCTGGCCTCGGTCGCCGCGGCCGGCGCCGTGCACGTGTACCTGCTGACGGAAGGGGCGGTGGCATGAGCACCCTCCACACCACGCGGGCCGCGCAGGCCGCGCTCGCCGCCGAGCATGCGGCGGTGTACGGCTACGGCGTCGTCGGCGGACGCGTCGCCCCCGCCAGGCGGGCGGAGGCGACGGCTGCGTACGAGGCGCACCGCGCGCGCCGCGACGCCCTGGAGCGAACGGTGCGTGACCTGGGCGGCAAGCCGGTGGTCGCGGACGCCGCCTATGTGCTGCCGTTCCCGGTGCCGGACGCGGCCGCTGCCGTACGGCTCGCCGCGGTGCTGGAGGACCGGGTCGCGGGCGTCTACTCCGACCTGGTGCGCGCCGCCGAGGGTCCGCTGCGGAGGGAGGCCGCCGGTGCGCTGCGCGAAGCGGCGGTGCGGGCGGTGCGGTGGCGGGGCAGCGGCGTAGCCTTTCCGGGGCTCACGGAGCTCACCGAGCCGGCCGTCGCGGTCGGCCGGACCGCCGGGTGATCGCCCGGGCAGTGAAAGGGAACCACGCACGTATGGCTTTCGAACCGCCCCAGCGTCTGGTGCGGGCGCTCCCGCTCGGCGAGAGCGAATGGCTCGGGCAGCTGCCCAAGCTCCTGGAGGACGCGGTCGTCCGGCACGGTCTGGACGTGGAACGGGTGGTCGCCCCCGGCGGGCGCAGCAGCCTGGTCGCGCTCGTACGGCGGTCGGACGGCTCGCCCGCTGCGCTGAAGCTCGTCCCGCCCTCCGCCGCGGCCGGTCTTGAGGGGGCCGCGCTGGAGTGCTGGAACGGGTTCGGCGCGGTCCGGGTGCTGGACGCGTCCGAGGGGGCGCTGCTGCTGGAGCGGCTGCATCCCGAGGTGTCGGTGCGGTCGCTCCCGGAGTCGAAGGCGCTCCTGGAGGCGGCGGGGACGGTGCGGCGGCTGTGGGTGGAGCCGCCCGCCGGCCATGCCTTCGAGACGGTCGCCGAGCGTACGGGGCGGCAGGCCGCAGCCCTGTCGGAGCACGCCGACGAGGCGCCGCCTGCGCTCGTGTCCGGGGCGCTGGGGGCGCGCGAGGAGCTGCTGGCCGGGGCGGCCGAGGAGCTGCTCCTCCACGGCAACTTCCGCCAGAGCAAGGTCCTCGGCGGTGACCGGGCGCCGTGGCTGACGGTCGGGCCCGAGCCGCTGGTCGGTGAGCGGGCGTACGACCTGGCCCGCCTCGTCCGCGACCGGGTCGAGGACCTCATCGCGACGGTCTCGGGCCCCTCGGCGGCCCGCCGCCGTGTGAACCGCCTGGCGGACTCCCTGGACCTGGACCCGGACCGGCTGCGCGGCTGGACCCTCTTCCGCGCGGTGGAATCGGCCACCCGAGCGATGGTCTCCGGCCGCGGCCGCGAGGCGGAACTGTCCTTGGAGCTGGCGGCCTGGCTCTAGGGCGTTGTCTTGAGAGTCCCGTCTGCCGGCGACGCCTGGCACGCTCCCCCAGAGCTCACGCCTGGGAGGGTGCCCTCACCCCTGTAGCCCTTCGGGCACGGGACGTGCCCCCACCGCATGGACTCCTCCTCCGCCCAGCGGTCGCACGTACCGGACGCCGCCGCCCGGCCTTCGGGCCGCCGGCCGGTCCCGGTCAGCACCGGGCGACCGTCCCCAAGTGCCGGACGGGCTGGGGGTGTCGGAGTCACCCCCGTGGGTGGCGGTCACCGACCACCACCCACGGGGGCACCACTGCTCTCCGAGCCCGGAACGTGCTCCGTCAGGAGAGGACTCGGGCGATCGCCTCCGCCACCGGGAGCTCCTCGCGCTCGCCCGTGCGACGGTCCTTGAGTTCGACGACGCCCTCCGCCGAGCGGCGGCCGGCGACGAGGATCGTCGGGACGCCGATGAGCTCCGCGTCCGTGAACTTCACGCCCGGGGAGACGCCCGCGCGGTCGTCGACCAGGACCCGCGCCCCCGCCGCACCGAGCTGCTCGGCGACGTCGAGGGCCAGCTCGGTCTGGAGGGCCTTGCCCGCCGCCACGACGTGCACGTCGGCCGGGGCGATCTCGCGCGGCCAGCACAGACCCTGCTCGTCCGCGTGCTGCTCGGCCAGCGCCGCGACCGCGCGCGAGACGCCGATGCCGTAGGAGCCCATGGTCACGCGGACCGGCTTGCCGTTCTGGCCCAGCACGTCGAGCTGGAAGGCGTCCGCGTACTTGCGGCCCAGCTGGAAGATGTGGCCGATCTCGATCGCGCGGTCCAGCTTCAGCCCGGCCCCGCAGGACGGGCACGGGTCGCCGTCCTCGACCACGACGACGTCGAGACGGTCGTCGACCTCGAAGTCACGGCCGCAGACGACGTTCTTCGCGTGCGTGTCCGGCTTGTTCGCGCCGGTGATCCACGCCGTGCCGGGCGCGACGCGCGGGTCGGCGATGTAGCGGACCTTCTCCAGACCCTGCGGGCCGACGTAGCCGCGGACCAGGTCGGGCCTGCCCTCGAAGTCCTCGGCGGTGACCAGCTCGACGGTGGCCGGTGCGAGGTGGTCGGTGAGCTTGCCCAGGTCGACCTCGCGGTCGCCCGGCACGCCGACCGCGACGATCTCGCCGTCGACCTTCACGAGGAGGTTCTTCAGGGTGGCGGACGCGGGGACACCGAGGTGCTCGGCCAGCGTCTCGATGGTCGGGGTGTCGGGGGTGTCCAGCTCCTCGACCGGCCCGTGCTCCACACCCTCCACGACGGGGGCCTTGAAGGTGACGGCCTCGGTGTTCGCGGCGTAGTCGCAGGACGGGCAGTACACGAACGTGTCCTCGCCGGCGGGCGCCGGCGCGAGGAACTCCTCGGAGGCCGAGCCGCCCATCGCCCCGGAGACGGCCGAGACGATGCGGTGCTCCAGGCCGAGCCGGCTGAAGATCTTGATGTACGCCTCGCGGTGCAGCCGGTAGGACTCGGCCAGGCCCTCGTCGGAGGTGTCGAAGGAGTACGAGTCCTTCATCTGGAACTCACGGCCGCGCAGGATGCCGGAGCGGGGACGCGCCTCGTCCCGGTACTTCGTCTGGATCTGGTACAGGATGACCGGCAGGTCCTTGTACGAGGTGCACTGGTCCTTCACCAGCTGGGTGAAGATCTCCTCGTGCGTCGGGCCCAGCAGGTAGTCCGCGCCCTTGCGGTCCTGGAGGCGGAAGAGCTCCGCGCCGTACTCGTCCCAGCGGCCGGTCGCCTCGTACGGCTCCTTCGGCAGCAGCGCGGGCAGCAGGACCTCCTGCGCACCGATCGCGTCCATCTCCTCGCGGACGACGCGCGCGACGTTCTCCAGCACGCGCATGCCCAGCGGCAGCCAGCTCCAGATGCCGGCGGCGTTGCGGCGGACGTAGCCCGCGCGGACCAGGAGCTTGTGGCTGAGCGTCTCCGCGTCCGCCGGGTCGTCGCGCAGTGTCTTGACCATCAGACGGGACATGCGCTGGACCTGGGCTGCCATGGGTTATCTCCTGCGTACAAGAAAGGGTGATGTGCAGGAGGTTAGCCGGGCAGTCCCGGCGGGTGGAAATCAGTTCCCCCGCGAGAAGTCCCGCCGCAGCGGCAGCGGCGCCCCCATCACCGCATACGGCTCCGGCGCACTCGGGCTGCACCTCCCGGGGGACGACCCCCGGACCCCCGGCAGGCCCCCATCACCCCCGCCGCAGCGGCAGCGGCGCACCCATCACCGCGTACGGCTTCGGCGCACTGGGGAAGAGGACGTGCCGGGCCAGGTCCTGGTAGCCGAGTGCCCGGTAGAGCCCGCGCGCCGGGCTCTCGGTGTCGATCGCGGAGAGGATCGAGCGGGGCTGGGCGGCGGTGTCCGTGATGGTGGTGATCAGGGAGCGGCCGATGCCCCTGCCCTGGTGGGCGGGGTGGACATGGAGCTCGGTGATGACGAAGGAGTCGTCGAGCCAGTCGTCGGCACCGCTCCTGCGCAGATACGGCTCGACCACCGTGGACCACCAGTGGGTGCGGTCGTTGGGCATGCCGTACACGAAGCCGACGAGCCGGCCGTCCGGGGTCGTCGCACCGAGGGCGCAGGCGCCGGGGCAGAGCAGGTGCCGGAGCACGATATGGCGGCGGATCGCGATCTCGTCCTCGCTGAGCCCGAAGGCGAGGGCCTGCACGGCGAGCGCGTCGTCGACGCGGGCCGCGAGGTTGACGGGGCCGACCACGACATCGTGTTCCATGCCGGGCACCCTACTTGGCCCCGATCGGGTCGGAACAGCACGTCAGAACAGCACGCTCATGAACGCGCCGACCTCGCGGAACCCGACGCGGCGGTAGGCCGCGCGGGCGGCGGTGTTGAAGTCGTTGACGTACAGGCTGACGACGGGCGCCACATCGGCGAGGGCGTACCGCAGGACGGCGGTCATGCCGGTCTCGGAGAGGCCGCGGCCGCGGAACTCGGGGGCGACCCAGACGCCCTGGATCTGGCACGCCTGCGGGGTCGCCGCGCCGATCTCGGCCTTGAAGACGACCCTGCCGTCCTCTATCCGGGCGAAGGAGCGCCCGGAGCCGACGAGCTCGGCGACCCGTGCCTGGTAGAGCAGCCCGCCGTCGCCAGCGAGGGGCGAGACCCCGACCTCCTCGGTGAACATGGCCACGCACGCGGGCATGATCACCTCCATCTCGTCCTTCTGGATGCGGCGGACGTACGGATCGGGGGCGACGCCCTGCGGCATGGCCTCGGTGACCATCAGCGGTTGGTGGGAGCGGACCTCGCGGGCCGGTCCCCAGCTGGGTTCGAGGAGCCGCCACAGCAGTCCGGTGGGTTCGGCGGGGCCGACGATGGACGAGCAGCGGCGGCCGGACCGGCGCGCGCGGTCGGCGAAGGCGCGCACGGCTTCGGGGGTGGCGCAGATGGGCACGAGGTTGGCGCCGGAGTAGCAGAGCGAGCGGAGCCGGCCGTCCTCGTACCAGCCCCACATCTCGCCGCCGAGCCGCCAGGGGTCGAGCCCGGCGACCTGGACGCGGGACGTGACGAAGGCGTTGACGACGGGCTCGCTCTCCAGGACGGCGAGCGCGGCTCCGAGGTCTCCGGGGTCGAGGACCCGGGTGGTCGTCTGCATCAACAAGAGGGCGGCTCCAACACTCCTTCGGCACCGGTCGGGCCTGTGGGCTGCTGATTTCCGCACTGTACCCGGAGATGCCGTGCGGCACCGCATGCGAGGAAGGGACCGGCCCCGGTGGGGGCCGGTCCCTTCCTGGGGACGCGGTGGGTCAGCCGACGGGGACCGGGTCCTCGCCGGCGGCGATGACGGTCGGAGCGCCGGAGGCGACGCCGTCCTTCTCCATCTGCTCGGCGATCTTCAGGGCCTCTTCGATGAGGGTCTCGACGATCTTCGACTCGGGCACGGTCTTGATGACCTCGCCCTTGACGAAGATCTGGCCCTTGCCGTTGCCGGAGGCGACGCCGAGGTCGGCCTCGCGGGCCTCGCCCGGGCCGTTGACGACGCAGCCCATGACGGCGACGCGCAGCGGCACCTCCATGCCCTCCAGACCGGCCGTGACCTGGTCGGCGAGCTTGTAGACATCGACCTGGGCGCGGCCGCAGGACGGGCAGGAGACGATCTCCAGGCGGCGCTGGCGCAGGTTGAGCGACTCCAGGATCTGGATGCCGACCTTGACCTCCTCGGCCGGCGGCGCGGAGAGCGAGACCCGGATGGTGTCGCCGATGCCCTCGCTGAGCAGGGCGCCGAAGGCGACGGCGGACTTGATGGTGCCCTGGAAGGCGGGGCCGGCCTCGGTGACGCCGAGGTGCAGCGGGTAGTCGCACTGGGCGGCCAGCTGGCGGTAGGCGTTGACCATGACGACCGGGTCGTTGTGCTTGACCGAGATCTTGATGTCGCGGAAGCCGTGCTCCTCGAAGAGCGACGCCTCCCACAGGGCGGACTCGACGAGAGCCTCGGGGGTGGCCTTGCCGTACTTCTTCAGCAGCCGGGCGTCGAGCGAGCCGGCGTTGACGCCGATACGGATCGGGGTGCCCGCGTCGCCCGCGGCCCGCGCGATCTCCTTGACCTTGTCGTCGAACTGCTTGATGTTGCCCGGGTTCACCCGGACCGCGGCGCAGCCCGCGTCGATCGCGGCGAAGACGTACTTCGGCTGGAAGTGGATGTCCGCGATCACCGGGATCTGCGACTTCCTGGCGATCGTGGCGAGCGCGTCGGCGTCGTCCTGGGTGGGGCAGGCGACGCGGACGATCTGGCAGCCGGACGCGGTCAGCTCGGCGATCTGCTGAAGGGTCGCGCCGATGTCGGAGGTCCGCGTCGTCGTCATCGACTGCACGGAGACGGGAGCGTCCCCGCCGACGGCGACCGAGCCGACCTGGATCTTGCGGCTGACCCGCCGGTCGGCGAGCTTGGTCGGAACGGACGGCATTCCGAGAGAAATCGCGGTCATCTGCTGTGCAACCCCAAGGTGTGGATCGAGGTCCCGAGATCGGCGGGCTCCGGCCTTCGAGGTTACGCCACGGGCCTCGGCCCGAGCACACCGCGCCGGTCGTGGCTCCGTATGTCTGCGGAGATGTGAGTGGCCGGGCACCCATGGTGCCCGGCCACTCTGAACAGCTCGTTGCTAGGAGATTTTCACCGGGTTGACGATGTCGGCGACCAGGACGAGCAGGGTGAAGCAGATGAAGATCCCCGCCACCACATAGGCGACCGGCATCAGCTTCGCCACGTCGAAGGGCCCGGGGTCGGGCCGGCGGAAGAGCCTGGCGACGTTGCGGCGTACGGACTCCCAGAGCGCCCCGGCGATGTGGCCGCCGTCGAGCGGCAGCAGCGGAAGCATGTTGAACAGGAAGAGGGAGAGGTTGAAGCCGGCGAGCAGCATCAGGAACGTGGCGACGATGTTCTGCGTGGGTGCGTCCAGGTTGAGCACCTCGCCGCTGATGCGCGCGGCACCGACCACGCCGACCGGGGAGTCGTCCTTGCGCTCGCCGTCGCCGAAGGCCGCGTCCCACAGGTCGGGGACCTTGGCGGGGAGCGAGATGATCGACTCGACACCGTTCTCGATCATGTCGCCCATACGGTCCAGGGACTGGCCGAGGGTCTGCGGCACGATCTCGCTCCTGGCCGCGAAGCCGAGGTAACCGGCGCGGACGAACTCGTCGGGGACGACTTCTCCGTCGGCGTCCTTCTTGGCCACCAGGTTCTCCCGCAGGGTGGCGTCGAGGACCTTCTCCTCGCCGCCGCGCTGCACGGTGATGGTGGCGGGGCCGATGGTCTCCCGGATGCGGTTGGACAGGTCGGTCCAGTCCTTGACGGGCACTCCGTCGAAGGCGACGATCCGGTCGCCCTTCTGCAGGCCGGCGGCCGCCCCGGGGGAGACCGGGTCGCTCTTCTCGCAGGTGTTGCGGTCCTCGCTCTGCGGGATGACGCACTGCTGGACCCCGGCGACCTCGGTGGTCTGGGTCTGGAAGCCGAACGACATCGCGACCCCGAGGAAGATCGCGACGGCGAGCACCAGGTTCATGAACGGGCCCGCGAACATCACGATGACGCGCTTCCACGGCTTGCGCGTGTAGAAGAGCCGGGTCTCGTCGCCGGGCTTCAGCTCCTCGAAGGCCGCGGAGCGGGCGTCCTCGATCATGCCGCGCCAGGGGGAGGTGGAGCGGGCCTCGATGCGCCCGTCGTCACCCGGCGGGAACATCCCGATCATGCGGATGTAGCCGCCGGCCGGGATCGCCTTGATTCCGTACTCCGTCTCGCCCTTGTGCCGCGACCAGATCGTGGGGCCGAAGCCCACCATGTACTGGGGCACGCGGATACCGAAGAGCTTGGCCGTGGAGAGATGGCCGAGCTCGTGCCAGGCGATGGAGAAGAGCAGGCCGACGGCGAACAGCACAATGCCGAGGACCGTCAACAGAATCGTCATGCGCGAGCCTCCGCTGTCGCCTTCGTCGCTGCCTGTTGCGCCAGTTCCCGGGCGCGGGCGCGCGCCCAGGTCTCCGCTTCCAGGACGTCCGGGACCGTCAGCGAGGTTCCCCGTACGCCCGGGTGTTCGCCGACGACTGCCGTGACCGTATCCATGATTCCGTTGAACGGCAGCCGTCCCGCGAGAAACGCGTCCACGCATTCCTCGTTGGCGGCATTGAACACCGCCGGTGCCGTGCCGCCCAGTTCCCCGACGTGGCGTGCGAGCCCCACGGAGGGGAACGCCTCGGTGTCGAGCGGAAAGAACTCCCAGGTGGAGGCCGTGGACCAGTCGAAGGCGGGGGCCGCGTCGGGCACCCGCTGCGGCCAGCCGATGCCGATGGCGATCGGGCCGCGCATGTCCGGCGGGGTGGCCTGCGCGAGGGTCGAGCCGTCCTCGAACTCCACCATCGAGTGGACGTAGGACTGCGGGTGGACAACCACCTCGATGCGGTCGAACGGGATGTCGTAGAGGAGGTGCGCCTCGATGACCTCCAGGCCCTTGTTGACGAGGGTCGCGCTGTTGACCGTGATCACCGGGCCCATGGCCCAGGTGGGGTGCGCGAGGGCGTCCTTCGGGGTGACGTCCGCCAGTTCGGCCTTCGTACGGCCGCGGAAGGGGCCGCCGGACGCGGTCACGACGAGCTTGCGGACGTCGGCGCGGGTGCCGGCGGCGAGCGCCTGGAAGAGCGCGGCGTGCTCGGAGTCGACGGGGATGATCTGGCCGGGCTTCGCCAGCGCCCTGACCAGGGGGCCGCCGACGATCAGCGACTCCTTGTTGGCGAGGGCGAGCGTGCGGCCCGCTTCGAGGGCGGCGAGCGTCGGCGCGAGGCCGATGGAGCCGGTGATGCCGTTGAGCACGGTGTGGCAGTCCGACGCGGCGAGCTCGGTCGCCGCACCGGGCCCGGCGAGGATCTCGGGGAGCGGCTCGCCCGTCCCGTACAGCGACCGGAGCGCCTCGCGGAGCGCGGGGACGGCCTCCTCACGGGCGACGGCGACCGTGCCGACCCGCAGCCGGTGCGCCTGCTCGGCGAGCAGCTCGACCCGGCCGCCGGCGGCGGAGAGGCCGGTGACGCGGAAACGGTCGGGGTTGCGCAGGACCAGGTCGATGGCCTGCGTGCCGATGGACCCGGTGGAGCCGAGGACGACGATGTCCCGGCGGCCTTCGGCCGGATCGAAGACGATGTGCGGGTCGGCGAGGGGGGATGGGCTGTCGCTCATGCCCCCCATTGTGTCCGCAACCGCGGTGCGTCCCGACAGGGCGTCCCCGTGCACCTCCCCGAGCCGCTACGCGCCCGCGCCCTCGGCGGCCCCTGTGTCCCCCGCGGAGAACTTCTCCCACTGGGCCGTGATCACTTCCTGCGGCACTCCTCCGATGTCCTTGGTGCCGGTGATCTCGCCGCGGAAGGAGAGCGTGGTCGAGCCGGAGCGGAGGACGGTGAGGTACTCGTACAGCTTCAGCTTCCCCTTCACGTCGAGCACGGTGAAGCGGAACGCCTTCGCCTCGTCCGCCTCGCCGCCGACGGCCGGCGCCTTAACCGGCTCCACCGTGAGGTACGTCGCCTTGGCGATGGCGCGCACCTCGGTGAATCCGGCGGCGCACTCCTTGCCTGCGGTGTCGAGGGCCTTCATGACGGCCGCGGCGTCCTTGGTGCTGTAGCTGCGCAGCGTCACGGCGACGGTGGTGCCGGTCATCTCCTCGGGGACGTCGACCTTGCGGTGCACCTCGGCCGATGGGGCGTACGCGGTGGCTCCGCGGGCGAGGCTGACCAGCGGCTGGCAGACGACGGGGTCGGCGGTGTACTCCTCGCCGAGCGGGGCGCCGAGGGTGTACTCGGACGCGGTGTACCTGCCGACCTTCTCACCCTCGGTGAAGGAGCGGGCGGTGAGCTGCCCCTCGGTCAACGCCCCGGGGGCCGGGGCGCCGGTGCCGGTGGTGCTCGCCCCGGGCTTGTCGTCGGCGGCGGGCGGGTCGCCGTCGCCGCAGCCCGCCGTTGCGGTGAGTACGGCTGCGGCCAGTGCCACGGCCGCCGTGCGCCGCCGTATCCGTCGGTACCCCGCCTCGAACATCCCTGCCCCGTCCTTCGGTTGATCGGATCGAGGCCCGATTGTGGTGCACGAGGGCGCCCGGCGTCACGCGCCGGGCGCCCTCGTGCGGACGTGAGCAGACGTCAGCGGATGGGTCGGTGGACGTTCTCCCGGGTCGCCGGGCCCGGGGTGGCGTCGGCGATCCAGGGGCCTTCGCCGCTGGGGTCGATGACGCCCTCCTCCAGCCAGGTGTAGGTGCCGGCGAGGACACGATTGACGACCTTGCGGTCGAGGTCGTCGGTGTTGGACCAGAGGCGTCCGAAGAGTTCCTCGACGCGGATGCGGGACTGTTTGCAGAACGCGTCCGCGAGTTCGTACGCCTCGCGACCGTGCTCCCCGGTGAGGCGCAGGTGCTCGGCCCGTACGCAGGCCGCGCTCATCGCGAAGAGCTCCGCACCGATGTCGACGACCCGGCCGAGGAAGCCCTGCTTGGTCTCCATCCGGCCCTGCCAGCGGGACATTCCGTAGAACGTGGAGCGGGCGAGCTTGCGCGCCGAGCGTTCCACGTACCTCAGGTGCGTGGCGAGATCGGTGTGGCCGCGCGGGTGGAACTCGGCGTACGAGCGCGGCAGCTGGCCGGGGCCTGTGACGAGCTTGGGAAGCCAGCGGGCGTAGAACGCGGTCGCCTGCGCACCCGCCTTCGCCTTGTCGCCGAGGGACTTGTCGGGGTCGATGATGTCCCCCGCGACCGAGAGGTGGGCGTCGACCGCCTCGCGGGCGATCAGCAGGTGCATGATCTCCGTCGAGCCCTCGAAGATCCGGTTGATCCGCAGATCGCGCAGCATCTGCTCGGCGGGGACGGCCCGTTCGCCGCGCGCGGCGAGCGACTCCGCCGTCTCGAAGCCGCGGCCGCCGCGGATCTGGATCAGCTCGTCGGCCATCAGCCAGGCCATCTCGGAGCCGTACAGCTTGGCGAGCGCCGCCTCGATGCGGATGTCGTTGCGGTCCTCGTCGGCCATCTGGGAGGACAGGTCGACGACCGCCTCCAGGGCGAACGTGGTCGCCGCGATGAAGGAGATCTTGGAGCCCACGGCCTCGTGCTTGGCGAGCGGCTTGCCCCACTGCTCCCGCACGGCGGACCATTCGCGGGCGATCTTCAGGCACCACTTGCCCGCGCCGACGCACATGGCGGGCAGGGAGAGCCGTCCGGTGTTGAGCGTGGTCAGGGCGATCTTGAGGCCGGCGCCCTCGGGGCCGATGCGGTTCGCGGCCGGGACCCGCACCTGGTGGAAGCGGGTCACGCCGTTCTCGATGCCGCGCAGGCCCATGAAGGCGTTGCGGTTCTCGACCGTGATGCCGGGGGACGCCGCCTCGACGACGAAGGCGGTGATGCCGCCCTTGTGGCCCTCGGACCTGGGCACCCGCGCCATGACGACGAGGAGGTCGGCGACGACGCCGTTGGTGGTCCACAGCTTCACGCCGTCGAGCACGTAGGCGTCGCCGTCGGGCACGGCCGTGGTGGCCAGACGCGCCGGGTCGGAGCCCACGTCCGGCTCGGTGAGCAGGAAGGCGGTGATGTCCGTGCGGGCGCACCGCGGCAGGAACGCGTCCTTCTGCTCCTGCGTACCGAAGATCTTCAGCGGCTGCGGCACGCCGATCGACTGGTGGGCGGAGAGGAGTGCGCCCACGGCGGGGCTGGCGGAGCCCACGAGTGCCAGGGCCTTGTTGTAGTAGACCTGGGTGAGCCCCAGCCCGCCGTACTTGGGGTCGATCTTCATGCCGAGCGCCCCGAGCTCCTTCAGCCCGCTGATGACGTCGTCCGGGATCCGGGCCTCGCGCTCGATGCGTGCGCTGTCGATCCTCGTCTCGCAGAAGTCGCGCAGTTTGGCGAGGAACTGCTCGCCGCGCTGGACGTCCTCGGCGGGGGGCATGGGATGGGGATGGATCAGGTCGAGCCGGAAGCGGCCAAGGAACAGCTCCTTGGCGAAGCTGGGCTTGCGCCAGCTCTGCTCGCGGGCGGCCTCGGCGACCTGACGGGCTTCCCGTTCGGTGACCTTGGGCGCGGATTGCGGTGTGGATGGGGCGGACATGAGGGACTCACCTCGCCGCTTGTCGGGGGGCGTCCGGGCGGAACTACCGTCCGGTGCTACTCGTCCGTATCTACCCGATTCCGGAGGGCCTCACCAGTCCTGGGGAGCAGCCGGGTGGAACCGCTCCCGACCGGCCCGCCCGAGTGGCGCGGCGGGCGCTTCCGTGCTCGTGCCCTGTGCTCGCGCCCCGTGCCCGTGTCCCGCGCTCGTGCCCCGCGCCCGTACGAAGACGGCCGGAGCCCCCGCACAGTGGGCTCCGGCCGTCGGCTTCGGGCGGTCCTGCCGCCGCGGGCGCTCCTACAGGGCGAGTCCGGTGAGGACCAGCACCCGCTCGTAGGTGTAGTCGTCCATCGCGTACTTGACGCCCTCGCGGCCCACGCCGGACTGCTTGGCGCCGCCGTACGGCATCTGGTCGGCGCGGTAGGACGGGACGTCACCGACGATCACGCCGCCGACCTCCAGCGCCCGGTGGGCGCGGAACGCGGTCTGCAGGTCGTGGGTGAACACGCCTGCCTGGAGGCCGTACTTCGAGGAGTTGACCGCGGCGAACGCCTCGGCCTCGCCGTTCACGCTCTGCACGGTGAGGACCGGTCCGAAGACCTCCTCGCAGGCGAGGGTGGCGTGCGCCGGTACGCCGGTGAGGACGGTCGGGGTGTAGGAGGCGCCGTCGCGCTTGCCGCCGGTGAGCAGCTGGGCGCCGCCCTCGACGGCCTCGTCGACCCAGGACTCGACGCGCTTGGCGGCGTCCTCGTTGACCAGCGGGCCGACCTCGGTGGCGGAGTCGGACGGGTCACCGGTGGTCTGGGCCTCGACCGCCGCGACGATCTTCGGCAGCAGCCGGTCGTAGACGGTGGCGTCGGCGATCACGCGCTGCACGGAGATGCAGGACTGGCCGCCCTGGTAGTTGGAGAAGGTGGCGATGCGGGTCGCCGCCCAGTCCAGGTCCTCCTCGGAGGCGAAGTCGGCGAGGACGACGGCCGCGCCGTTGCCGCCGAGCTCCAGGGTGCAGTGCTTGCGCGGCACCGAGTCCATGATCGCGTAGCCGACCTTGTCGGAGCCTGTGAAGGAGATGACCGGAAGGCGCTCGTCCTGGACGAGGGCCGGCATCTTGTCGTTCGGGACTGTCAGGACGGACCAGGAGCCGGCGGGCAGCTCCGTCTCGGCCAGCAGCTCACCGAGGATCAGGCCGGAGAGCGGGGTGGCGGGCGCCGGCTTGAGGATGATCGGCGCGCCGACGGCGATGGCCGGGGCGATCTTGTGGGCGCACAGGTTCAGCGGGAAGTTGAACGGCGCGATGCCGAGGACGACACCCTTGGGGAAGCGGCGGGTGAGCGCGAGGCGGCCCTGGCCGCCTGCGTCGGTGTCGAGGCGCTGGGCCTCGCCGCCGTTGAAGCGGCGGGCCTCCTCGGCGGCGAAGCGGAAGACCGAGACCGCGCGGCCGACCTCACCGCGGGCCCACTTGATGGGCTTGCCGTTCTCGGCGGAGATCAGCTGGGCGATCTCCTCGGTGCGCTCGACGAGCCGCTTCGACACATGGTCGAGGGCGGCGGCGCGGACGTGGGCGGGGGTGGCCGCGAACTCGTCCACAACGGCGTGCGCGGCTGCCACGGCCTCCTCGACCTGGGCGTCGGTGGGCACCGAGACCGTGCCGACGACCCGGCCGTCCCAGGGGGACGTGACGTCGAAAGTCGTCTCGCCGGTGGCCTGGCGGCCGGCGAGCCAGAAGGCGTGGGTGGAGGTCATGTGCGAGCCCGGCCCTTCAGAAGTGCGGTCAGAAGTCGGAATTTGTGCGGTGTCTTCCCCTCACACGGTAGGGCGATGGGGGTGTGATGGCGTTTGTCCGAGGTGGAGTGGTCGGAGTGACGCCCTGGCCGCTTTGGCGAGTGCTCCGGTGAGAGCCGGGGTCAGCGGCGGCGCTCGGTGCTGACGATGAGGCCGACCCCCGCGACGACGACGGCGCCGCCGACGGCGATCGGCCAGGTCAGCCGCTCGTTCAGGATCAGCGCGCCGAGGAGGACGGCGACGACCGGGTTGACGTACGCGTACGTGGCGACGAGCGACAGCGGCGCGGAGTGGAGCAGCCAGGCGTACGCCGTGAACGCCACGAGCGAGCCGAAGACGACGAGGTATCCGAGGGCGAGCCAGGAACGGCCCGACACCTCGGTGAGCGTGAAGCCGTACTGCTCGCCGCGGACGAGTCCGACCAGCAGGCAGCCGATGCCTCCCGCGACCATTTCGTAGGCGCTCGCCGTGAACGGGTTGGCGGGCATCGGGATCCGGGCGGACGAGAAGGAGCCGACCGACCACATGACGGTCGCGGCGACGACGGTGAGCACGCCCCACAGGCGTACGTCGCCGCTGAGGCCGGGCAGCGTGAGCACCGCGAGCCCGGCGAGGCCGAGCAGGACGCCGCTGTACGCCCCGATGCCGGGCCGCTCTCCCGACGCCCTGCGCAGCACGACGACCCAGGCGGGGACGACGGCGACGAGGAGGGCGGCGAGCCCGGAGGGGACGGCGGTCTCGGCGAGCACGACGAGGCCGTTGCCGCCGAGGAGCAGTAGCAGCCCGACGAGCGCGGCCGAGGCGAGCTGGGCGCGGGTGGCCTTCAGGGCGGAGGGCCCCTGCCGCCAGGCGATGAGCGCGGCGAGGATCAGCCCGGCGGTGATGAAGCGGGCGCCGGCGGAGAGGAACGGGGGCATCGTCTCGACCACGACGCGGATGCCGAGGTAGGTGGAGCCCCAGACGACGTACACGATGGCGAGGGCGCCCCACACGGCGCCGGATATCCGGTGCCCGGGGGTGCCGGCCGGCGCGATCGTCGCGGCGGGGGTGCGGGCGGCGGGTGCTTCGGGTGAGGTCATCGGTGTGCTTCGTCGTCCTCGTCTGGTGGACGGGGGCCGGTTGCCGTGCCCGTCGGTGGCGATCTCGGTGGCGATCACGAGGCAGGACTGTAGGGATTCACGCAGCCGAACGCCATGTTTTCTGCCCGACTTCGGGCAGCGGAAGGGGATTTCCTGGGTGCCGGGCTCCCCGGAAACCTAGGGCTCCGCAGGGCCTAGGACTCCGCAGGGCCCCCGGTCGCCTTGAGGGCGAGCCAGAGTTCCATGCGGACGTCGGGGTCGTCCAGGGAGCGGCCGAGGATCTCCTCCACGCGGCGCATGCGGTAGCGCAGGGTGTGGCGGTGCACGCCGAGGTCGGCCGCCGCCGCGTCCCATTGGCCGTGGCGCGAGAGCCAGGCCCGCAGCGACTCGACGAGATCACCGCGGCCGGTCGCGTCGTGTTCGTAGAGCGCGCGGAGCATGCCGTCGGCGAAGGCCCGCACGGCGTCGTCGGCCAGCAGCGGGAGGACGGAGCCTGCGGCGAGTTCCTCGTGCTCGACGAGGGCGCGGCCGCGGCGGCGGGCGACGGAGAGGGACTGTTCCGCCTGCTTGTAGGCGGCCGCTGCGGCGATCGGGCCGGTCGGTGCGGACATGCCGACGGCGATGCCCGCCTCCTCGGCCTCGCGCTCCGTGTACGCCTCGCAGGCGCCGGCGACCGCTCCCCCGTCCGCGGCGAGGACGACGAGCCGCTCGCTGCCGTCGGAGCCCTCGGGCACGGTCAGTACGGTCTCGCCGGAGCGCGCCGCCGCCGAGTCCACCGTCTCGGCGAACACGTGCAGGGGGTGCTCGGCGCCGGGGTCGGGCTCACCGGCGGGCTCCGCGACCAGGAGCCGGAAGGGCGCGTCGAGGAGACCGCCGTACAGATCGCCGGCGACCGCTCTCGCGTGGTCCGGCTGCCCGGAGAGCATCATCCGGAGGACCGCCGCGCCGAGCCGCTGCTCGGCGGCCTGGAGCGAGCGGGAGCGTTCGGTCGTCAGGGTCAGCAGGGCGATCGCGGAGTGGACGGCGTACCGCTCGGCCGTGCCCAGGGGGGCGCCCGTGCCGACGGCGAGCGCACCGCGCACCCGCCGCCCGGTGCCCAGGGACTGGAGCTCGACACGGTCGTCCGTCCCGCCGACGACGGCGCTGGCGGGGGCGGGGCGTTCGCGCAGCCGCTCGACGTCGGCGGTGAGGCGGGCCGCCCGCCGCAGCGCCCAGTCGGGCGCCGAGGCGACGACGGCTCCGGAGGCGTCGTAGAGCGCGGCCCAGCCGTCGACGTGCGCGGCGAGCTTGGCGAGCAGCGCCGCCGGCCCCTCGGCGAGCGCGGCGCGGGTCAGCTCCCGCTGGGCCTCGAAGCCCGCGGTAACGGCCCGGTACTGGTCGGCGGCGATGGCCGCGGAGACGGCCTTGCTGATGGCCAGGAACGGTGTGCGGCGCGGCACTTCGAGCAGCGGGAAGTCCTGGGCCTCGGCCGCCTCCAGCAGGGCGTCGGGGACGGCGTCGTAGTTGACGCCGACGGCGAAGCCGAGCCCGACGACGCCGGCGCCCGCGAGCCGGCGTACGTAGCGGCGCATCGCCTCGTGGTCGGCGGCGTCCAGTGTCATGGCGGTGACGAGGAGCAGCTCGCCGCCCTCCATGTACGGCACGGGGTCGGCGAGCTCGCTGACGTGCGCCCAGCGCACGGGCGTCGCGAGCCGGTCCTGCCCGGCGCGGACCGTCAGCTTGAGCGCGGAGTGCTGGACGAGCTGGGCGAGGGTGACCGGCATGGGACCGCGCGCTTTCGGCAGATTCGACGGATCGGGCAGGTGCGTCGGTGTCGGGGGAGGCCCGACGGGTCGGGAGGAGTTTTTCGCCGTCCCGTACGAACGGCGTACCTCGATTCTGCCAGCCCGTACGAGTGCCCGCGTCAGGTACGCAGAGTACGGGTGCCCGCGTCAGGTACGCAGATCCACCAGCAGCGGCGGTGCGTGCTCCCCGCGCACCGAGGTGAGCGACAGCACCGCGTGCCCCGCGGGCACGGAGTGCGCCAGCTCGGAGGCCGACCAGCGCTCGCGCTCCACTTCCCGGACCGTCACGGCCTCCGCGGTGGCCGCCTTCCCGGTCACCAGCCGCCGCATGAAGTGCAGCGCCTTGGTCAGCGGCTCGTCGGAGATGATCTGCCGGTTGGTGACGTCCCGCGTCTGCACCCACTCGGTGCCCCAGGTCTCCGCGAACCGCCCGCCGTCCCAGGGCGCGAGCCCCGCGAACGCCATCCGGCACCCGACAGCGCCCAGCAGCGGCCCCCGCAGGGTCTCGGGCACGTCCTCCAGGGTCCGCAGCGCCAGCACGACCCCCGCGTTGGCCGACCGCAGGCGCTGGACGGCCCTGACCGAGTCGGCCGTCACGGTGTACGTCGCGTCGTCGAGGACGAGGCAGCTGAAGAGCGAGCGGTCGGAGCGCGCGAGCGCGGCCTCGGTGAACTGGGCGAGGACGAGCCGGGCGATGATCCGGGACGCCTCGGCGTGCCCGCGCTCGGGCAGATCGACCCGGACCCGCAGCGGGAGTTCGATGGCCCGCAGCGAGAACGGCCGGCCGGTCTCCTTCGTACGGAAGAACGGCGCGAACGCCGGCCGGTCGAGGAACGCGATGCGCTCGGCGAGCAGCACCCCGATGTCGTCGGCGCGCTCCGACTGCCGTGCCCGCGCGTCGAGTTCCCGCAGCTGGGACGCCTCCCCGGCGGCCTCCAGGGCGCTGCGGAGCCCGTCGAGCGCCCCGGGCGCACCACCGACGAGGTCGCGGAGCTCCGGTACGGCCGGGAAGTGGCCGTGGACGCTCCGGTACGGGCCGATGAGCTGGGCGAGCGCGGTGGCGGCGCGGCGGCTGTCGGCCGCCAGATCGCCGACGAGCGCCTCGGCGAGGACACGGGCGGCCTCGTCGGGGTCGTCGGCGCCGCCGTACAGGTCGAGGTCGTGCGTCGACTCGGCCCGGCCGGGGGCGATGACGAGATCGAAGGCGTCGTCGGGGGCGAGCGCCGTGCCCCGGGCGGTGACGGCGACGACGGCCGCACGGTTCGCGAGCGCCTGGAGGCACAGCGCCTCCACGACCGGCCGCACGAGCCGCACGGTCTTCCCGGAGCCGGAGGGGCCGACGGCGAGCAGGGACGTGCCGAGCAGCGCGGGTTCGAGGGCGACGCCGGTGGTGCGGCGGGCGTAGGGGTTGCGGGGATGGTCGGCGGCGGTGCCGATCCTCACCTGCCCGGTGGCGAGATCGTGGGTGGCGGTGCGGACCGGCAGGTCCCGCACGCCGGAGGGGTGGGCGCAGGCGGCGGGCCCCTCGGCCCGCACGGCGTCGGTGAAGGCGGGCAGCCGTTCGGGCCGGGTGCGTACGCCCTGCCAGGCGCGGCGGATCCGGGCGTAGTCGACGTCGCCCAGCGCGCCCCTGCGCGTCGCGTCGGTGAGGGTGCGGGCCGTCTCGTCGAGCCCCGCCGTCCGCAGCTCGGGCCAGTCGGCGGGGTCGTGCTGCGGCTCCGGCGCCCCCTCGGCGGCGGGTGCGTCCTTGCGGCGCGCGAGCACCGGCCAGGTGCCGGCCCTGCCGAGGACCGCGACGACGGCGGTCACGAGGCACAGGTAGTACAGGTTCGAGGCCCCTTCGAGCCACCAGACGCTCCTGGGCATCTCCCGCCACACACCGGGGAGCAGCACGAACAGCGGCCAGAGCGGCACGCCGTACCGGCGCCAGATCTCGTTCCAGTTGCCGACCCGCCCCGAACCCACCGCGAGCAGGGTCAGCACGAGGCCGTTGTAGACGTACGTCGCCGTGACGAACAGCTCGAACTGTGCGCTGGTCCCGTTCTGCCAGGAGTCGGGCACCAGCCAGAGCATGGGCAGCAGCCACCAGTCCTTGACGAAGAACCACCAGCCTTCGAGGTAGTGGTTCCACAGCAGGGACCAGAACAGCCAGCCGGCGAGGAACGCGATGACCGCGCCGCCGATCAGCGGCCGGGCGGGGACGAGCTCCGGCTCCTGCTCCGGGCGCGGCCGGTGGCCGAGCCGCCAGATGCCGGGGGCGGCCTGGGGCCGCGGAATGCGCAGCCAGTCGGCGACGGAGGCCCCGGTGGCGGGCGCCGGGGCGTGCGCGGGGGCCGGGGGGACGGCGGGCGGCACCGGCGGAGGACCGGCCGGGCGCGGGACGGGATGGGCGCTGCCCGTGGCGCTCGGGCCGCCGGGGCCGCCCGCTCGGCTGCCGCGTGCGTCGTACGTGCCTTCGGTGTCCATCAACCCCTGCCCCCTGACCAGCCAGGACCGCGCCTGTGTGCAACCGTCAATCTAGTGGGCGCGGACGGGGAGTTCACCGATCTCGCCCCGCGAGTACGCCACCGGCGAGCCGCCGCGCGGCGGCGGGGAACACCGGGCGGTGGCACAGGGGTCGGGCGGGAACGGGGCGGGGAGTCCGCACACCGCCGCGCGCTCTATGTCCGCCACGGACGCGCTCTATGTCCGCCACGGACAACGACACGCCCCCACCACTACCGAACGGAGCATGCCGGACCCCCTGAGCCGGACCTAGCCTGCGAAGAAAGCACAAGTGCGTCCGAAAGACACCCCAGGAGCCCTCATGACCGCAATCCCGCAGGAGCGCCGCGTCGTCACCGCCATCCCCGGCCCCAAGTCGCAGGAGCTGCAGACCCGCCGTCTCTCCGCGGTCGCGGGCGGCGTGGGCTCCGTCCTGCCGGTGTTCACCGCCCGCGCCGGCGGCGGCATCATCGAGGACATCGACGGCAACCGCCTGATCGACTTCGGCTCCGGCATCGCCGTGACCTCGGTCGGCGCCTCCGCCGAGGCCGTCGTACGCCGCGCCTCCGCCCAGCTGCAGGACTTCACCCACACCTGTTTCATGGTCACCCCGTACGAGGGCTATGTGGAGGTCTGCGAGCAGCTCGCCGAGCTGACCCCGGGCGACCACGCCAAGAAGTCCGCCCTGTTCAACTCGGGCGCCGAGGCCGTCGAGAACGCCGTCAAGATCGCCCGCGCGTACACCAAGCGCCAGGCCGTCGTCGTCTTCGACCACGGCTACCACGGCCGTACGAACCTGACGATGGCGCTGACCTCCAAGAACATGCCGTACAAGCACGGCTTCGGCCCATTCGCCCCCGAGGTCTACCGCGTGCCCGTCGCCTACGGCTACCGCTGGCCCACCGGTGCGGAGAACTGCGGCCCCGAGGCCGCCGCCCAGGCCATCGACCAGATCAGCAAGCAGATCGGCGCGGAGAACGTCGCCGCGATCATCATCGAGCCGGTCCTCGGCGAGGGCGGCTTCATCGAGCCGGCCAAGGGCTTCCTCCCGGCTCTCGTGAAGTTCGCCAACGACAACGGCATCGTCTTCGTCGCCGACGAGATCCAGTCCGGCTTCTGCCGCACCGGCCAGTGGTTCGCCTGCGAGGACGAGGGCATCGTCCCGGACCTGATCACCACCGCCAAGGGCATCGCGGGCGGTCTGCCGCTCGCCGCCGTCACCGGCCGCGCCGAGATCATGGACGCCCCGCACGCGGGCGGCCTGGGCGGCACCTACGGCGGCAACCCCGTCGCCTGCGCCGGTGCGCTCGGCGCCATCGAGACCATGCGCGAGCAGGACCTCAACGGCAAGGCCAAGCGCATCGAGGAGGTCATGAAGGGCCGCCTGACCGCGATGGCGGAGAAGTTCGACATCATCGGCGACATCCGCGGCCGCGGCGCCATGGTCGCCATCGAGCTGGTCAAGGACCGCGCCACCAAGGAGCCGAACCCGGAGGCCGCGGGCGCGCTGGCGAAGGCCTGCCACGCCGAGGGTCTGCTCGTCCTGACCTGCGGAACGTACGGCAACGTGCTCCGCTTCCTGCCGCCGCTCGTCATCGGTGAGGACCTGCTGAACGAGGGCCTGGACATCATCGAGTCGGCGTTCGCGGGCGTCTGAGCCACGGTTCCCGGGGGTGACCCCGAGTAATCGCGCGCTCTCTGTGAAGAACGTGTGGGGGGCCGATGGCGGGATGGCATTCCGGCTGTCGGTCCCCCCTCCTGCTGCCGTACGGTTTTCGCAGATGAGAGAAACACCTCGCCCGCAGGGGACTGCGGGCGAATCCAGGCCGGAGCCTCCCCAGCCTCGACCTGGCCGTGCCCTCGCGCACACCACCGGGGCCTCCGGCTCCGGAACTCCTCACCGATCGGATGGCCGCCCGCCCCAAACCCCCCGGGGCGCGCGGTACACCGATCCTGGCGGCCGCCTCGGAACCACCCCCCCTGTTCCGGGGCGGCCGGCTCTCTCCCCGAGGCTTCCCCTCCTGGTGCTCTGCACCCTCTTCTTCGCGCTGACCACCTGGCAGGTGGCCGCCCGCGGTCCGCTGCGCGCGCTCGACGAGCGCCTCGACCGCTCCGTCGTCGGCGACGGCCCCGCCGCCCTCACCGAGCTCCTCGCCGACCTCGGCAATATGCAGGTGGCGCTGCCGGTGCTCGCCGCCGCGGCCGCGTGGGCGCTCCACCGCCGCCGGCGCACCCACGCCCTGGCCGCCGTCCTCGCCATGGCCCTCGTCCCGGCCCTGGTCGCCCCGATGAAGGCGCTGACCGACCGGCCGGGGCCGCTCACCGCGGAGACCGGCTACTACCCCTCGGGCCACGCGGCCACGGCGATGGTGGCCTACTTCTGCGCGGCGCTGCTGGTGAGCAGACGGCTGATGCCCGTCGCCGCCCTGCTGACGGCGGCGACGGGCATCGGCCTCGTGCTGCGCGGCTACCACTGGCCGCTGGACGTGCTCGGGAGCTGGTTCCTGTGCGGGGCGCTCCTTGCGGCGGGCTCGCTGCTCGTCAGCTCCAGCCGTAGGCGTCGAAGTTCCGCTGGAACTCCCAGCCGCCGAACCGGTCCCAGTTGATCGACCAGGTCATCAGCCCGCGCAGCGCCGGCCAGGTGCCGTGGGTCTGGTACGAGCCGCAGTTGGTGTGCTTCGTCAGGCAGTCCAGCGCCTTGTTGACCTCGGCCGGCGGGGTGTGGCCGTTGCCCGCGGTGGTCGTGGCGGGCAGACCGATCGCGACCTGGTCGGGGCGCAGTGCCGGGAAGAACCGGTCGGTGTTGCCCGCGACCGGGAAGCCGGTGAGCAGCATGTCCGTCATGGAGATGTGGAAGTCGGCGCCGCCCATGGTGTGGTACTGGTTGTCGAGCCCCATGATCGGGCCCGAGTTGTAGTGCTGGACGTGCAGCAGGGTGAGGTCGTCGCGCAGGGCGTGGATGACCGGGAGGTACGCGCCGGCGCGGGGGTCCTGGCCGCCGAACGGGCCGGAGCCGTAGAACTGGTACCCGAGCTGGACGAAGAAGGTCTCCGGGGCCATGGTGAGCACGAAGTCGGAGCCGTACCTGGCCTTGAGCGTCTTCAGCGCGGAGATCAGGTTGACGATCACCGGGCTGGTCGGGCTGCGGAAGTCGGTGTCCCCGGTGTTCAGTGACAGCGAGTGGCCTTCGAAGTCGATGTCGAGGCCGTCGAGGCCGTACTCGTCGATGATCCTCGACACGGAGGAGACGAAGGTGTCGCGGGCCGCCGTGGTGGCGAGCTGCACCTGGCCGTTCTGGCCGCCGATGGAGATCAGCACCTTCTTGCCCGCGGCCTGCTTGGCGGCGATGGCGGCCTTGAACTCGGCGGCGGTCTCCACGCCCGGGCACTCGCTCGCCGGGCAGAGGCTGAAGCGGATGTCGCCGGAGGTCACCGACGTCGGTTCGCCGAAGGCGAGGTTGATGACGTCCCAGGAGTCGGGGACGTCCGCCATGCGGGTGTAGCCGGAGCCGTTGGCGAAGCTGGCGTGCAGATAGCCGACGAGGGCGTGGGAGGGCAGGCCGGGCCCGGGGCCGCCGCCCGAGGTCGTCGTCGCCGTGACGGGCGTGGACTTGGGCGACTCCCCCGCGCTGTTGGTGGCCGTGACCTGGAAGCTGTACGAGGTGGCCGCGGCCAGTCCGCTCACGGTGGCCGAAGTCCCGGTCGCCGAGAGCACCTTGGTGCCGTTGCGGTAGACGTTGTAGCCGGTCGCCCCGGAGACGGAGGCCCAGGAGAGCGGCACGGTGGAGGAGGTCGGGGTGCCCGCGGCCAGCCCGCCGGGGGCGGCCGGTATCTCCACCTGCGCGCCGCCCGGGCCGAAGAGGGAGAGGTCGTCGGCCTGGTAGGCGCCGGTGCCGTACCAGCCGTGGGTGTAGACGGTGACCGAGGTCGTCGAGGGGCCGGTCCGGAACGTCGTCGTGAGCTTCTGCCAGTCGGGGGCGGACTGGGTCCAGGTCGAGACGTCGGTCGTGCCGGTCCCGGAGGCGCCGAGGTAGACGTAGCTGCCGCGCACCCAGCCGCTGAGCGTGTACGCCGAGTCGGGCTGGACGGAGATGGTCTGGGAGCACTTGGCGTTGTCGCTGCCGGCGGGGGTGGCCTGGAGCGCCTTGGTGCCGCTGTGCACGGGCGAGGAGACGGCGGCGCCGCTGCCGGCCGTACAGCTCCAGCCGTCCAGTGCGGACTCGAAGCCGCCGTTGCGCGCGAGTTCGGCGTCGGCGGCCTGGGCGGTGTGCGCGGTGGCGACGAGTCCGCTCGCGGCGAGGAGGGCCGCCACGGCGACGGCGAGAGGTCTGGTGCGGTCCACAACTGCCTCCGGGGGTGGGGGATTCGAGGTGGAGCGCGCCACAACATGGTCCAGACCAATCGGCTTGTCAAGACCTGTGGCAGCGCGCCCCGTTGCTCACCCCTCGCCGCCCCCGGCGATCGCGGCCGCCGCCTCGTGCATCGACAGCTCCAGCAGCGACGGATCGGTGAGCGTCCCCGAACCGTCCGGCGGTATCAGCCAGCGCACCCCGCCCGCGACCCGTCCGGGGTAGGGGACGACGATCCAGGTCCCCCGTCCCGCGGTGCGCACGCCCGTACCGATCCAGCGCTGCGATGTGCCCGGCGGCACGAAGAACCCCAGCCGCTCGTCGCCGAGGTCCGCGAGGACCGGTCCCGGCCGGCGGACGAGCCTGGTCAGCACGTCGAACGTGGGACAGCCGAGTTCCCCCGGCAGGATCAGCACGTCCCAACGCCTGCCCGCCGGGAGCAGGGCGGTCCCCAGACGGCTGCCCTCCCACTCCCGGCGGCAGGCGTCGGGGTCGGGCGCCGCCGACACCAGCCACTCCACCGCGGTCTTGGCCTCCTCGGCCCCCGAACCGGTCATGCTCCACAGCCTCCGTCTCCGTGCGACGACGTATGTCCGGACTACGCGTTCACACGGGGAGAGCGGGACGGGCGCCGGCTATGACGCGGGTTCCTGCGGCGAGTTGAAACGATTGCGAGCCCGTCCCGAAGCCTCAGCTGTCGAAGCCGAGCCCGAGGCGGTCCATGACCCTCAGCCAAAGGTTGCGGCGGCCGCCGTTGGCGTCCGCGCGGGCCAGTGACCATTTGGTGATGCCGATCCCGGCCCAGGCGACCGGCTCGGGCGGGAACGGCATCGGCTTTCTGCGCACCATCTCCAGCTCCGTACGCTCGGTGCGCTCGCCCGCGAGCAGATCGAGCATCACGTCCGCGCCGAAGCGGGTGGCCCCGACGCCGAGCCCGGTGTACCCGGCGGCGTACGCGACCTTGCCGCCGTGCGCCGTGCCGAAGAAGGCGGAGAAGCGCGAGCAGGTGTCGATCGCCCCGCCCCAGGCGTGGCTGAAGCGCAGCCCCTCCAACTGCGGGAAGCAGTCGAAGAACTGGCCGGCCAGCTTGAGGTACGTCTCCGGCCGGTGGTCCAGCTCGGCGCTGACCCGGCCCCCGAAGGGGTAGATCGCGTCGTAGCCGCCCCACAGGATGCGGTGGTCGGCGGTGATGCGGAAGTAGTGGAACTGGTTGGCGCTGTCACCGAGTCCCTGGCGGCGGCGCCAGCCGACCGCCGCCCGCTGCTCCGCCGTCAGCGGCTCCGTCATCAGCGCGTAGTCGTACACCGGGACCGTGTACGAGCGGAGCCGCTTGACCAGCGAGGGGAAGACGTTCGTCCCGAGCGCGACGCGCCGGGCGAAGACCCTGCCGTACGAGGTGCGGACGGCCATCACTGCGCCGGAGGGGGCGAGGTCGAGGGCGCGGGTGTTCTCGTAGATCCGTACGCCGAGGCCGAGGCACGCCCGCTTGAGGCCCCAGGCGAGCTTCGCGGGGTGGAGCATGGCGACACCCCTGCGGTCCCACAGCCCGCCGATGAAGGCGGGCGAGTCGACCTCGGCCCGTACGGCGTCCCGGTCGAGCAGTTCCAGACCGTCGGCGAAGCCGAGCCGCTCCGCCTCCTCGTACACCTCGCGGAGTTCGTCGAGCTGGTACGGCTCGGTGGCGACGTCGATCTCACCGGAGCGCTCGAAGTCGCAGTCGATGCCGTACGCGGCGACGGCGGCCTCGATGGCGTCGAGGTTGCGCGCGCCGAGCTCCTCCAGCTTCGGCATCTCGTCCGGCCAGCGGGCGAGCCCGTTGCCGAGGCCGTGGGTGAGGGACGCGGCGCAGAATCCGCCGTTGCGGCCCGAGGCGGCCCAGCCCACCTCGCGGCCCTCGATCAGGACGACATCCCGCCGGGGGTCGCGCTCCTTGGCGAGGAGCGCGGTCCACAGTCCGCTGTAGCCGCCGCCGACGACGAGGAGGTCGGTCCTCTCGTCACCGGTGAGGGCGGGCAGGGCGGCGGGCTTGCCGGGGTCTTCCAGCCAGAAGGGGACGGGCTGGGCGTCGGAGAGTGATGAGGCAAAGGTCATGGCTGCTGGGGCCATGGTTTCCACTCCTTCAGTGGCTAGAGGGTGTCCGGTGGATCAGGCTGGATCAGGGAGCGGCGTCATGTGGCTTCGGATCCAAGGCGGAGGAAGGAGACAACGCGGTGGGGGTCCCTCCCGTGCCCGGAGGGCTACGGGGGAGTTGGCGACCGACGACAACGCGGGAGACGGAGTCGCAGGGCGTCGCGAGCCCAGCCCGATCCACCGGACACCCCCTAGTGGGGCAGTGCGGTCTTCTTCCGCCGGTTGCTGATGACCTGGCCGGCGACGACGACGATGACGGCGATGGCGAACATGGCCGTACCGATGACGTTGATCTGGACGGGCGTGCCGCGCTGGGCCGATCCCCACACGAACATGGGGAAGGTGACGGTGTTGCCCGAGTTGAAGTTGGTGATGATGAAGTCGTCGAACGAGAGCGCGAACGACAGCAGCGCGCCCGCCGCGATGCCCGGGGCCGCGATCGGCAGGGTGACCCGTACGAAGGTCTGGACGGGCCCGGCGTAGAGATCCCTCGCCGCCTCCTCCAGGCGCGGGTCCATCGACAGGACACGCGCCTTGACGGCGGCGACGACGAAGCTGAGGCAGAACATGACATGGGCGATCAGGATCGTCCAGAAGCCCAGCTCGACGCCCATGTTGAGGAACAGCGCCAGCAGCGAGGCGGCCATCACGATCTCGGGCATGGCCATCGGCAGGAAGATCAGCGAGTTGATCGTGCCGCGTGCCCGGAAGCGGTAGCGGACGAGCGCGAAGGCGATCATCGTGCCGAGGACGGTCGCGCCGAGTGTGGACCAGGCGGCGATCTGGAGGGAGAGCGAGAGCGAGCCGCACAGGTCGGCGACCCCGCAGGGGTCCTTCCAGGCGTCCAGCGAGAACTCCTGCCAGGCGTAGTTGAACCGCCCGTTGGGGTTGTTGAAGGAGAACACCGTCACGACGACGTTCGGCACGATCAGGTAGGCGAGCGTGCCGAGGCCCGCGATGACGACGAGGTTGCGTCGCAGCCACTGCATCAGACCAGGTCCTCCGTTCCGGCGCGGCGGATGTAGACCGTGACCATGATCAGCACGACGGCCATCAGGATGAACGACAGCGCGGCCGCCGTCGGGTAGTCCAGGATCCGCAGGTACTGCGACTGGATGACATTGCCGATCATGCGGGTGTCCGTGGAGCCCAGCAGTTCGGCGTTGACGTAGTCGCCGCTCGCCGGGATGAAGGTGAGCAGCGTCCCGGAGACCACGCCCGGCATCGACAGCGGGAAGGTGACCTTGCGGAAGGTCGTGGCGGGGGTGGCGTACAGGTCGCCCGCCGCCTCGTGCAGCCGGGTGTCGATCCGCTCCAGCGAGGTGTACAGCGGAAGGATCATGAACGGCAGGAAGTTGTACGTCAGACCGCACACGACGGCGAGCGGGGTGGCCAGCAGCCGGTCGCCCTCGGTCATGCCCAGCCAGCTGGTGATGTCCAGGACGTGCAGGGTGTTGAGCGTCTCCACGACCGGTCCGCCGTCCGCGAGGATCGTCTTCCAGGCGAGCGTGCGGATCAGGAAGCTGGTGAAGAACGGCGCGATGACGAGGATGAGCAGGACGTTGCGCCAGCGGCCCGCCTTGAACGCGATGAGGTAGGCGAGCGGGTAGCCGAGCAGCAGGCACAGCGCGGTGGCGGTGCCGGCGTAGAGCAGCGAGCGCAGGAACTGCGGGTAGTAGTCCCGGAAGGCGTCCCAGTAGGTCTGGAAATGCCAGGTGACCTCGAAGCCCTTTTCGAGCGAGCCGGTCTGCACCGAGGTCGACGCCTGGTAGACCATCGGCAGCACGAAGAAGACCAGCAGCCACAGGACGCCCGGCAGCAGCAGCCAGTACGGGACCAGCTTGCGGCGGACCGAGGGCTTGTGGACGGGCGGTTCGGCGGCGGCCGCCACCGGGGGCGGCGCTTCGGTGACGGTCATGCGCTCTCCCCGACCGTCTCGACACCCGCGGTGCCCACTGTCCCGGCAAGCAGGGACTGAGCGGCGTCGAGGCCGAAGGTGTGCTCCGGGTTCCAGTGCAGCACGACCTCGGCACCGGGCACGAGCCGGGAGTCCCGCTCGATGTTCTGGACGTAGACCTCCAGCTCGGGGCAGACCGGGCTGTCGATGACGAACTGCGTGGAGACGCCGATGAAGCTGGAGTCGGCGATCCTGCCGGTGATCCGGTTGCGGCCGTCGGCGATCTCGCCCGCGTCGTCGGCGTGCGCGAGCGATATCTTCTCGGGCCTGACCCCGACCAGCAGCTTCCCGCCGGTGCGGGGCTGGGTGGCGCAGCGGACCGGCGGCACCCGCAGCCTGGCGTCCGCGGCCGTCACCAGGACCTGGCCGTCGCCGGCCTCGACGACGTCGGCCTCGATCAGGTTCGACGTGCCGAGGAAGTTCGCGACGAAGGTCGTCTGCGGGTGCTCGTAGAGCTCGGCGGGGGCGCCCAGCTGCTCGACCCGGCCGCCGTTCATCACCGCGACCGTGTCGGCCATCGTCATGGCCTCCTCCTGGTCGTGGGTGACGTGGACGAAGGTGATGCCGACCTCGGTCTGGATGCGCTTGAGCTCCAGCTGCATCTGGCGGCGCAGCTTGAGGTCGAGGGCGCCGAGCGGCTCGTCGAGGAGAAGCACCTTGGGGTGGTTGATGAGCGCGCGGGCGACGGCGACGCGCTGCTGCTGGCCGCCGGAGAGCTGGTGCGGCCTGCGGTGCGCGAAGTCCCCGAGCTGGACGAGGTCGAGCATGTCGTCGACCTGCTTCTTGACCGACTTGACGCCGCGGCGGCGCAGTCCGAAGGCGACGTTCTCGTAGATGTTCAGATGCGGGAAGAGCGCGTAGCTCTGGAAGACGGTATTGACCGGGCGCTTGTGCGGCGGCAGGGCGGTGACGTCCTGGTCGCCGAGGAAGACGGTGCCGGTGGTGGGGTCCTCGAGGCCCGCGATCATCCGCAGGGTGGTGGTCTTGCCGCAGCCGGAAGCGCCGAGGAGGGCGAAGAACGAGCCCTGGGGGACGGTCAGGTCGAGCGGGTGCACGGCGCTGAAGGAGCCGTAGGTCTTGCTGATCCCGGAGAGCCGGACGTCGCCGCCCTCGGCCTTCGAAGTCTTCGAGTCAGTCATGGGTCGCGTTCCCAGTGGTGTCGGTGGGCAGGGATCGGTCAGGCGCCGATGAGCGTGGCGAACTTCTCCTCGTACGCCGTCTCTTCCTTGCTGCTGAGCGAACGGAAGGCGTGGGACTTGGCGGCCATGGCCTTGTCCGGGAGGATCAGCGTGTTCGAGGCCAGGGCGGGGTCGATCTTCGCGAGCTCGTCCTTCACGCCGTCGACCGGGCAGACGTAGTTGATGTAGGCGGCCAGCTGCGCGGCGACCGGAAGCTCGTAGTAGTAGTCGATGAGCTTCTCGGCGTTGGTCTTGTGCCGGGCCTTGGCCGGGACCAGCAGGTTGTCGCTGGAGGTGATGTAACCGGCCGACGGGATCGTGAACTTGATGTCCGGGTTGTCGGCCTGGAGCTGGATGACGTCACCGGCCCAGGCGAGACACGCGGCGAGGTCGCCCTTGTCCAGGTCCGAGGTGTAGTCGTTACCGGTGAAGCGGCGGATCTGCTTCTTGTCGACGCCCTTCTGGAGCCGGCCGACCGCGGCGTCGTAGTCGGCGTCGGTGAAGTTCCCGGGGTCCTTGCCCATGTCGATCAGGGTCATGCCGACCGAGTCGCGCATCTCGGTGAGGAAGCCGACGCGGCCCTTGAGCGTGGGGTCGTCGAGCAGCTGGGTGACCGAGTCCACCGTGCGGCCGCCGGTCGCCTTGGAGTTGTAGGCGATGACCGTGGAGATGCCGGTCCACGGGTACGAGTAGGCCCGGCCCGGGTCCCAGTCGGGGCTGCGGAACTGGGGGGACAGATTGGCGAACGCGTGCGGCAGGTTCGACGGGTCGAGCTTCTGCGCCCAGCCGAGCCGGATCATCCTGGCGGCCAGCCAGTCGGTGACGCAGATCAGGTCGCGGCCGGTGTCCTGACCGGCGGCGAGCTGCGGCTTGATCTTGCCGAAGAACTCGACGTTGTCGTTGATGTCCTCGGTGTACTTGACCGTGATCCCGGTGCGCTTGGTGAACGCCTCCAGAGTGGGACGGCTCTTCTCGTCCTCGCTGATGTCCATGTACTCGGTCCAGTTGGAGAAGGCTATGCGCTTCTCCTTGGCCGAGTGGTCGTCGGAGACCGCCGCCTCGCCCTCCCGCTTGGCGGGCGGGATACCGCAGCCGCTCAGCATCCCGGCACCGCCGACGGCGAGTGCGCCGATGCCTGAGGCACGCAGCAGCGAGCGGCGGGAGAGGGCACCCCTGCCGTTCGTCATGCTGCGCTGCACGGCGGCCAGTTGGGCCGCGGAGAGGCGGTCGGACTGGTACTGCTCCATGCGCTGTTCCCTCTCGGGTGTGTGTGGCCGTCGGTCGGGCAGCCGGCTCCAGGCGGCGATGGCCGCAGGTCGCTACGTCCGGTCCCCGAAGATCGTGCGGTGCCAGTCCTTCCTGATCACCGCGGTGTTGTCGTACATCACATGCTTGACCTGCGTGTACTCCTCGAAGGAATACGCCGACATGTCCTTTCCGAACCCACTGGCCTTGTATCCGCCGTGCGGCATCTCGCTGATGATCGGGATGTGGTCGTTGACCCAGACGCAGCCCGCCTTGATCTCGCGCGTGGCACGGCCCGCCCGGTAGACGTCACGGCTCCAGGCGGAGGCGGCGAGGCCGTACGGGGTGTCGTTGGCCAGCGCGATGCCCTCGTCGTCGGAGTCGAACGGCAGCACGACCAGCACGGGGCCGAAGATCTCGGACTGGACGGCCTCGCTGTCCTGTGCGGCGCCGGCGATCAGCGTCGGCAGGTAGTACGCGCCCCGCTCCAGCTCCCCGCCGGGCGCCCGGCCGCCGGTGACGACGGTGGCGTACGAGCGGGCACGGTCGACGAAGCCCGCGACCCGGTCGCGCTGGGTGTGCGAGACGAGCGGGCCGAGGTCGGTGGACGGGTCGAAGGGGTCGCCGAGCCGCACGGTCGCCATCAGATCGGCCACGCCGGCGACGAAGGCGTCGTAGAGCGGGCGCTGCACATAGGCGCGGGTGGCGGCCGTGCAGTCCTGGCCGCTGTTGATCAGCGACCCCGCGACGGCGCCGTGCACGGCGGCCTCCAGGTCGGCGTCGTCGAAGACGACGAAGGGGGCCTTGCCGCCGAGCTCCAGGTGGAGCCGCTTGACCGTGGCGGTGGCGAGCTCGGCGACGCGCCTGCCGACCGGGGTGGAGCCGGTGAAGGACGTCATGGCCACGTCGGGGTGCCCGACGAGGTGCTCGCCGGCCTCCCTGCCCGTGCCGGTGACGATGTTGACGACACCGTCGGGGAGTCCGGCCGCGGCCGCGGCCTGGGCGAACATCAGCGAGGTCAGCGGGGTGATCTCGGCGGGCTTGAGGACGATCGTGTTGCCCGCGGCGACGGCGGGGAGGACCTTCCAGGCGGCCATCTGGAGCGGGTAGTTCCAGGGCGCGATGGAGCCGACGACACCGATCGGCTCGCGGCGCACATAGGAGGTGTGGTCGCCGCTGTACTCGCCCGCGGACTGGCCCTGGAGATGACGCGCGGCACCGGCGAAGAACGCGGTGTTGTCCACGGTGCCGGGCACGTCGAACTCACGGGACAGCTTGATCGGCTTGCCGCACTGGAGCGACTCGGCCCCGGCGAAGTCCTCGGCCTGTTCGGCGAGCACGGAGGCGAAGCGGTGCAGGGCGTCGGAGCGCTCGCCCGGCGTCGCGCCCGCCCAGCCGGGGAACGCCGCGCGCGCGGCGGCGACGGCGGCATCGACGTCGGCGGTGCCGGCGAGCTCGTAGTCGAGGACCTGCTCCCCGGTGGCGGGGTCGACGACACTGTGGTGACGTCCCGATGTGCCCGTGCGCAACTGTCCGCCGATGAACTGCGCGCCGTCCTTGAAGCGGTCCTGTGCCTGGAAGCGGTTGCCCATCACGCTCTCCGTTGTTCCAGCTCGAAGTGAGTGCCGATCCTGACAGAGTGATACTTCGCCAACAAGTGATTCCGTAGTTGCCTTTTGGTTACGCGACGGAATCGGTCGACCATGTGTCGCGTGGGCGTGGCCATCCCCGTACGGAGTGTCAGTGGCGGATGCCAGACTCGCGTGCATGGGGAGCGACAGGGCGTACACGGAGGCGCTGATCGAGCGGATCGGCGGGGGCGGGACGATCAGGTATCTGCACTTCTGGGGGCACACGCCGCGCCGCGACGGCACCATCGGCGCCGGCTGTCTCAGCCAGTGGTGGCCGGCGCCGTTCACGGTGGACGGCATCGAATACGCGACGGCGGAGCACTGGATGATGGCGGGCAAGGCCCGTGTCTTCGGGGACGGGGAGGCGGAGCGCAGGGCCGTCGGGGCGGCGAATCCGGCGCTGGCGAAGAAGGCCGGCCGGCTGGTGCGCGGCTTCAGCGGCGAGATATGGGAGCGCGAGCGCTTCGGCATCGTGGTCGAGGGCAATGTGCACAAGTTCGCCCACCACGCCGACCTGCGGGAGTTCCTGCTCTCGACCGGGGACCGCGTGCTGGTGGAGGCGAGTCCGATGGACCGGGTGTGGGGCATCGGGCTGGCGGCGGATGACGAGCGGGCCCAGGACCCGGCGTTGTGGCGCGGGCTGAATCTGCTGGGGTTCGCGCTGATGGAGGCGCGGGAGCGGCTGAGGTCCCGGGAGGGCTGAGCAGGCGGGTGTCCGGGCGGTGCGGGGCCGCCCGGACGGTCCGTCCGTCCCGTCTGTCCGTCTGTCCGTCTGTCGTCAGTCCGTCAGTCCGTCAGTCCGTCAGCGGGGTGCCGCCTGTCCGTCAGCGGGGTGCCGCGCCGACGACCAGGGTGGTCGCCCAGGGGTCGTCGTCGATGCCGCTCTCTTCCCATTCGTCGGCGTTCGCGAAGATCCAGACGTAGAGCGCGATGAAGCACACGGCCACGACCATGCCGATGGCGCCGAGGATGATCCCGGCCAGGGCCTGGCCGTTGTTGTTCGCCTCACCGCGCCGGCACCGCTTGCGGCCCAGGATGCCGAAGATCAGCGCGAGGACGCCGAGTATCAGCCCGAAGATCCCGTAGCACCAGCCGAGGCAGAGCGCGAGGATGCCGAGCACCATCGCGGCCGTGCCCATGCCGTTCTGCGGCGCCGGGCCGATGGCCCAGGAGGAGCCGGGGTAGCCCGGGTATCCCGGGTAGCCGTAGCCGGGTGTGCCGGCGTCCGGGGTGCCGGGCGTGCCCGGATAGCCGTAGCCGGGCGTGGCGGTCGCGGCCGGGTAGCCGTACGGGCCGGGGGCGGGCTGCGCTGGTCCGCCGGGGGCGGTCGGCGGCGGCGGTACGGCACCGGGGTCCACCCCCTGCGGAGCGGCGCCGCCGGTGCCGGCGGACGGCATCGACGCCACCGTCGGCTGGTCGTGCACGGTGGGGCGGCCCTGCTGCGCGTCCGGCGTCGCCTTGCCGAGCTCCACCCGGTCCTGGGGCTGGGACGCCCTGCGCTCGGGCGGTGCCCACGGGTCGCCGGTCCGGTGTCCGTCCGGCCTCTGGTCGCTCTGGTCTGCCATTGGGCCCTCCCCCATCGTGATTCCGTCATGCTACGGGCGCACACGCACGGCACCCACCCCGCCTACGATGATCCCTGACGTATGCACCGGCACACACGGAGGACCCCGATGACCGATCTCCAGCCCTTCATCGCGGGCCTGCCCAAGGCCGAGCTGCATGTCCACCACGTGGGTTCCGCCTCGCCGCGCATCGTCTCCGAACTGGCCGCCCGGCACCCGGACTCCAAGGTCCCCGTCGATCCGGCCGCCCTCGCCGACTACTTCACGTTCACCGACTTCGCGCACTTCATCGAGGTGTACCTGTCGGTCGTCGACCTCGTCCGCACCCCCGAGGACGTCCGGCTGCTGACCTTCGAGGTGGCCCGTGACATGGCCCGTCAGCACATCCGCTACGCGGAGCTGACCCTCACGCCCTTCAGCTCGACCCGCCGCGGCATTCCCGCGCAGGGCTTCATGGAGGCGATCGAGGACGCCCGCAAGGCCGCCGAGTCCGAGCTGGGCGTGGTCCTGCGCTGGTGCTTCGACATCCCCGGTGAGGCGGGGCTCGACGCGGCCGAGGAGACCACGCGGCTCGCGGTCGACCTGCGCCCGGACGGCCTGGTCTCCTTCGGCCTCGGCGGGCCCGAGATCGGCGTGCCCCGGCCGCAGTTCAAGCCGTACTTCGACCGGGCCATCGCCGCCGGGCTGCGGTCCGTTCCGCACGCCGGCGAGACGACCGGGCCCGGCACCATCTGGGACGCCCTCAACGAGCTGCGCGCCGAGCGCATCGGCCACGGCACCAGCGCCCCGCAGGACCCGAAGCTGCTGGCCCACCTCGCCGAGCACCGGATTCCGCTGGAGGTCTGCCCCACCTCCAACATCGCGACGCGGGCCGTCGCCACGCTCGACGAGCACCCCATAAAGGAGATGGTCGCCGCCGGAGTGCTGGTGACGATCAACAGCGACGACCCGCCGATGTTCGGCACCGACCTCAACAACGAGTACGCGGTCGCCGCCCGGCTCCTGGACCTGGACGAGCGGGGCGTCGCCGCGCTCGCCAAGAACGCGGTGGAGGCGTCGTTCCTCGACCCGGCCGGCAAGGCCCGGATCGCCGCTGAGATCGACGCGTACACCGAGCAGTGGCTGGCGGGGTGAGGTCGGGCCCATGGATGCCGTCACTGTCGTAGCGCATCGCGGCGACCCGTACGTCGCGCGAGAGAACACGATCGCGTCGCTGCGTTCCGCGATCGAGCGGGGTGCGGACGCCGTGGAGGTCGACGTCAGGCTGACCCGCGACCGGGTGCCCGTGCTGCTGCACGACGAGACCCTCAAGCGGCTCTGGGGCCACGACCGCCCGCTCGCCCGGCTCAGCCACGAGCAGCTGACCGAGCTGACGTACGGCGGGGTGCCCACCCTGCGCGAGGCGCTGATCGCGGTGGGCGCCCACCGGCTGATGCTGGACCTTCCGGGCGCGGACGAGGCGGCGGTCCGGGCCATCGTGGGTACGGTGCGCGAATGCGGCGCGGGTGAGCGGGTCTACTACACCGGTGGGGTGGGCGCCCTGTTCGCGGTGCGCGCCGCCTACCCGGGCGCGGAGATCGCCCTGACCTGGACGACGCTCGCCCCGCCCCGCCCCAGCCTGCTGGCCCCCCTGCGGCCGCGCTGGCTCAACTACCGCTTCGGCCTGGTGAGCCGGGAGCTCGCCGACCGCGTCCACGCGGACGGGTATCTGCTCTCCGCCTGGACCGCCGACACCCGCCGTACGATGCGCCGCCTCGTCGGCAGCGGCGTCGACGCGATCACCACCAACCGCGTCGACACCCTCGCCTCCGTACTCCGCACGCACCTCGCAGCGAAAGGACGCTCCGCGTGACCGAGATGGACAGGATCCGTACCGACATCGCGCACAACGCCCGCGTGTGGAACTACTGGCTGGGCGGCAAGGACAACTACCAGATCGACCGTCAGGTCGGCGACCAGGTGACCGGGCTGTTCCCGAGCATCCGCCAGGTCGCCCGCGCGGACAGGGCGTTCCTCGGCCGCGCGGTCACGTACCTCGCCGCCGAGGCGGGGGTGCGGCAGTTCCTGGACATCGGCACCGGCCTGCCGACCGTCGACAACACCCACGAGGTCGCCCAGCGCATCGCGCCCGAGTCGCGGATCGTGTACGTGGACAACGACCCGATCGTGCTCACCCACGCACGCGCGCTGCTGACCAGCTCCCCCGAGGGCCGCACCGCGTACATCGACGCGGACGCCCATCGCCCCGACGACATCCTGAGCTCGGTCAAGCCCACGCTCGACCTTTCGCAGCCGGTCGCGGTGATCATGCTCGGCATCCTCAACTTCATCATCGAGACGGAGAAGGCCACGGCGATCGTCCGCCACATCATGGACGCCATACCGTCGGGCAGCCATCTCGCCGTCACCCACCCCACGCTGGAGCTGGGCGGCGAGGGCAACGCCGAGGCGATGGCGTTCTGGAACGAGAACGCGACACCGCCCATCACCGCACGCAGCCGCGCCGAGTTCGCCGGCTTCCTCGGCGGCCTCGACCTGCTCGACCCCGGCATCGTCTCCTGCTCGCGCTGGCGTGCCGAGGGCGATCCTGACCCGGAGGTCGCGCAGTTCGGCGCGGTGGCCCGCAAACCGTAGCGGCGGCGCCCCGCCTCAGACCGCCGGCCGTTCCAGGGCTTCTCCGGCTCCTCCCGTTTGCACGGCGTCCCCAGCTTCCCCAGCTTGCCCGGCTTGCGCGGCTTGCGCGGCTTGCCCGGCTGCTGTGGCCTCCATGGCTGCCATGGCTTCCAGCCGCTTGATCATGCGCCGGACGACGAGCAGCGGGATCACGCCGAACACCCCGAAGGACATGTCGATCACCGTCCACCAGAAGGGGATGCCCCGGATCGGTCCGCAGACCAGCGCGAGCGGGATGATTCCGGCGCAGGCGATCATGCCGAACTCGATGACCCAGATGTTGCGCACGGGATCGCGGTACGGACCGTAGAAGGCGACGGCGATGACGAGGTGGGCGAAGGCCAGCCAGTCGGTGCCGTACAGCAGGAAGGGGTACTGCTCGTCGGCGGCGTCAAGGCCCTGCCGCACCCGCTCGATCCACTCCGCCGCTGCCGGAAGGGCGTCGCCGGCCGGGGCGGCCCACGACCCCAACGCGGCGTCGGCAAGGCGTACTTCGGTGACGAGCGGGAAGGCAGTCAGCCCGCTCGCCACCAGGCAGACGATGAACACGACCAGCCACACGCGTATGCGCCTCAGCAGCGCTCTTCGCTCGCTCATGCCCGCAGCGTACGCCCGGCATGAACGCGTTCAAAAACCGGGGTCGCCCGGCGACCGCATCACGCGCCCGGGTGGGACGCAGCACGCCCGGGCGACGCAGCCGGCCCCGCGCCCGGAGCGTGAACGGGACGACGAGCAGGGGTGAGGCCCGAAGCCGCTCAGCGTGCCCTGGTCGACGCCGGACCGGCCGCCGGAACCCCGCCCGGTGACCGCGGCCGCGGCGACGTCGGCACCCATCACGCCGACGACGACGGGGAATTCGCGCCCGTCGACGGCCTGGCTTCGTGCACCGCCCGGGCGGCGAACGGTCCATGGGTGACAAGCGGGTCGACGGTCGGCCTGATCGGAGTCCGCTACAGGCCGACGATCCCGTTCCACCGCTTCGTGAAGTCCGTCCGCTCCTCGGAGGTGATGTCGCGTGCGATGGCGAGACGCCGGCGCATCGCACCGTCGGGGAAGATGAGCGGGTCCTCGGCAAGGGCCGCGAGTTCCTCGTCGTCCGAGTCGGCGAGGACGTCGCGCGCGGCGGGCACGGGGCAGACGTAGTTGACCCAGGCGGCGAGTGCGGCCGCGACTTCGGGCTCGTAGTAGTGGTCCACGAGCGCTTCGGCGTTGCGTTTGTGCCGTGCGAGGTTCGGGATCATCAGGGACTCGGCCCAGAGCTCGGCGCCCTCCTCGGGCACGACGAACTCGATGTCGGGGTTGTCCGCCTGGAGCTGGATGACATCGCCCGAGTACGCCTGGCAGGCGAGGACGTCCCCGGTGGAGAGGTCCTTGATGTAGTCGTTGCCGGTGAAGCGGCGGATGTGCCGCTGTGCGACCAGCCTCTCGACGTGGTCGCACACGGTGTGGAAGTCGTCGGCGGTCCAGCGGGTGATGTCGACGCCTTCGCCCTGCATGAGGAGGGCGAAGGACTCGTCGAGCCCGGAGAGCAGCGTCACCTTTCCGCGCAGGTCGGCGGCCCAGAGGTCCCGGACGCTCCGGAGCTCCCGGCCGAGCTCGCGCCGGTTGTACGCGATGCCGGTGATCCCCGACTGCCAGGGCACGCTGTGCCGCCGTCCCTCGTCGAAGGCGGGGCGGCGCAGCTGCGGGTCAAGGTGTCCCGCGACGTTCGGCTGCCGGGCGCGGTCCATCTCCTGGACCCAGCCGAGGCGGACGAAGCGGGCGGCCATCCAGTCGCTGACGACGATGAGGTCCCGGCCGGTCTCCTGGTGGTTCATCAGCGCGGGGCTGATCTTGCCGAAGAACTCGTCGTTGTCGTTGATCTCCTCGGTGTAGCGGACGGAGATCCCCGTGCGGTCGGTGAAGGCGTCGAGGGTGGGGCGCCGGGACTCGTCCTCGTCGTCCGTGTCGATGTACAGCGGCCAGTTGGCGAAGTCGAGCCGCTTGTCGCGGCGGGAGAGATCGCGTCGCGCGCGGTCCCCCGGCTCGACGTAGGCCGCGGGCACCCCGCAGCCCGCGAGCAGGAGCCCCGCGGCTCCGGTCAGCACGGAGCGGCGGGAGAAGCGGGCACGTGGGTACGTCGTCGTCGCCGGCATGTCCGGCAGGATGCCGAGCGCCCCGCCCCCGCGGCAATGGACGCTGCGTCGAGCACCCGGCACAGGACGCGACATCGTGTCGATCGCCGGACGAGCGCGTGAAGCAGCCGCGCCCGCTCCCCACGCCCGTGGGGGCGTAGGGGAGTTCGGGGCCACCGGGCGCCGAAGGGCGGAGTCGGGGGCGGAGGCGAGGCAGAGTCCCGTGGTACGGGTCCCGGGGGCAGCGCCCCCGGGACCCCTCGGCCCCTGCCCGCAGGAGGCGCTACCCGGAGGTGCTACGCGTCCAGGGACGTCATCACGTGCTTGATGCGCGTGTAGTCGTCGAACCCGTACGCCGACAGGTCCTTGCCGTAGCCCGACTTCTTGAAGCCGCCGTGCGGCATCTCCGCGACCAGCGGGATGTGCGTGTTGATCCACACGCAGCCGAAGTCCAGCGACCTGGACATCCGCATCGCCCGCGCGTGGTCCTTCGTCCACACGGAAGAGGCCAGCGCGTACTCCACGCCGTTCGCGTACTCGAGCGCCTGCTCCTCGTCGCGGAAGGACTGGACCGTGATGACGGGACCGAAGACCTCGTTCTGGATGATCTCGTCGTCCTGCTTCAGCCCGGACACGACCGTCGGGGCGTAGAAGTAGCCCTTGTCGCCGACCTGGTGGCCCCCCGCCTCCACCTTCGCGTGCGCCGGCAGCCGGTCGACGAAGCCGGAGACCTGCTTGAGCTGGTTGGCGTTGTTCAGCGGGCCGTAGAGCACGTCCGCGTCGTCCGGCTGCCCGGTCTTGGTGTCCTTGGCCGCCTTCGCGAGCGCCGCCACGAACTCGTCGTGGATCGACTCGTGCACGAGCACGCGCGTCGCCGCCGTACAGTCCTGGCCCGCGTTGAAGAAGCCCGCCACCGAGATGTCCTCGACGGCCTTCGCGATGTCGGTGTCCTCGAAGACGACGACCGGCGCCTTGCCGCCCAGCTCCAGGTGGACGCGCTTGACGTCCTTGGCCGCGGACTCGGCGACCTGCATGCCGGCCCGTACCGAGCCGGTGATGGAGGCCATCGCCGGGACCGGGTGCTCGACCATCATGCGGCCCGTGTCGCGGTCGCCGCACAGGACGTTGAAGACGCCCTTGGGCACGACCGAGCCGATGATCTCGGCGATGAGGACGGTGGACGCCGGGGTGGTGTCCGAGGGCTTCAGCACCACGGTGTTGCCCGCGGCCAGCGCCGGCGCGAACTTCCACACCGCCATCATCATCGGGTAGTTCCACGGCGCGACCTGGGCGCAGACGCCGACCGGCTCACGGCGGATGATCGAGGTCATCCCCTCCATGTACTCACCGGCCGAGCGGCCCTCCAGCATCCGCGCCGCGCCCGCGAAGAAGCGGATCTGGTCGACCATCGGAGGGATCTCTTCGGTGCGGGTGAGCTCGATCGGCTTGCCCGTGTTCTCGGACTCGGCGGCGATCAGCTCCTCGGCCCGCTCCTCGAAGGCGTCCGCGATCTTCAGCAGGACCTTCTGGCGCTCGGCGGGCGTGGTGTCGCGCCAGGCCGGGAAGGCCGCGGCGGCGGCGGCCATGGCGGCGTCGACGTCCGCCTGACCGGAGAGCGGCGACGTCGCGTACGCCTCGCCGGTGGCCGGGTTGACCACCTCGATGGTCCGCCCGTCCGCGGCGTCCCGGAACTCCCCGTCGATGTAATTGCGCAGACGACGCAGTTCGGTGGTCACAGCCACCCCTCCTCAGATGTCCGATGGGTGAGACGCCCTCACCCCACCCACGAGCCTATGCCGCCCAGGCTAGCCCGCCAGGCGACGCTTTCGACAGGCCCGACCCCCCTCGACTTCGAAATCGGTGAGATTCGAAGCCGAGAACAACGAATTTCATCGCTGACGGGTTGCGGTATCGACGACTCCGGTGCACAGTGTGGGCGTGGCAAGTCGAAGCACAGACTCCAGGACCGGGAGCGGATCGTCCCCGACGATCGATGCCGTCTCCCTGGCGATCATCGAGCAGCTCCAGGAGGACGGACGCCGTCCGTACGCCGCGATCGGCAAGGCCGTGGGCCTGTCCGAAGCGGCCGTCCGGCAGCGCGTCCAGAAGCTGCTCGATCAGGGCGTGATGCAGATCGTCGCCGTCACCGACCCGCTCACCGTGGGTCTGCGGCGCCAGGCGATGGTCGGGATCAACGTCGAGGGCGACCTGGACCCGGTGGCCGACGCACTGACTGCCATGTCGGAGTGCGAGTACGTCGTGATGACGGCGGGCTCGTTCGACCTCATGGTGGAGATCGTCTGCGAGGACGACGACCACCTGCTGGAAGTGATCAACCGGCGCATCCGCACCCTCCCCGGTGTGCGCTCCACCGAGAGCTTCGTCTACCTCAAGCTCAAGAAGCAGACCTATATGTGGGGAACCCGATAGCCGTGAGCAAGGACCGCAGCGACCTTTCGAAGTCCGCCTACGACCACCTGTGGATGCACTTCACCCGCATGTCGTCGTACGAGAACTCGCCCGTTCCCACCATCGTCCGTGGTGAGGGCACTTACATCTACGACGACAAGGGCAAGCGCTACCTCGACGGCCTCGCCGGCCTGTTCGTGGTGCAGGCCGGCCACGGACGCAGGGAACTCGCCGAGGTCGCCGCCAAGCAGGCCGAGCAGCTCGCGTTCTTCCCCGTGTGGTCGTACGCCCACCCGCAGGCGGTGGAACTGGCCGAGCGGCTGGCGAACGAGGCCCCCGGCGACCTGAACAAGGTCTTCTTCACCACCGGCGGCGGCGAAGCGGTCGAGACCGCCTGGAAGCTCGCCAAGCAGTACTTCAAGCTCATCGGCAAGCCGACCAAGTACAAGGTCATCTCGCGCGCGGTCGCCTACCACGGCACCCCGCAGGGCGCCCTGTCCATCACCGGCCTGCCGGGCCTGAAGGCCCCGTTCGAGCCGCTGGTGCCCGGCGCGCACAAGGTGCCGAACACCAACATCTACCGCGCCCCGCTGCACGGCGACGACCCCGAGGCGTTCGGCCGCTGGGCCGCCGACCAGATCGAGCAGGAGATCCTCTTCGAGGGCCCCGACACCGTCGCCGCGGTCTTCCTGGAGCCGGTGCAGAACGCCGGCGGCTGCTTCCCGCCGCCGCCCGGGTACTTCCAGCGGGTCCGCGAGATCTGCGACCAGTACGACGTGCTGCTCGTGTCGGACGAGGTCATCTGCGCCTTCGGCCGGCTCGGCAAGACCTTCGCCTGTGACAAGTTCGGCTACGTGCCGGACATGATCACCTGCGCCAAGGGCATGACCTCGGGCTACTCCCCCATCGGTGCCTGCATCGTCTCCGACCGGCTCGCCGAGCCGTTCTACAAGGGCGACAACACCTTCCTGCACGGCTACACCTTCGGCGGCCACCCGGTCTCCGCGGCCGTGGGCATCGCCAACCTCGAACTGTTCGAGCGCGAGAAGCTCAACCAGCACGTGCTCGACAACGAGGGCGCGTTCCTCTCGACGCTGCAGAAGCTGCACGACCTGCCGATCGTCGGCGACGTCCGCGGCAACGGCTTCTTCTACGGCATCGAGCTGGTGAAGGACAAGCACACCAAGGAGTCCTTCAACGAGGAGGAGACCGAGCGCGTCCTGTACGGCTTCCTCTCCAAGGCGCTCTTCGACGCCGGTCTGTACTGCCGCGCCGACGACCGCGGCGACCCGGTCGTCCAGCTGGCCCCGCCGCTGATCTCCGACCAGTCCACCTTCGACGAGATCGAGCAGATCCTGCGCTCGGTCCTGACGGAGGCCTGGACGAAGCTCTAGGAAGACACGACCGAGCCCCGGACGGGGTCCTCGACCGACCGGCTCCGGACAGCCATGGGATCGTCCGGAGCCGGTCCTTCACGGCCCGGATGCACCCCTTCGAGTGAGAAGGGGTGCATCCGGGCCGCGTGCTGTGCGCACACCCGGTTCCGAGTCCCTACGGTGCTGTGACCGATCGGGCTCGACGTCGTTCCCCCGTACGGGGGAAGGGAACCAACGGATCTGAACCGAGGTGTACGCCATGGTGGCCCCGCCGGACAACGATGTGCTCTGGGCGCGCTCCCTGCATCACTCCCTGAGCGGCTCGCCCGCGCTCGCCGGAGTCTCCCTCGGCGTGCGTGAGGGGGAGATCCTCGCCGTGAACGGCCCGCGCGGCTGCGGCAAGACCACGCTGCTGCGCTGTCTCTCCGGCCAGATCGTGCCGGAGCAGGGCGAGGTCTGGTTCAACAGCAGCCCCGTCCACACGATGGGCTCGCTCACGCGCGAACGGCTGCGCCGCGAGCGCTTCGGCTGGATCGGCCCCGAGCCCCAGCTGGTCCCCGAACTCAACGCCTGGGAGAACGCCGCCCTGCCGCTGCTGCTGCGCGGCTCGTCCCACCGCGTCGCCAGGGCCGCCGCCGTGGAGTGGCTGGAGCGGCTCGACATCGGGACGTGCGCGCGCAAGCGGCCCCGTGCGCTGCTCCAGTCCCAGCGGCAGCGCGTCGCCCTCGCCCGGGCCCTCGTCACCACGCCCGCCGTGCTGTTCGCCGACGAGCCGACCGCCACGCTGCACACCACGGACCGCGCCCAGGTCCTGCGCACGCTCACCACCGCGGCCCGCTCGCACCGCATCACCCTCATCCTGGCCAGCCATGACCCGGAGGTGGCGACGCTCGCCGACCGCACGGTGTCACTGGTCGACGGCCGGCGGGTCAACTCCCTCCACGGGGCCGACGCGGAAGGCCGGGCCGCGTGCTCGCTCTCCGTCTAGCCCGCGGCACCCGCCCCCTGGTGCTGCTGCGGCGGCTGATGGTCGTCGCGGCATCGGGGGGTGTCGGTTTTCTGCTGCTCTACACGCTCGCCGGCGCGGCAGCGCAGTCGGAGCCCTCCCCCGAGGCGCCGCTGCGGCTGCTGTGGTGCCTCGTGCCGCTCGCCGCGACCGTGCACCTCGCGGTCGCCGTGGCGCGTACCGACCCGAGCACCCGGCCCCGGCAGGGGCTGTCCGCGATCGGGCTCGGGCCCGTGCGGCTCTCCGCACTCGCCGCGGTGTCGACCGCCGTGTCCTGCACGCTCGGCAGCATGGCGGCGCTGCTGGTGTTCCTGCACCTGCGGGGTGATCTGACGGGGATGCCGTTCGACGGGGCCGCGGCCCGGCTCGTCTTCGCGGGGCGGCCGCTGCCGCTGGGCGCGGCGCTCACCCTCCTCGCGTGCGTACCGGTGGCGGCCGCGGGCGCGGCAGCGCTCGCGCTGCGCCCACGCGGGGCCAGGGCCGACGCCGGATACGAGGAGGAGGACCCCGCACCCCGCACCGGAGCCGGGCCCGGCGGGCTGCCGTGGGGCGTGGCCCTCGCCGCCGCGGGCCTCGCGGTCGAGGGGTACGGGGGAGCCGCCGCCGGCGGCGCCCTCACCGGGAACCCGCCGAGCGGGGTGCTCATGGGCTGGGCGCTGACCGCGCTCGGACTGGCCATGGCCGGCCCCGGCATCGTGTACGTGTGCGGGCGCGTGCTGCAGTCGCTGCGCCCCGGGGCGGTACGGTTGCTCGCCGGCCGCGCCCTGATGGACGACGCGGCCCGGCTCGGCCGGCCGCTCGGCGTCGTCTGCGCCGTCGCCTCCGCCCTGATCGCGGCCTCGGCGCTCTCCGGCCCGAGGGGCGGCCCCCGGCCGTTCGGCGAACTGACCCCGCTCGGCGCCACCTTGGTCCTGGCCTGTACGACGGCGACGCTGCTCGTCTCCGCCCTGGAGGCCAAGCACTCCCGCGCGGTCACACGGGCGGGGCTGCGGGACCTGGCCGCCCCCGCCACCCTCCTGCGCGCATCGGTCCTGCTCCGCGCCGTCGTCCTGCTGGCGGTCTTCGCTCCGCTCACCTGGGCGGTGGCGGAACTGGCGGCGATGCCGCTGCGGCGCTGACCCGGGCCCGGCGGACTCCGGTTCGCCGGCAGGGCCTAAGGTGGTGCGGCATGGCGCAGGGACAGCGGAAGAGCAGGCTCGGCTCGTCGCACGACGACGACCGCGAGATCGAGACCATCGAGGAGTTCGACCGGGTCGCCGAGCGCGGCACCCTCGCGGGACACCGGGTCCAGTCGGTCGATCTGACCGGCCGCACCTTCGCGCTGCTCTCCGCCGACACCACCGGCACGCTGTTCTTCGGCTGCGCCATGGAGCCGGACGCCGCCGCCAAGGTCCGCGCCGACGGCGCGCTGGTCTTCCCGCCCATCCCGGACCTGCCGTTCGATCCGTACCGCGGCCTGCTCTACTCCCCCGGCGAGCTGTTCGAGGGGCTCGCCGACGGCGTTTACGAGATCACCCGCGACGCGCTCACCTACGAGTGGTTCCAGGAGACCAAGGCCGACCGCGACATATACGCGTCGATGCTGCGGTCCATCCACGACGACGCCGTCTCGGACGCCCTCGACGAACTGCTCGACGGCGTCCCGGTGGTGGGCGTCATGGGCGGCCACGCCATGGGCCGGGGTTCGGACGCATACGCGGGGGCGGCAAGGCTCGGCCGCGAGCTCGCCCGCACCGGGCTGATCGTGGCCACGGGCGGCGGCCCCGGCGCGATGGAGGCGGCGAACCTGGGCGCGTACGCGGCCCCGCACGCCGACGAGATGCTCGACGAGGCACTCGAAATCCTCGCCAAGGCCCCCTCGTTCACCCCCTCGATCACCGAATGGGCCACCACCGCCTTCGAGGTGCGTGCGCGCTGGCCGCAGGGCGGCGAATCGATCGGCATCCCCACCTGGTTCTACGGCCACGAGCCGCCGAACCCCTTCGCGGACCACATCGCCAAGTACTTCGCCAACGCCACGCGCGAGGACGGCCTCCTCGCCCGCTGCAACGCCGGCGTGGTCTTCCTGCCGGGCGCGGCGGGCACGGTCCAGGAGATCTTCGACAACGCCACCCCCAACTACTACGGGTCCCGCGGCGAGCCGACCCCCATGGTCCTGGTCGACCGCGCCCACTGGACGGAGAAGCTGCCGGCCTGGCCGCTCCTGCGGTCCCTGGCCGCCGACCGCGCGATGGAGACCCGTATCGCGCTCGTCGACTCGGTGGACGAGGTCCCGGAGGCGCTGTCACGGCTGAAGCCGGCCGGCCCGTCCGGCGCCTGAGGACCGGGGCACGCCACAGGGCCCCCGCCCTCAGCCCTCAGCCCTCCTCCGACGCCAGCACCACCACGTCCTCCGCCGCGAACGCGACGCCGACCTGCGTCCCCACCTCCGGCGCCTCCCGCAGCCCGCACTCCGCCTCCAGCGGGGGCGCGCCCACGGGCCGCGCCCGTACCGCCACGTGGTGCCCGCGGAAGGTGAGCGACTCCACCGCGCACCTCAGCCCTTCCGTCGGCGGCCCGATCCGCACCGCCGCCGGACGGACCAGCAGCCGGCAGGCGCCCTGGGGCGAGCCCGCCGGGACGGGGATCCTGCCCCACACCGTGTCCGCCGCCTCACCGGCCACCGTCGCGGGCACTACGTTGTCGAAGCCGAGGAAGCGGGCGACGAACTCGGAGGCGGGCCGCTGCCACACCTCGCGCGGTGTGCCGCTCTGCGCGACCTTCCCGTCCCGCATGACGACGACCCGGTCGGCGAGCGCGAAAGCCTCGCCCTGGTCGTGCGTCACGGCGAGCACGGTCGTCCCCAACCGCTCGAAGAGCCCGCGCAGTTCGAGGACGAGTCGTTCCCTGAGCGTCCGGTCGAGCTGGCCGAGCGGCTCGTCGAGCATCAGCAGCCGGGGGCGCGGCGCGAGCGCTCGGGCGAGGGCGACTCGCTGCTGCTCGCCCCCGGAGAGCGTCGCGACGGCGCGCCGCCCGGCGCCCGGGAGCCCGACGAGCTCCAGCAGTTCCTCCACGCGCCGGGTCTGCTCGGCCCTGGGCACCCCGTGCATCCGCAGCCCGAAGGCCACGTTGCCGCCGACGTCCCGCTGCGGGAAGAGCTGGTGGTCCTGGAACATCAGCCCGACCCCGCGGCGGTGCACCGGCACGCCCGCCTGGTCGGCGCCCCCGAGCAGCACCCGGCCGCCGGCCAGCTGCTGGAGTCCGGCCACGGCCCGCAGCAGCGTGGACTTGCCGCCGCCGCTGGGCCCAAGGACACAGACGATCTCGTGGTCGGCCACCTCCAGGTCCACCGCGTCGAGCGCCGCCCGCCGCCCGAACCGTACGGTCGCACCGTCCAGCGTCAGCATCAGAACTCCCCGGCGGAACGGTCGGGCCGGATGCGTTCGAGCAGCAGCAGCGCCGTCGCGCAGACCAGCATGAGAATGGTCGAAAGGGCCATCGCCTGGCCGTAGTTGAGCTCTCCGGGGCGACCCAGGAGCCGGGCCACGGCCACCGGGAGCGTCGGGTTGTCCGGCCGGGCGATGAAGACGGTCGCCCCGAACTCGCCCAGCGATACGGCGAAGGCGAATCCGGCGGCGACGAGGAGCGCCCGTCGCACCAGGGGCAGGTCGACCTCGCGCCAGGCCCGCAGCGGAGACGCGCCGAGGACGGCGGCGGCCTCCCGCAGCCGTGCGTCGACGGCCCGCAGCACGGGAAGCATGGTGCGGACCACGAACGGCACCCCGACCAGGGCCTGGGCGAGCGGCACCAGGATCCATGAGGTACGCAGATCGAGCGGTGGCTCGTCGAGGGTGATGAGGAAGCCGAAGCCGACGGTCACGGCGGAGACCCCGAGCGGCAGCATCAGCAGCGCGTCGAAGCCCCGTACGAGCCTGCCGGCCCTGCGGGTGAGCGCGGCGGCCGCGAGCCCGCCGACGAGCAGGGCGATGGCGGTGGCCGCGAGCGCGTACTGGAGGGAGTTCCGTACCGCCTCCAGCGGCGGTACGAGGAAGGTGCCGCCGCTCGCCTCGACCGACCGCAGGGCCTGGTAGAAGCCGGCTCCGTAGGTGCCTGGGCCGCCGGCCCCCGCGAACGACCGCTCGACCAGTACCGCGAGCGGCGCCAGGATCAGCACCACGATCGTGGCGAGGACCCCCGCGAACAGCGTCCACTGGCCCGCGCCGCGCGGCCGGTGCGCGGCCAGGGACGGGTCGACGAGTCTCAGGGCGCTCTCGCGCCGCCGTACGGTCCGGGCGTGCACGGCGAGGATCGCGCCGACTGCCGCGAACTGGACCAGCGTGAGCACGGCGGCCGTCGGCAGGTCGAGGCGGTCGGCGGTCTGCCGGTAGATCTCCACCTCGACCGTGGAGTAGGCGGGTCCGCCGAGGATCTGCACGACGCCGAAGGAGGTGAAGGTGAAGAGGAACACCATCAGCGCGGCCGCGGCCACGGACGGGGCCAGCGCGGGCAGGGTGACGCGGTACCAGGCGGCGAACCGTCCGGCTCCGAGGACCCGTGCCGCCTCCTCCTGGCGGGGGTCGAGCTGCGACCACAGGCCGCCCACGGTCCGTACGACCACGGCGTAGTTGAAGAAGACATGGGCGAGCAGGATCGCCCAGACCGTGGTGTCGAGCCGTACGCCCCACAGCTCGTCGAGGAGCCCGCCGCGGCCGAGCAGCGCGAGGAAGGCGGTGCCGACGACGACGGTCGGCAGCACGAACGGCACGGTGACGACCGCGCGCAGCACCTGCTTCCCGGGGAAGTCGAAGCGCGCGAAGACATACGCGCCGGGGAGCGCGAGCAGCAGCGTGAGCCCGGTGGACGCGAGCGCCTGCCAGAGGGTGAACCAGAGGACGTCCACGATCTCCGGCCGGGTCAGCACCTCGCCGATGCGGCCGAACCGCCAGGCCCCGTCCGCCGTGAACCCGCGGCCGACGATCGCGGTCACGGGGTAGGCGAAGAAGACCGCGAAGAACGCGGCGGGCACGGCCATCAGGGCGAGCCGTGCCGCGTTCCCGCGGAGTGTCCTGCCCGCTTCGGTCGCTTCTACTTCAGGACGAGCGAGGACCACGACTGGATCCACTGGTCACGGCTGTCGGCGATCTTCTCGGGCGCCATGGTCTGCGGCTTGTCGACCACGGCACCGAACTCGGTGAAGAGCGCGGGCACCTCGGCGTCGTTCACCACCGGGTTCACGAACATCTGGAGCGGCATGTCCTCCTGGAACTTCTTGCTGATCAGGAAGTCCAGCAGGGCCTTGCCCCCGGCCTCGTTCCTCGCGCCCTTCAGCAGGCCCGCGGCCTCGGTCTGGCGGAAGCAGGTGCCGGTCGCGACCCCGGTCGGCGCCTCCTTGGGCTGCGGCTTCGCGAACAGCACCTCGACGGGCGGGCTGGAGGCGTACGAGACGACGAGCGGCCGGTCGCCCTTGGCGGCCTTGCCGCCCGCCGAGCCGGAGAACTCCTGGTTGTAGGCGAGCTCCCAGCTGTCGACGACCTTGACGCCGTTGGCCTTCAGCTTCTTCCAGTAGTCCTGCCAGCCCTCGTCGCCGTAGGCGGCGGCGGTGCCGAGGAGGAAGCCGAGGCCGGGCGAGGAGCGCTCGGCGTTCTCGACGACGAGGAGGTCCTTGTAGGCGGGCTTCGCCAGGTCGTCGAGGGTCACCGGCGGGGCCAGCTTCTTGTCGGCGAAGTACTTCTTGTCGTAGTTGACGCAGATGTCGCCGGTGTCGACGGGCGTGACCCGGTGCCGGCCCTTGTCGAGCTGGGCGCTCTCGGGGACCCGGTCCAGGCCCTTGGCCTCGTACGGCGTGAAGAGACCGTTGTCGAGGGCGCGGGAGAGGGTGGTGTTGTCGACGCCGAAGAAGACGTCGCCCTGCGGGGAGCCCTTGGTGAGGATCTCCTTGTTGAGCGCCTCGACGGCGTCACCGCTCTTCAGCACCTTGACCGTGTAGCCGGTCTGCTCGGTGAACTCCTTGAGCACCGCCGGAGTGGCGTTGAAGGAGTCGTGGCTGACAAGCGTCACGGTCTTGGAGCCCTTGCCGGAACCGGAACCGGAGGCGGCGTCGTCGGACGCGCCCCCGCAGGCCGCGAGGGCGCTGACGCCCAGGGCCGCGGCGAGCGCCGTTGCGGCGAGCCGCTTGGTGTTCCTGGTGGTGCTCGTGGTGCTCGTGGTGCTCACTGAGATGTCCTCCTGGGGGTGGCCAGGAAGAGACGCGGCCCTGCCCGGGTCCCGCGTTCGGGATCCGGGCAGGGCGCAACAGCTTGAGTAACGTCCGAACTTCCTACCCCGAATGACCGGGGCGAGGTTCAGAGGGTCTGCGGTCTGACGGTCACCGCACTCTCAGCGCTGTGGCGCTCCCCTGTCGGATTATGAGAATTGTTCGACTCAGATTACACGGGGGTCAACGCTCGGAAGCGGCGAGCTGTCCGCACGCTCCGTCGATCTCCTGCCCCCGGGTGTCCCGGACCGTCACCGGCACGCCGTGGGCGGCGATGGCCTCGACGAACGCCTTCTCGTCCTCGGGGCGCGAGGCCGTCCACTTCGAGCCCGGCGTCGGGTTGAGCGGGATCAGGTTGACATGGACCCGCTTGCCCTTGAGGAGCCGACCGAGTAGATCACCGCGCCACGCCTGGTCGTTGATGTCGCGGATGAGCGCGTACTCGATGGAGATCCGGCGGCCGGACTTCTCCGCGTACTCCCAGGCGGCGTCCAGCACCTCCCGGACCTTCCAGCGCGTGTTCACGGGCACGAGGGTGTCGCGGAGCTCATCGTCGGGGGCGTGCAGCGAGACGGCGAGACGGCACTTGAAGCCCTCGTCTGCGAAGCGCAGCATGGCCGGGACGAGGCCGACGGTGGAGACGGTGATCCCGCGCTGCGAGATGCCGAGCCCGTCCGGCTCGGGGTCGGTGAGCCGGCGGATGGCGCCGACGACCCGCTTGTAGTTGGCGAGCGGCTCGCCCATGCCCATGAAGACGATGTTGCTGAGCCGGGCGGGGCCGCCCGGGACCTCGCCGTCACGCAGGGCCCGCATGCCGTCCACGATCTGGTGCACGATCTCGGCGGTCGACAGGTTCCGGTCGAGCCCGGCCTGGCCGGTGGCGCAGAACGGGCAGTTCATGCCGCAGCCGGCCTGCGAGGAGATGCACATCGTGACCCGGTCCGGGTAGCGCATCAGCACCGACTCGACCAGCGTCCCGTCGTGCAGCCGCCACAGCGTCTTGCGGGTGGTGTCGTCGTCGCAGGAGATGTGCCGGACGACGGACATCAGATCGGGCAGCAGCTCCGACGCGAGCCGCTCGCGCGCGGCGGCGGGGATGTCGGTCCACTGGGCGGGGTCGTGGGCGTACCGCGCGAAGTAGTGCTGCGACAGCTGCTTGGCGCGGAACGGCTTCTCGCCGATCGCGGCGACGACCTCCTTGCGCTCGGCGGGCGTGAGGTCGGCGAGGTGCCGCGGGGGCTTCTTGGCTCCGCGCGGGGCGACGAAAGTGAGTTCTCCGGGCTTGGGCATGGTGCATCCAGTGTCGCAGACGGAATCCGGTGGCCCGGTGGCGTCGGTCGGACGGCCCGGCTCGGCGGGCGTTGTCGCCGTCCGGCGCTTCGACGAGCGCCCCGCTCGGGCGGGCTGTCACTGGGGGCCACCTGGCACCTAGAATCGAACCCGTGTCCGAAAAAGTGTCGCGTCTGGAGCGTCTGCACAGTGTCCGTGAATGGCTCGTCCGGCAGCTGTGCCGCACCGACGAGACCGTCGCGGAGCTGGAGCGGAAGGAGGCGGCGGCGGCCGTACGGGCGTCGCGAGCGCTGCCCTCACCCGAGCCCGGCTGGAAGCTCTCGGTGCGACGGGCGGGCGGCGGGCCCGCGCCGGACCCCGTCCACGGGAACGACTGCGGTATGGCCGGCACGTCCACGAAGGTCCTGACCCGCGAGCAGGCCCTCCGCGCCCTCACCGAGGACGGCGTCGCCGCCTGCCCGTACTGCCGCCCCGACAATGACCTGGGTGTGCTGTGAACCACGAAGCACCGCGGCCGGGGGGCACGGGCACCGCGCCGGTCTTCGTACATCGCGCGACGGGCACCCGCGGCCGCCGGGTCACGATCCGCACCGTGACCGCCGGCCTGGCCCGCAGCGACGCCGACCTGGTCGAGTTCCTGCGCCGCGCGGGCCTCCCCGAGGCGTGGGACCTGCTGGACGACCCGCAGTGGGTGGAGTGGCAGGGCGGGCGACCGCACGAGTACGGCGCGGGCTGACCGGCGACGGGCCGGCGCGTAGGGTGCCCGGATGATCGCGGTACCGGAGGCATTCGCGCGGAGCACCGTCGAGCGTGAGGGGCGGGCCGGAGCGGCGTGGCTCGCCGAGCTGCCCGGGATCGTGGACGAGCTGCTGGGGCGTTGGGGGTGTGTCCCGGACGGCGCGGTCATGCACGGGGGTGTCGGGGTCGTCGTTCCCGTGCGACGGCCGGTCGAGGGAACCTCTGTCCTCAAGGTGTCGTTTCCGCATCCCGGCAACGTCCATGAACCGGACGCGTTCGCGGCGTGGGGCGGGCGCGGGGCCGTCCTGCTGCACGAGCGCGACGACACGCGTTTCGCGATGCTCCTGGAACGCGTCCGGACGTCGACCCTGGCGGAGGTCGAGGACGCCGACGAGGTCGTGGCTGTCGCGGGACGGATCAGCCACCGACTGGCCGTCCCCGCGCCGCCCGGCCTGCCCCGGCTGCGGAAACAGGCCGACGGCTGGGAGGAGCAGCTGCGCCAGGACGCCGGGGAGTTGCCCCATGCGCTGACGCGTCGCGTGGTCGACGCCGCCGTTGCCACCGTTCACGAGCTGGGCCGCGACCAGCCGGACACCCTGATCCACGGCGACCTCCACGCCCGGAACATCCTGCGCGCCGACCGTGAGCCATGGCTGGCCGTCGACCCCAAGGGGTACGCGGGAGACCCCGCCTACGACGGCGGCACGCTGCTCAAGACACGCGCGCTGACGGTGCTCGAAGCACACGACCTGCGCAAGGCCGTCCACCGCGTTCTGGACGTCTTCGCCGAAGCCGCGGAAGTCGATCGCGCGCGCGTCCAGCGCTGGGCCCAGTTCCATGCCGTCCAGGCTGCGTTCTGGGGCCGCCGTCACGGATTCCGGATCGCCCGCGGCGGATCGCGGTTGGCCAGGCTCACCGAATTCGCCGACCGCCTGGCCGAGTTGCTCACGGAGCGCGTCTAGGGCGTGAGCTCGATGCCGGCGGCGATCGGCAGGTGGTCGCTGCCGGTGGCGGGCAGGGTCCATACGTCGGTGACGGTCGCCGAGCGGGTCATGACGTGGTCGATCCGGGCCACGGGAAGACGTGCGGGCCAGCTGAAGGCGAAGTCCCCTTCGGCGGAGCCCGTCCGCGAGGTGACCGGGGCCAGCCCTCGATCGTCCAGCGTGCTGTTGAGGTCACCGAGCAGGATCACCCTGTCCAGCTGCTCGGCGGCGATGGCCGCGCCCAGCAGTCCGGCGCTTTCGTCCCGCCGGCCGGAGCTGAAGCCGTTCCATCGGACGCGGACCGAGGGCAGGTGGGCGACGTACACGGCGATGTCGCCCCATGGGGAACGTGCCGTGGAGCGCACCCCGCGGCTCCATTCCTCCTTGATCCCCTCCGGTTTGATGTCCACCGGCCGGATATCCGACAGCGGGTACTTCGACCAGAGCCCGACGGTTCCCTCGACCGCACGGTAGGGATAGTCCGCTGCCAGGGCCGCCTCGTAGATCGGCATCGCGGAGGGGGTCAGCTCTTCCAGAGCCACGAGATCCGGTGCGGACTCGATCAGCGCACTCGCGGTGCCCGCAGGGTCGGCGTTCTCGTCACTGACGTTGTGCTGAAGCACGACGATGTCGTGCGGGCCGCGTTCCTCGGCCCGCAGCATCCCGCCGAAGAGCTCGCCCCAGACGGCCGCGGGCAGCAGCAGAGCCACCAGCGCGACGGCCGAGCGGCGCAGCAGGGCGAGGACGAGCAGCAGCGCAACGGCCGGCCCGAGCCAGGGCAGGAACGTCTCCAGAAGGCTGCCGGCGCCGCCCAGGACGTTGGGCACAGCCGAGTGGCAGGCCAGCAAGCCGGCGGTGAGGACAGCGAGCGACGCGACGATCCGCCCGCGTGCCCAGCGCGACCGGCCTCCCACGGCCCACGACCGGAGCGCCGGAGTCGGCCGATCCGGCGCCACAGAGCTGTTCGCCCGCTCCACCAGGTCCCTCCCATCCGCCCAGGCCCTTCGTCACCCCACGGTCATGAGCGCGACGTGCCTCGTACGACGCACCACCGGAGGCTCGGGTTGCGGACCACAGGCTCGGGCTCCGCTCGGGGTCACATCAGCGGCGGCAGCGACTCGTGGACCTCCGCGAGGTCGGCGGGGATGTCGGTGCCGGTGTCGGGGCGGCCCGCGGGCGTCGCACAACGCGAGGGGCCCGCCGTCCCGTGGACGACGAGCCCCTGTGCAGGATCAGGACCGGCTCAGCCGGACCCTACGAAGAGCACGAACAGCAGCCAGACGACCGGTGCCGTCGGCAGCAGCGAGTCCAGCCGGTCCATGATGCCGCCGTGCCCCGGCAGCAGCGTGCCCATGTCCTTGATCCCGAGGTCCCGCTTGATCATCGACTCACCCAGGTCGCCGAGGGTCGCGCTGACCGCGACCGCGAGGCCGAGGAGCAGCCCCTGCCACCAGGTGCCGCCGTCGATCAGGAGCGGCATGCAGACCGCGCCCGCCGCCATGCCGAAGGTCACGGCCCCGACGAGACCCTCCCGGGTCTTCCCGGGGCTGATGCGCGGAGCCAGCTTGTGCTTGCCGAAGCGCCAGCCGATCGCGTACGCGCCGGTGTCGCTGACCACGGTCAGCAGCAGGAACGTGAACACCCGCTGCGGCCCGTCGTCGGCGGTCAGCATCATCGCGACGAAGGTGGCCAGGAAGGGCACGTAGAACGCGGCGAACAGCCCCGCCGTGACGTCCTTGAGGTAGCCCTCGGGCGGTTCGGTCATCCGCCAGACGAGCACCGCGAGCGCGGTGAAGGCCATGGCGACCCAGGCACCTTCGGCACCGCGGACGTAGCCGGCGACGATCATGGCCGCCCCGCCGACGGCGAGCGGCACCAGCGGCGCCTTGATCCCCTTGCGCTCGTCGAGCCGGGAGGTGAGCTCCCACAGGCCGACGACCACGGCGACGGCGATGACGCCGACGAAGACGGCCTTGACGACGAAGAGGGCGGCGATGATCACAGCACCGAGCCCGGCGCCGACCCCTATCGCGGCCCGCAGATCACGGCCGGCACGCTTCTTCTGCGGCGGCTGTGAGGGCTGCGGCGGCTCGGACGCCGCAGGCGGCGGGGGGGTGGGCATGGGCTCCTGCGGCATCTCGTCGCGGAACAGGGGACCGCTCCACCGAGCGGCCCCCCGGTCGCGGTCGTCGCGGTCTTCTGCGTCTCTACCTGCGTCGGGATCGTCCGGCACGATGGGCATGGGCCGAGTGTGCTGGGCGACACGCTCATCGTAGGCGGGACCCGCCGGGGCGGCCCCCTGGCGGGGCGGCCCCCAGTAACCGGGGCTGTAGCCCGCGCGCGGCGGGGCCCCCCAGGAGGAGTCGTTCATCAGACTTCGAGCAGCTCGGCTTCCTTGTGCTTGAGCAGCTCGTCGACCTGCGCCACGTACTTCGCGGTGGTGTCGTCGAGCTCCTTCTCGGCACGGCGGCCCTCGTCCTCGCCGACCTCGCCGTCCTTGATCAGCTTGTCGATGGTCTCCTTGGCCTTGCGGCGCACGGAGCGGATCGAGATCCGGGAGTCCTCGGCCTTGCCCTTGGCGACCTTGATGAACTCGCGGCGGCGCTCCTCCGTGAGCTCGGGGAACACCACCCGGATGATGTTGCCGTCATTGCTGGGGTTGACGCCCAGGTCGGAGTCGCGGATCGCCTGCTCGATGTTGCGCAGGGCGCTCTTGTCGAACGGGGTCACCACGGCCATCCGCGGCTCCGGCACCGAGAACGAGGCCAGCTGGTTGATCGGCGTCAGCGCGCCGTAGTAGTCGGCCACGATCTTGTTGAACATCGCCGGGTGCGCACGACCGGTGCGGATCGCGGCGAAGTCCTCCTTGGCGACCACGACGGCCTTCTCCATCTTCTCCTCGGCCTCGAGGAGGGTCTCTTCGATCACCACTTGCTCCTGCGTGTCTTGAGTAGGCCCGGCGTGTACGCGTATCGGTCCGTACGAGGCCGGCGAATCTTGGCGGCGCGTTCCCCTGCACGGTGTCCGACCGGCAGGGCTTTGTCCATCCCCTCTCGGGGCGGTGGCCCGTCCCCGCGCACGGGGGCGGTGCCCCGGTTCAGGCCCGGGTGCCCTGGTCGCTCACGAGCGTGCCGATCTTCTCACCCCGGACGGCCCGCGCGATATTGCCCGGCGCGAGGAGTTCGAAGACGAGGATGGGCAGATCGTTGTCGCGGCAGAGGGTGACGGCGGTGGCGTCCGCGACCTTGAGATTGCGGGTGATCACCTCGCCGTACTCCAGCGCGTCGAACTTCACCGCGTCCGGGTTGGCCTTGGGGTCGGAGTCGTAGACCCCGTCGACTCCGTTCTTGCCCATGAGCAGGGCTTCGGCGTCGATCTCCAGGGCGCGCTGGGCCGCGGTGGTGTCGGTGGAGAAGTACGGCATGCCCATACCGGCGCCGAAGATGACCACGCGGCCCTTCTCCAGGTGGCGCACGGCCCGCAGCGGGATGTACGGCTCCGCGACCTGGCCCATGGTGATGGCGGTCTGGACGCGGGAGTCGATGCCCTCCTTCTCCAGGAAGTCCTGGAGCGCGAGGCAGTTCATAACCGTCCCGAGCATGCCCATGTAGTCGGAGCGGGCCCGGTCCATGCCGCGCTGCTGGAGCTCCGCGCCACGGAAGAAGTTGCCGCCGCCGATCACGATCGCGATCTGTGCGCCGTCCCGGACGACCGCGGCGATCTCACGTGCGATGGCGTGGACGACGTCGGGGTCGACGCCCAGGCCGGTGCCGCCGGAGAAGGCTTCCCCGGACAGCTTCAGCATGAAGCGGCCGGCTTTCTTGCCGGTGTGGTCGCTCTTGTCGTCGGCAGCCTGGTTGGCTTCCGCGCCCTTGTTCATGGAGATCTCCTCGTGCACATACGAAGAAGGCCATTGCCGGTGGGTGCTGGTGTCCCTGCGGCAATGGCCTCCTCGTCAGATCTGCGGTCGTCCGGCGTCCACGCGGCCGACGACTGCTGGGAAACCCTAGCGGGGTCCCATGCCGGTCGCGTACCGGCTCAGATGCCGACCTTGATGCGCGCGAAGCGCTTCAGGCTGACACCGGCGTCGTCCAGGATCTGCTGGACGGACTTCTTGTTGTCCAGCGCGTACGGCTGGCCGAGCAGGGTGGCGTCCTTGAAGAAGCCGTTGAGGCGACCCTCGACGATCTTCGGCAGGGCGGCCTCGGGCTTGCCCTCGGCGCGGGTGGTCTCCTCGGCGACGCGGCGCTCCGCCTCGACGACCTCGGCCGGGACGTCCTCACGGGAGAGGTACTTCGGCGCGAAGGCGGCGATGTGCTGGGCGACGCCCTTGGCGACCTCGGCGTTCGGCTTGTCGAGCTCGACGAGCACACCGATCTGCGGGGGCAGGTCGGGCATGGTGCGGTGCATGTAGGCGGCGACGTAGCCGTCGGAGAACTGCGCGAAGCGCTCCAGGACGATCTTCTCGCCGAGGTTGGCGTTGGCCTCGTCGACGTACGCCTGGACGGTCTTGCCGGGCTCGATCTCGGAGGCGAGCAGCGCCTCGACGTCGGCCGGGTTGGTCTTCGCGATGTGGGTGGCGAGCGAGCCCGCGACGGCCTGGAACTTCTCGCCCTTGGCGACGAAGTCCGTCTCGCACTTCAGCTCGACGATGACACCGGAGGTGTTGTCGTCGGCGATCAGGGAGACGACCGCGCCGTTCTCGGCGGAACGGCCCTCGCGCTTGGCGACGCCCTTCTGGCCCTTGATGCGCAGGGCCTCGACGGCCTTGTCGACGTTGCCCTCGGCCTCGTCGAGCGCCTTCTTGCAGTCCATCATGCCCGCGCCGGTGAGCTCGCGGAGCTTCTTTACATCAGCGGCGGTGTAGTTCGCCATGTCTGGGAATCTCTCTGAAGTCGAAGAGCTGAGGTCGAAGATTCGAACGATCTACGGGTCGACGGCGGGGGCTTCATGGGCCCCCGCCGTCAACATCCGAACCTGGGGTGTCAGGCCTGCTCGGCGTCCGCGGCCGGCGCCTCGGCAACAGCCTCGGCCGGCTTCTCGGCCTCGGCAGCCGGGGTCTCGGCCTCGGCGGCGGGGGTCTCGTCGGCCTTCTTCTCGCCCTCGAGGAGGTCGCGCTCCCACTCGGCCAGCGGCTCGCCCGCGGCCTTGTCGCCCGGCTTCTGGTCACCGGCGGCGACACCGGAGCGGGCGATGAGGCCCTCGGCGACGGCGTCGGCGATCACGCGGGTGAGCAGCGTGACGGAGCGGATCGCGTCGTCGTTGCCCGGGATCTTGTAGTCGACCTCGTCGGGGTCGCAGTTGGTGTCGAGGATCGCGACGACCGGGATGTGGAGCTTGCGCGCCTCACCGACGGCGATGTGCTCCTTCTTGGTGTCGACGATCCAGACGGCGCTCGGCACCTTCTGCATCTCGCGGATACCACCGAGGGTCTTCTCCAGCTTGGCCTTCTCGCGGGAGAGGACCAGGAGCTCCTTCTTGGTGAGGCCGGAGGCGGCCACGTCCTCGAAGTCGATCGCCTCGAGCTCCTTCAGACGCTGAAGGCGCTTGTAGACGGTGGAGAAGTTGGTGAGCATGCCGCCCAGCCAGCGCTGGTTGACGTACGGCATCCCGACGCGGGTCGCCTGCTCGGCGATGGCCTCCTGGGCCTGCTTCTTGGTGCCGATGAACATGATGGAGCCGCCGTGCGCGACGGTCTCCTTGACGAACTCGTAGGCGCGGTCGATGTACGACAGCGACTGGAGCAGGTCGATGATGTAGATGCCGTTGCGCTCGGTGAAGATGAAGCGCTTCATCTTCGGGTTCCAGCGACGGGTCTGGTGACCGAAGTGGACGCCGCTCTCCAGCAGCTCCCGCATCGTGACGACGGCCATGGCCGTATCTCCTTGAGTTTTCTCGGTTGTGTCCTGACGCCCCGGCGCGCCGTGCCGCAGAGGACCGAGAGGCGCGGCCACCTTCCGCTGATGTGGGTGGTGGCGGGGCGTGCGAAGTCGACCCGGTGACCCGGATCGCCAGAAGAAGTGTACGGGACCGGCGCAGTGCCGGGTGACGGCGCTGTCCACAACCGGCTGGTTGTCCACAGATCCGGGCCGTGATCAGCGAGAACGGGGCGGATGCGGGACCGTCTGCGTCATGAATCGCGTACGAGTCGTGACGGTCGCACTGGTGGCCGTGGTCGTTGCGCTGCTTCCGGCGGCGACGCCTGCGGCGGTCCCGGGCGCGGCGGCGTGGGCGGCGGCGCCGGCGGCGGGCGTCGGGCCGGAGGCGGGCGTCCGGCCGGAGGCGGGCGTCCGGCCGGAGGCGGGCGTCTGGCCCGTGGGCCCGCCGCGTCCGGCGGTGGTGCGGGGCTGGGAGCCACCGGCCGGTCCGTACGGGCGGGGGCATCGCGGCGTCGACCTGGCGGCCCCTGGGGGCACGGAGGTGCGGGCCGCCGTGGCGGGCCGGGTGTCCTTCGCGGGGGCGGTGGCCGGGCGAGGTGTCCTGTCGGTCACCCTGCCGGGCACGGGCGATCCGCCGCTGCGCACCACCTACGAGCCGGTACGGGCGATGGTCCGGGCGGGTGACGAAGTGGCCGAGGGACAGGTGGTGGCGGTGGTCGCGGACGGTCCTTCGCACTGTCCGCAGGGTTGTCTGCACTGGGGTCTGCGCCGCGGCGAGCAGTACCTCGACCCGCTGTCCCTGCTGCCCCCGTCGGCGCTGCGCCGCGGTCCGTCGCGGCTGCTGCCGGTCTTCGGTGTCCCTGCCCCGCCCTCGGAGCCGGTGCCCGCGGTGGAGCCGGTTCCCGCGGCGGCAGCTGTGCCCGCGGCGGCTGTGTCGCATGCCGGTGGGGGCTCGCTCCAGGCGATCGTGCTGGCCGCGGCGGCCATCTGGTCGCACAGGGCGCTCCGTCGACCCCTGCGGAGCCGTACGGCGCGGACCCTGCCACGGCGGAGCGGTGTCGGGGTCGCGCGGACGGCTGGTGGGGCACCCGAAGGGCGCGTGCGATGGGGTGGGCGAGGAGGGCGGGGTGTGCGGGGTGGGCGAGGTGTGCGGGCTCAGTCGCCGCGGACGCCGCGGAGGGCCATCGACACCGCGGCATCGGCGATCGCGGACGGGTCTTCCGCCGCGCCGAGCTCGATCCGGCGGACGGCCGCGTCGACGACGCCCTGGAGCAGCATCGCGGCCAGGCGGGGCTGCTCGTGGCCGAGCTCTCCGAGGGCCTCGACGATCATCGCCACGAGGCCGCCGTGGGCGGCGCGGATCTTCTCTCGGGCCCCCGCGTCGAGCTCGCTCGCGGAGATGGCGACGACTGCCCGGTGGCGCCGGTCACCGACCAGCCCGAGCTGCTGGCGCACATACGCCTCGACCTTGCCCTCGGGCGTCCCGGCCTGCTCCATGGCCGCTTCCACCTCGGCCGCCCAGACGGGGAAGTCGACGGCGCAGAGCTCTTCGACCACAGCGGCGCGCGAGCGGAAGTACTCGTACACGGAAGACCTGGCGAGGCCCGTGCGCTCGGCGAGAGCGGGGAAGGTCAGCGCCTCGGTACCGCCTTCGGACAGCAGGGAACGCGCGGCATCCAGCAGGGCGCCGCGCTGCATGGTCCGGTGCTCGGCCACGGAGGCCGCTCGAATCCTGGGCACGGGTCCACTTTACGGGCGGGACTGCACGGGCGGGCGGGGTCGGGGACGAATCGGCGCCCGGGCGCCCGCCCCCGGCCACGTGTCACCTGCCGCTTTTCAGCGGCCGACGTCGGCCAGCTTCGCTCTCAGCTGGAGGACCGACTTGGTGTGGATCTGGCTGACGCGGCTCTCGGTGACCCCGAGGACGTTGCCGATCTCGGCGAGTGTGAGGCCCTCGTAGTAGTAAAGGGTGACGACGGTCTTCTCGCGGTCGGGAAGCGTGTTGATCGCGCGGGCGAGGAGCCGGCGCAGCTCACGGTCCTCGGCGACCTCGACCGGGTTGTCCGCCGCGGTGTCCTCCAGCGTGTCCATCAGGCTGAGCCGGTCGCCGCCCTCCCCGCCGACGTGCAGCAGCTCCTCCAGGGCCACGACGTTCGCCAGGGACAACTGGCTGAAGACCGAGTGCAGTTCCTCCAGACCGATGCCCATCTCGGCGGCGACCTCGCTCTCGGAGGGGGTGCGCCGCAGCTGCGCCTCCAGGGTGGCGTAGGCGCGCTCGACGGCGCGGGCCTTCTGCCGCACCGAGCGGGGGATCCAGTCCAGCGCCCGGAGCTCGTCGATCATGGCTCCCCGGATGCGGGTGATCGCGTACGTCTCGAACTTGATCGACCGCTCGATGTCGAACTTCTCGATGGCGTCGATGAGTCCGAACACCCCCGAGGAGACGAAGTCCGCCTGCTCGACGTTGGACGGCAGCCCGACGCTCACCCGGCCCGCGACGTACTTCACCAGCGGTGAGTAGTGCAGGATCAGCTGCTCCCGCAGCCGCCCGTCGCCCGTCGCCTTGTACGACCGCCACAACTCGTCGAGCGACGAGGGGGCGGGCGGCCGCACGGTGCCACGGGCAGCGGGGGGCACTGCCGCGCGGTCAGACCCGGAGGTGTGCTGGGGCATGCGTTGCCTTGAGCCGTTCTGCTGTGAGGTGGGGAGGGATGTCTCTCTGGGCGGGTGGCTGGGCGGGGAACCCGGTGAGCGTAGCGTGACTGCGCGGTTGCGGTGCGCGAAGACCGGCGGATCGCGCCTGGGCGGGTAGGGGCCGTCGGGCACACCTTCGAACAAGGGCCGACGCTGTGTGCGCCGGCCCCCTGGGGATGTCCGGGGTGAGCCGCGGAGGTCATCGGCCTCACCCTTTCACCCGAATGCGCCAGGTCAAGCACCGCCTCGCCGGGTGTTCGACGGCTGTATCGCGGCCTGCGTCAACGTCCAGCCGTCGCCGTGCCGTTCGACGAACCCCAGCGAGTGCAGTTCGTACAGCCTGCCGAGCGCCTCGTCCGTCGTGACGCCGGCACCGCGCGCAATGTCACCCGCACCGAGGACACCCCGGGCCGGGAATGCCTCCAGAATCCGTGCTCCGGCGGGCCCGACGAGGTCCCGGGCGAAGACGGGGCCGCTGCGGGCCGGGGCGAGTTCGCCGATGTCCCCGACCAGCTCGACGACTTCGTCGGCGTCGGTGACGAGCACGGCCTCTCCGCGCAGGAGTTCATGCACTCCGGCCGAGAGTCCGCTGGTCACCGGGCCGGGAACGCCCATCGTGAAGCGGCCGAGGCGCTGGGCGGCGCGTGCGGTGACGAGCGACCCGCTGCGGTATTCGGCCTCCACGACGACGGTGCCGCGGGTGAGGGCGGCGATCACCCGGTTCCTCAGGACGAACCGGCTGCGCGTCGGGTGGCCGCCCGGCGGCAACTCGCCGACGAGCAGGCCCTGTTCCGCGATGCGGCCGATCAACTCGGCGTGGGAACGCGGGTAGACGACGTCGACCCCGCAGGCCAGCACCCCGACGGTCGCTCCCGCGGCGGCGAGCGCGCCGCGGTGGGCGGCGCCGTCGACGCCGTGCGCGGCACCGGAGACGACGACCCAGCCCCGCTCGGCGAGCCCCGAGCCGAGGCTCGCGGCCATATGGGCGCCGTACGGTGTGCAGGCCCGTGCGCCGACGACGGCGACCGAGCGCAGCGCCCATATCCGCAGGTCGAAGCGGCCTCTCACCCACAGCCCCACGGGTCTGGCGTCCCCGAGGTCGTCGAGCTGGCTCGGCCACTCCGGGTCACCCGGACAGAGGAACCGGCCCCCGGCCGCTTCCGCCGTGTCGAGATCGCGCGCGGGGTCGGCCGCCGCGGCCCGAGTCCGGTAGCTCGCGATCCGCTGCTCGCCCGCACCCCGGAGAGTGCCCTCGGGAAGCACGGGCGCGGTGAGCCGCGCCATGAGCTCCATGGCCCCGTGCTCCCGCAGCCACCTGCCGCCGTGCTCGTCACCCGGTTCGACGACCCGCGTCAACGCTGCACGTGCCAGCCGCTCCTCGTCGCTCACACCGGCGGCCATGCGCCACCCCTGACCCGCACCGTGGCGACGCCGCCCTGCCCGGCGGTCCCGGCGCTGCGGCTCCCGGCCCCCGCACCGCTCCCCGTCACGGCTCGGCCCCGATCAGGACCAGGGCGCCCCGCGCGATGCCGGTGCGCAGCTGGAGGGCGAGGGCGACGTCCTGGACGGTGGGACGGTCGCGGCCGGCGAGGTCGGCGGCGGTCCAGGCGACGCGCAGGACGCGGTCCATACCGCGGGCGGTGAGCATGCCCCGCTCCATGTCGCGCTCGGCGGCGGCGAGGGCGCCGGGAGCCACCTGCCAGCGGGTGCGGAGCTCATGGCCGGGCACCTCGCTGTTGACGCTCCAGGGCGTGCCGTCCAGCCGCGCGGCCGCCCGGTCCCTGGCCTCACGGACCCGGTCGGCGACGGTCTCCGTGGACTCGCCCCGGCCGCCCTGGCCGAGCAGATCGGAACGGCTCACCGGCTCCACCTCGACCCGCAGGTCGACCCGGTCGAGGAGCGGCCCGGACAGCCGCGCCTGGTAGCGCCGGATCACCGAGGCGGGACACTCGCATCCGGAACCGTGCAGGGTGTGCCGTCCGCACGGGCAAGGGTTGGCGGCCAGCACCATGAGGAAGCGGGCCGGCAGCCGCACCACGCCCGCGCTGCGCGCGACGATCACACGGCCGGACTCCAGTGGCTGCCGCAGGGCGTCGAGCACTTTGGTGGAGAATTCGGGGGCCTCGTCCAGGAACGAGACGTGTAAAACAGGTGGCTACGCCCGGTGCGTGCCGCGTGTTACTGCGGGGCGTCGTCCGCCCAAGGGTCGGGCTTGAAAAGGGGATGGACCTCGATCCGGGTCTCTCCGCTACCCTCGACACCCTTTTGCCCCTTGGCGCCGCGGGTGAGTACCACGCGTCGGATCAGGGACCGAAGCATGCCGTTCATCTCGGGAACGTGGAAGGTGTCCCACTCCGCCAGTAGACCAACGGCAAGAGGCATCAGCGCGGCGCGCTCGGGGATGGCCTCAACCGCGGCATGGGCTTCGAGTGCTTCCGTAACGACTTGCTTCTGTTTCACGATCCGTTCCCGCGCGGCCTCGAACACGCCCTCGGGATACGACTCTGGGTTCATGGCGCGGTCAACGGCGAGGTTCGTCAACGCGTTCGTCAAGCGGGTGTGTTCACCCTCCAGCCGTGCGCGTTCCCTCTCTTCGCGTCCCCGTTGATTGTCCTTCTCTACCGGTTCGGGCGTTGCTGGAGCGGCGTCGATATCGTCTGCGACCTCGCGGGCGAGCCACCCGCGTACCTCGTCTTCGACTATGTACCGCTGAACCCATACCGGGTTCTCGCACAGGCCGTTTCGGCTCTGGCCGCACATGTAGGCGTACCCGAGGACCTGGCCGGACTTCCGACGAGCCGAGGTCGCGGCGGCGCCCTCGCGGCATCCTCCGCACCGAATGAGTCCGGTCAGCGGATAAGTAGGGTTCCGGGCCCTTGGTGTCATCCGTCGGCGTTCGAGGACGTGCGCCTCGTACCGCTCCCATGTCTCCGGGGTGATGATCGCCTCGTGTGCACCATCGATGTGTACCCACCGCGTACATCGGCCGCCGTTGGCCGTGTAGTCACATCGGCAGTCTGGGTGATGCACGCGCAGCATTCCGGCCGCGAATCCGGACAGCATGTAGCGGCGCAAGCTGTCGGCTCGCCATGGGTTCCCATCGCCGGTCCGGTGACCGAGGCCGTTTAGCCATGTGGCGAGGCTGCCGTACCCCTCGGCGGTGGGGTAGCCGTCGCCGAGTTTGCGCGCGTACAGGTCCTCTATATGGTCGCGCGCGCTGCCCTCGACTTCGTACCACTCCTTCTGTGTCGTCCACTGTCCGGGGTCGGTGGGGTGAGGGATTCGTCGCGGGTGCCAGATGTAGCCGAGGCGCCGGCCGCCGGTCGCGGGTAGGCCGTGGGTCCGCCGCCACTGGTGCGTTTCCTTCCACTGCTCGCCGGCGCGGTCGCTTTCGAAGGTGGCGAGGTCGAACAGGATGCGGCGGTTGAAGCGTCCTACGGCGGTCCGGGCGTCTACGTCTTCTGTGGCGGACACCAGGTCGCCGCCGGCTTTCTCGACGCGGGCGAGGTTGACGGCGATGCCCATGTCGTTGCGGCCGAATCGGCTGAACTTCCATACGACGATGCCGCGGGCTTCGCCGGCTTCGACGCGTCGGATACAGCCCATGATCTTGCGTTTGAAGTTTCGGCCTGTCACGTCCGGGTCTTCTATGTACTCGGTGACCCGGCGTGGTCCGCGCCGTTCCCATGCCTGAATCGCCGTGCGCTGTAGGTCAAGGCTGATCTTGTCCTCGCGCCATGTGGAGACGCGCAGGTAGGCGAGCCACGGTTCGGCGTCGTTGTCTGCGGCTGGTGAGCTGCGGAGCGTGGTTGGTGTGTTGAGGGTCGTCACAGCGCCTTCCGTTCGGGTTGCTGTAGCTGACGTGGGCACAGTGTGATCACGTTGCCCGCGGCCTGCTCGGTGTGGTCGATACGGTGCCCGGGAGTGGGTGAGGCGGGGGCGTCGAGCAGGCCGCGCGCAACGTGGTCCAGGGCGCGGATGTAGCCGGCGCGGTCGGCGTCAGCAAGTTGTTCGGCTGTGGCGCGCTCAGAGTTATGCACAGTGCGGATGATGAGCAGGGGGACGGCAGTCAGGACGATGAAGAGTCCGGCGCGCCATGTGTAGTCGTTGTTGCCGAGCAGTCCGACAACGCCCGCTGACAGCCCCACCAGCAGCAGGATGAAGGCGAATACGGGCATGTATCGGTGGGTCACTGTGCCTCCGTCGGGTTAGTTCTCGGCGATGCGTCCCTCGCCGTTCTCGGCGCGCTGCTGGCGCAGGGTCTCGGTCATGGAGATGAAGAGCCGGCGAGATTGGGGGTCGGTGATGCCTAGTTCGTCGGCTGCTTGCTCCGGGGTCAGCGGGTTGGTGCGGGGGGCGGGGTGGCGGACGTTTTCCAGTTCGACGCGGTTGAGGACACCGGCTGCGACAAGTACCTCGGAGAGCGGCAACTGCAGGGACTGAGCGAGCGTCTGGAGTACGCGGGTTTCGGTTGCGGACTGACCGCGCAGCATGCGGCTGACGGTGCCGGCGCCGATGCCGGAATCCGTGGCGAACTTGGTTTGTCCGCCGCCCCTCGGTCGTAGGTCGTATCCGCGCTGCTCTAGTTGACGCTTCAACCAGGCGGCGAACTCTTCCGGGGTTGCGAGATCATCCCCGCGTGGGTTCATGTGTTCCATGGATGGAACATACCTCGTGTGGACCGTGGCGCGCACACGATCAGCCGACCCTCTCGGCGGCATCTCGATTCAACACGGTTCACCCCTCTTGAGCTGCATTAATGTCGTCGAACTCATGATCGATTGTTGTCGGACATATGCCGTCTGTCAACGTACTTCACCCGTGAGGACCCGGAAGAAAATTTGACTCCCGAACGCTTGGATCATGTAACGTTCCACCCGTGGACGGAAACACGTCGTCCACGGAAGGACGGTTTTCGCATGTACGACCGCGCTCAACTGGTTACTGCCGCCCGTAAGGCGGGTGACCGCACCCCATCAGACACCGCAAATCGGTTGCAGGTTGCACGTAACACTGCATGGCGATTGTGGAACGGGCATACCGCCCCAAGTGCCGCAGTTGCCGCAGCTGTTGAGGAGCACTACGGCATTTCCGCCAGTCAGCTGGTGAAGCGAGCAGCCGCATGACCGGCGCCGTGATCCCCCGTGAGCAGGCCATTGCTAACGCCCGCCGCATCCTCGATGCCGCCCGGCGCCGCCGCGACCGCGACCGCGCCGCGGGTCGGCTCCCCACAGAGGTCGAACTGATCCTGCGCCGCCTCGAACGCCAGCAGCGCCAGCAGGCGCTCACCGTCGAGGACCGCGCCGCCGCCTGAAGAGGCGCCGACCATGCCCGAGGAGCTGCACCGATGATCCGACCCCAGCTCACCGCCGACGGCCTCGCCGTCCGTCTGCCGATCGCCGCCCACGCCGAGCAGTTGCTCGACGACCTCGCCCTCGCCTACGTCGAGGCGCCCGACGACCTCGGCGCCCTGCTCGCCCACCACGGCGAGAACGTGCGCGCCCTCGACCACGCGATCTACGCGCACGACATGCCCGACCACGTTCGGGCGATGCGCGCCGCCGCCGCGGATGGAAGCCGCGAAGCCCTCGCCGCCGAGGCGCCGATCGCCGCCGACCTCGACGACCTGCTCGACCCCGATAGGGCGATCACCCTCGCCGGCCGAATCACCCGCCTCGCCGCCCACATACGCCACCACCGCACGAACCGGAGCACGCGCCCGTGACTGTCACCACCCTGCCTACCGCCCTTACTGACCCGCGCGCGATCGCCCCCTCGGCCCCCGCCCGCACGCCCGACGTGGTGTACGTGCTGGCACCCGAGGGCGCCCCGACCGACGCACCGCGCGTGTTCACCGCGATCAACGCCGTGATGCGCACGGTCAAGCCGTGGAAACTCGCCGAGTTCGTCGCCGAGATGGAGGCCGCCGGCGCCCCGAAGGTCGCCGACAAGACGACCGGTGAAGTACACGACGTGCCGGGCATCGTCATCAAGCCGACCCGCGCCCGCACGCACGCCCTCACGTGGCGCAAGGGCGGGAAGGACGCGACGGCCGAGGCGTGGCGCACGGGCGCCCTCGCGCACCAGCTCGCCGCGATCACCACCGGGGGTGAGCAGTGACCGCCCGCACCACCGAGGCCAGCCTCGACCGCATGCGCCGACTTCTCGACTCCGGACCGGTCGAGCAGGTGCCCGGACAGCTCGCCGTCGACGCCGACCAGGCCGCCGCCCCGCGCGCGCCCGAGGGACTGGCGAAGGCATTCGCCGCCCGCACCCGCTCGACCGACAACGGACACCGCGAGTGGACCGGCCGGCCCGCCAAGGGGGGCGGAAGGTTTCGCCACCGAGGCCGCGACTACACCGCGTTTCAGGCCGCGTTCATCCTGCGGACCGGCCTCGAGCCTGTGGGCAACGTCCGACCGTCGTGCGACCGGCCGCAGTGCTGCGACCCCGCGCACGTCGATGACCAGGCCACCCGGCAGCGCGACCGCACCAGCCTCGCCGCCGTCAAGGGCATGCAGCACCGTGCCCCGTCGTGCGACCACGACCAGGCCGTACACGGCCGGCACCGCGCCGACGGCCGCCGGTACTGCAACGCGTGCAACAACCCCGCGACCGCGGACGGTTGCGCTCACGGGAACCCCCGGTGCGGCGCCCAGCCCGTACGGCCCTACTCGTGCGGGTGGCGATGCGACGAGCACCAGCCGGCACGAACCCGCCCCTACTTCACCGCCGCATGACTGGCCCGGCGGCGAGGACGGGCCACCAACGCCCCTCGCCGCCGGCGCCCCACCCCGACAGGAGCACAACCCCCGTGACGTGGTTCAAAGTCGACGACACCGCGCACGCGCACCCCAAGCTGTTGAGAGCCGGAAACGCCGCCCTCGGCCTGTGGGTCCGCGCCGGCGCCTACGCCGCCCAGCACCTCACCGAAGGCGTGATACCGGGCGTCGTCGCCCAGCTGTACGGCACCGCGCCCCAGGCCCGGAAGCTGGTCGCGTCCAGCCTGTGGCACGCCGCCGGCCACGACTGCACCCGGTGCAAGCAGCCGCCCGCCGGCGACTACGTGATGCACGACTTCCTGATCTACAACCCGACCCGCGCGCGCGTCGAGGACGACCGCGCCAAGGCCGCCGAGCGCCAGCAGCGGGCCCGCGAACGGGCCGCGGAGCAGCGGAACCAGGAGCGTAATCCGCTCGATCCGTCGGCGAATCGTCCGCGAATCGACGACGATCCGAGGCCGGAAAAGCGCGAACCGTCCGCGAATCAAATCGAGTTTCCGGAAGACATCGCAGGTCAGGGCGACCAGTCACAGCGTGACAACCTCGACCCGTCACGGTCCCCCCGACCCGACCCGGCCCGTCCCGCTGTACCTCCTACGGAGGTACAGCCAGCTAGCTACGGCTCGACCCCGGCCGTCCCGCCGAACCTTCGGCCGTTGCGGGACGCGCTCACCGCCGCCGGCGTCGTCGTCGAGTGGTCCCTCACCGAGGCCGATTGGTTCCACCTTGAAGCGATCGTGAAGCGCACGGCCGTGCCGGCCCTGGTCGACCACGCCCGCGAGCAGTGGCGCCGCGCCCGTTCCCGCCCGCGGTCGGTCCGATATTTCGTGCCCGGCTGGACCGCGCTCCCCCCGGTGCCCACCGGCGCCCCGACCTCGCCCGGTGCCGACGTGATCCCCCTCAATACTGCCCGCCCCGGCCGCGTACAGCGCGCCGCCGACCTGTTCCGCACGGCCGCCCTCGACGACCCCCAGGAGTCCGCCCAGTGAACCGCCAGGAAGTCGCCGCCCTGCTCGCCTACGCAGTGCGCCTCGACCCGCGCAGCGCCCCTGCCGACCAGGCCGCCGCCGACGAAACCCTCGACCAGTGGGCCGACCTGCTCACCGACGTGCCGCCGACCGCACCCCACCCAGCAGGCCGCCACTGGGACGCCGCACAGATCGTGCGCCACCACATCGCGACCAGCCCGTACCCGATCAAACCGTCAGACGTGTCCCGCCCGTGGCACGACTTCCGCCGCGACGTGGTCGACCGCCACCACGACCCCGTTCCCGCCGCCGACCCGGACGACCCGGCCGCCTACCGCGCCGAACTGCTCGACACCCGGCACGCCGTCGCGACCGGCGCACTGACCGCCTCGACCATCAAAGAACTGACCGGCGGGCCCACCCCCGAAGTCGCCGAACGCCTCGCCGCCCTCGGCGAGTACATCCCTCGCAGCGTCACCCAGGAGATCTCCGTCCATCGGCCACGCCGCACCGAGCGGGAACGCCTCGCCGCCGCCAATCTGCCCGACCCTCTCGACGTGGCATGTCCGTACGAACAGTGCCGAGCTCGCGCAGGCGAGCCGTGCATGACCTACCGCCGCACACCGCGCCGCACCGCGCATCCCTCGCGGCTAGACCTCGCCACCACCCGCCGCTACGCGCCGGAGTCGGCCGCATGCCGCTCTGACAGTAGGTCTGATGCTCTGGGAGGGCGTTGTGCCTCGACGTCCGCGCGGGGCCATCTGAACCATGCCGCGGGCTAGTACCGCTCGGACGAGCACCGAAAACGTTGCGGAATCCTGAGCCGAATAGTTTGCCGATTTATTTCGCGAATTAGATTCGCCAATAGCTTGCGAATAATCAGCCGGAATGCGGCCCAAAACTTGAGGGTATTAGTGCTACAGTAGCTGTCACAGTCCACGCTCAGAAGCGTGGGCTCCGTACCCGCCCGGAAGAACGGCACGGAGCCCACGGCAGGCGTGGCCTACGAGGGTCTACCCGCTCCCGGGTGGACCCTCGACACATTTACCGAGGTCAAGAGCTTACAACTCCCGCCATACGCAGAGCGCGTAGTAGGTGAGCTGCACGATCACAACCACGGGCCGCAGCACGCGAGGAACTCGCGCCCAACGGCGACGTGCGACCTCCGCCGGCCTGGGGTCCCGATCGGGCTCCGGTCCGGCAGCCATACGCCTTTCACCTCCCTTCACGGCCGGGTCTCACATTCACGCGAGACAGCCTTCAAGGGTGTTAATACGCTACACCACGGAACTAGGGGAGCACCCAGACAAGCTTTTACATGCACAGCACACACGTGACCTATAGGGGGTATTGTTGTTAATAGGCGGTCGTCAAAACCGCAGGTCATTCGAGCAAGGGCCGCACGGCGATTCACGCCCACACGAAACTCGGACCAGAGCAGTCACCGCTAGCAGTGATGCAGATCACAATGCGGCCAAACTGTTTGCCCGCACCGCCACCCCGCCCAGGGCAAGAGGGCACCCGAGCGCACCCCGAACCGCCACCCGGCCCCGGTAACCGACAGAACGAGCAGCACCAACAGCGGCCGAGACACGGACAGTTAGTTCACTCGACTAGACCGGGTCGCATTGACACCCCCGGACCGTAGAGTCGCGCGCCAGATCGCCCCGAGGTGATCGACCGGAACCATTACGCGATCACCGAGTGCCGCGCCGGCCGCAGCCCATATGGCCGCGGTCTCGACCAGCGCCCATGCGACCCCATCGGGAGAATCCGAACGGGCAGCGCTATCCCACCATGCATCTTCCATCCATGGGCGGAATGCGCCGGCCATGGAATAATAGAATTCGGAACGACTACATCCCGTCGGAGGTACATCCCACAAGCCCCCGCTCTGATCAGCCCCCGCGACCGGTCGCAGCCGCCCCCGCGCGCAGGGTGCGGCCGGACTGCTCCCCCCTCACCCGCCCCCGGACAGTCACCCCCTACCGAGCCTGAGCCGCCGCACTATCCACATCACCCGTACCGAGCACGCCCTCGCACTGCTCGACGTCGTCGCCCTGGTCGACAAGCAACGCCTTACCGCCGCCGAGCTGTTCAACCAGACCGCCGCACAACCCGCCGCACCCCGCACACCAGCCACACTCCGCCAAGGAGACACCAGCCATGCAGCACCCCGTCGCCATCCGTACCGCCGCCCGCCTACGCACTATCCGGGAGCAGTGGGGCGCCCTGCTCGCCGCCGTCGAGACGCCGCCCGCTCCCTCGACGTGGCCGCCGGCCGAGACCCGCGCATTCCTGAACACGGGCGCCGCCGACGACGGGGCCCTGTTGGTCGAGGACCGGACGCCGCTCACCCTGCGCCAGCACCCGGCGCCGGCGAACCTCGACGCCCTCGACGCGTGCCTGTTCGTCGAGCAGCAGGTGTTCGACCTCGCTGACACCCTCGCCGCGACCGTGCAGCACGCCGGCGTTGACGACCCGCGCCGATGGACGTTCGTAGACCCGGGAGCGCCGGACGCGCGCACGGCCATAGGGTCCCGCGCGCATGGGCTGCACTGGGCCGCCCTGTTCATCGAGGGGCGTGTGCTCGACGAGGACACCGAGCCCGAGTTGCTCGACGGCCGGCTGATGGCCGCCCCATACTCCCCGCTCCCCGAGTGGGCGCTGGACGAAGCCGCGCGGGTGGCCCGGGCGTGCGAGCAGCGCGTCGCCCGCATCGTTGCCGCGGACGCAATCACCGGGAGCCGCACCCTGCCGACCCCGTGCCCGGCGTGTGGGGGTGCCCTGGTCGTCCGTGCGGCCCTGACCGAGCCGCCGACGGTGACATGCCGGACGGGGGAGGCGTGCGGAGCGGACACCAGCCGGGACGCCCGCGGCCGTCGCGTATGGGAGTGGCCGGCCTGCCTCCCCCTGCTGCTCGCCAACGGGCAGGCTGAGGACCACGAGCAGCGTGCGGCCTAGGCGGAGAAGGCGCGGCGGGCGCCTCACGGGATGGAGCGCCCGACGTACCTTCTCCCGAGCATCAGCCTTCACCTCGCATCAGCTCAACGATTACCGCCCACAGAGCACGTGCGCTCAGTGCCACGGCAATTCGCTTAGCAATCTCGGCCGTCAGCTTTGCCCGTCGGGTTGACCGCTGGTCATCCCCCATGTCTGCACCCCTTCCGTTGGGGGATCACAGGTGGGATCCCCCTCCCGCAAAAGGCGCGCGCAGACAACCCCCACCGTACCCAAGGGAGTTGGTGGCGAATCCTGATCTGACCCGTTGTGAACTTAGTTCAGAACCTAGTACGGTCGACACCGGAAACCCGCCGGCTGAATACCGGCACCCACCACAGCCACGGAAGCCAACCCCATGGAGCAGCAGACGTTCACCGAGCAGGCCGGCGTCAGGTGCGCCGTCATCGGCAGGGGCAAGCGCGTGCACTACTCGCCGAGCAACGACGACGGCATGTGTGGTCGCGGGATCACCACGTACCTGTCCGACGAGGAAGCCATCGCCCTGTTCGACAAGGGATATGAGCTGTGCGCCCCTGCCACCGCGCCGCCGAGAAGCGCGCCGAGGCCGCCCGCCTCGCCGCCGAGTCCCCCCTCGTCGCCGCAACCGTCGACCTGGTCGACACCATCGAGGCCACCGCCTCCGAGCAGGCCCCGACGACCACGAGTCGCGTTGTGCGCAGCAGCGCCCCGCGGGAACGTGGCGCGGCGAGTGGATCAGCGCCGCGCCGGCCGATGCTGCCCTGTTCGACCTCGCCCGGGTAGGCGCCGAGCAGGGCGCATTGTTCGCCTGACGGCCGGTACCGTTTCGCCCGCCCCGCACGCCACGGGGCGGGCCCCGTCCTCAAAGGAGCAGCCGGCATGAGCAGCAAGCGGCCATCCACCGCCGAGCAGCGTCTCGCCGAGCAGATGCGCGAGGCGCTGCACGAGTACGACACCCGGAAGGCCGCGGAGCAGGCCGCCGCCGAGTCCCTCGATCACCGGTTGCTGCGCGCCGCGTCGGCCCGCCTGATCTGGAAAGCAGTTGAGCCCACACTGCCCGACCTCATGACCGAGGCGAGCCGAGAAGGGTGGACGGCCGATCGGATCGCAGACGCATTCGGCGTGACGCCAACATACGTCTACCGGAAGTTGCGCGAGCACCGCGCCGAGTAGCACCGTATGAAGCAGGCCCGACCGGTGACTGCACATCACCGACCGGATCCTGACCACTACGGGAGCTATCCCCGCCATGGCTACGCATCACCTACCTACGCACGCCCGGGCGTGAGTAGCGCGTCGCGCGCACCCATCGCCGCGGCCATCCTCGCAACCGGGGCATTCACGTTCCTCGCGTTCCGCCTGCCGTTCGAGGCGCTTACCGCCCTCGCCGCCGAGCACGGAGTCGACCCGGACGTCGGACGGATGTTCGCCATTCTCGTCGACGGAGGCGCCGTCGTCGGCACCGTGGGAGTGGTCGCCGCCAAGCATGCCGGCCGCCCCGTCGCCACCTACTGGGCAACCGTTGTCGCGTTCGCCGCGGTGTCCCTCGCGTTCAACGTGGCGCACTCCGACGGAATCCTGCTCGGTGTCGCTATCGCCGTCGTGCCGCCCGTGACGCAGCTTGTCGCCACCGAGCTACTCGTGCGGAAGCTGCCTGCCGCCGACATCGACGCGGTCGCGGTCGACGCCGCCGCGTCGCCGCTTGCCCTGCTCGGCCTCAGCCGCCGCCGTCGAGGCACCACCCGTCGTCGTCGACGCCCTGGCGGATGCCCGTCTCCGCGTACCGGCGCCTGCCCAGGGAGACCGGCGAGCAACCAACGGCCGAGGCCCTCGACAAGGCGTTGAAACTCAAGCGCACCCGAGGCAGCGAGCTGCGCGACATCGTCGAGTCAGCCTCGGAACCCACATTGTCACCGTTATCAATCCGTGATCTAATGGGAGGCGTCTCCGGCGTGCCCGGAAACTCCCCCTCGACTCGACGCCCCGCTGTCACCCCCCGGCAGCGGGGCGTCGCCGCGACCACCCGAAGGAAAGCCGCACACCCTTGGGACGCCGCCTCCCCAACTGCGCTTGTCCCCCAAGGCAATTGAGTAGCTTCACGAGGTCCGCCTCAACCTGTTCATACCTGCCGTTGTTCAACGGGTCGTCAGCAAGCAGGGCGTAACTGCCCTCGACTGGTGCACCCACGTCGAGAAACTCTTCCCCGACCGCAAGCATTGCGGCGCTCCACGTTGCAGCATCTGACGCGGGGCTTCCTTTCTCGAACGGAGCCAAGGCGAACCGCTCAGCAACTCTGAGGGTGGCCTCGCCGAAGATGGGGACCAAGCGAGAGCGGACCTTTTCTTGCATCCCGGGAGACAACCCCCAAGCCGAGGATGCAAGTTGCATGGCGAGCGCAGCCCGATGGGTCACGGAGAACGGGTCACCCACATAGCTCCCTTTCGCCCGTATTCTCAGGTGGTTGTACCGGAGATACGAAAGGTCCGCCCCCACTCGCGCTCGCAGCTCCAGTAGCGCGGTCGCTCGCGCCTTACCGACCTCCTGTCGATGCGCCACATAGGGGGCGAAGAGCAGGACAACAACGGCTCCGCCCAAGGCACCCGTTGTGATCTTGACTATGAGATCCCAAGCAGCATTCACGCGGACAGTGTGACGTCACTCGGGGGTGAACTGTGCGCGAACCGATCACCGATGCCGACCGCGACCAGGTCCGCCGGCTGCACTCCGAGGGCAAGAGCCGAAATGAAATCGCGCGCACCATCGGGCGCAGCGGCTCGACCGTTTCCAAGATCGCCCGCGAACTGGACCTGTCATTCGAGCGCGGGCCCGAAGTGGTCGCCGCGACCGAGGCCCGACGCGTCGACCTCGCCGAGCGGCGCGCTCGGTTCGCCGAGTCCCTGCACAAGTCAGCCGAGCGGCTGCACGCACAGCTCTTTGCCCCCTGCACCATCGGCTCGTTCGGAGGCAAGGACAACGTTTGGAGCGAGCAGGCCCTCGACCGGCCAACGTTCACCGATCAACGGCAGATCCTCGCCGCGGTATCCACCGCTGTGGACAAGTCGTTGAAGCTCGCCCCGGCCGAGGGCGGAGACAACGCCGAGGACGTCCGTTCGATGCTCGGCACCCTCGGAACGGTCCTTACCGAAGCGTTCGCCGACGACGAGGGGGCCGACGACGGGGGGTGAACCGTGCACCTGCCCCCCGAACTCGACCTGCCCCTGTCCTGCAAGCAGTTGCGCAGCATCGGCCGTGCGACCGCCCGTATCAACCTTTGGCACGGCAGCGTCCGATCAGGCAAGACCGTTGCATCCCTCCTTGCGTTCGTTATCGCCGTCGCCGCCGCCGGCCCGTCGGGACTCGTCCTGATCTGTGGCCGCAGCTTGCAGACCATCGAGCGGAACGTGTTCGAACCGCTCACCGATCCGGCCCTGTTCGGCCCCCTCGCCCGCCACATCCACCACACCCGGGGCGCCACCACGGCAACGATCCTCGGCCGCACGGTGCACCTGATCGGCGCATCCGACGTCCGCGCCGAAGGCCGCCTGCGAGGACTCACGGCCCAACTCGCCTACGTCGACGAGGCAACCCTCGTTCCAGAATCGTTCTGGACACAGCTACTCGCCCGCCTGTCGACCCCCGGGGCGCGGCTGCTCGCCACGACCAACCCGGACAGCCCGCGGCACTGGCTCAAAGTCGGATATCTCGACAGGGCCGGCGAACTCAACCTGCGCTCTTGGCACTTCAAGCTCGCCGACAACCCGTCGCTCACGCGGCAATACGTCGCCGACCTCACCGCCGAATACGTCGGCCTGTGGCGCCGCCGCATGATCGACGGGGCATGGGTCGTCGCCGAGGGCGCAGTGTTCGACACCTGGGACGAGCAGCAGCACGTCGTCGACACCCTGCCGCCGATGCTCCGGTACTGGGCCGCCGCGGACTACGGCACTACCAACCCGTTCGCCGCCCTGGTGCTGGGACTCGGCGCCGACGACCGCCTGTACGTGGTGAGCGAGTGGCGCCACGACAGCAAGACCGCGCACCGGCAGATGACCGACGCGCAGTACAGCGAGGCCGTCCGGGCATGGCTGGACGGGCAGCAGGTCGAGCCGGAATGGACGTTCATTGACCCCTCGGCCGCGAGTTTCCAGACGCAGCTATGGGCCGACGGGCACCCGGGCGTCACTCGGGCCGACAACGACGTGAAGGCCGGCATCCGGTCCGTGTCGTCCGCCCTCGGCGCCGGCCTGCTGCGCGTGCACGAGTCCTGTACCGGCCTGCTCGACGAGATCCCCGGTTACTCATGGGACCCGGCCGCATCCGCCAAGGGTGAAGACAAGCCGATCAAGACGGCCGACCACTCCGTCGACGCCCTGCGCTACGTCGTGCACTCGACCGCCCACGAGTGGCGCCACCTGCTCACCGTGCCGAAGGAGGCGACCGCCGCATGATCACCCTGCCCGTGCACCTGCGCGTCGGCGGCACCGAGGCCGAAGTCGGCACCGTGACCACGGACGCCCCGGCGGAACTCCCACACGCCGTCGCCGAGTTGCTGCGCACCGCCGCGGAGCAGCTCGCCGCCGGCCCCGGAGAGGAGGCGCCGACGTGAGCCTGCCCGACAACGGGACCGCGTGGCCGCCGCGGAACCTCGCCCCGCTGTACGCCGATATCAAGGTCGACGACGCGTGGTACTCCGGAGACCCCGACCGCCTCGCCAAGGTCTACCGGCATGCCCCGCAGCACCGGGCCGACGGCCGCCGCCGGCTGTGGGGCCGTCACCGTCAGCCGGGCAAATCCGACAGGCGCCTGCACATCCCCCTCGCCGGCGAGATAGCGCAGACGAGTGCGGATCTCTTGTTCGCCGACACCCCCGTCGTCACTGTCGAGGACACCGTGACGCAGGACCGCCTCGACGAGCTGCTCGACGCCGGGGGCGTGCCCGAGTTGCTGCTCGCCGCGGCCGAGACTGCCGCCGCTCTGTCGGGCGTGTTCCTGCGTGTCACCTGGGACCGCGACGCCGCCCCTGACCGTCCCCTGATCACTGCCGTGCACCCCGACCAGGCCGCCCCCGAGTGGCGGTTCGGGATCATGACGGCCGTCACCTTCTGGCGCACCCTGCCCTCGACGACGTCGACGGTGTGGCGCCACCTCGAACGGCACGAGCGGGGCGCAATCCTGCACGGCCTGTACGAGGGCACCGAGGACCAGCTCGGCCGCCGCGTGCCGCTCACCGAACACCCCGACACGGCCGCCCTCGCCGAATCGCTCGGCTCCGAGGGCGACAGCATCGCAACCGGGGTCGACCTGCTCACCGCCGTATACGTCCCCAACATCGCCCCGAACCGGAAGCACCGGGGCGCACCGTGGGGGCGCAGTGACCTACAGGGCATGCACGACCTGCTCGACGCCCTCGACGAAACGTGGTCATCGTGGTTGCGCGACATCCGCCTCGCGCGGTCCCGCATCATCGTCCCCGACGGGTACCTGCGCAGTCAGGGCCCCGGCCGGGGCGCCACATTCGACGACGACCGGGAGGTATGGCAGAGCCTCGCCATTCCGCCCACCGAGCAGGGCAACGGGATCACGCTTTCTCAGTTCGCTATCCGCGTTGAAGAGCACCGCGCGACGGCCGAGGCCATCGTGAGGCAGGCCACGACCGCGGCCGGCTACTCCCCGGCGTCCGTCGGACTCGACGGAGACGGGGCCGCCGTCACAGCAACCGAGGTTGCCGCCCGTCTCCATCGGTCGATGGTGACCAGGGGCAAGAAGGCCCGGTACTGGCGCCGCGCCATCGCGGACATTCTGCGTGTCCTGCTCGCCGTCGACCGGGCCCAGTTCGGCGGGAAGACCGTCGACGAGCGGCCCGTGGTTGACATCGGCGACGGAGTCGCAGAGGACCCCGGGAGCACCGCGCAAACCCTGTCCCTGCTCGCGCAGGCGCAGGCCGTGAGCACCGACACGAAGGTGCGTCTACTGCACCCGGATTGGGACGACACCGCGGTCGCCGCGGAGGTCGCCCGCATCCTCGACGAGACCGGGCAGGCCGCCCCCGACCCCGTCGGGAGTTTCCCGCTCGCCGCCTGATCGGGGGTGCACAGTGCCCGTATCCCCTGATCAGGTCGAGTACCTCGCCGCGCACACCGCCGACCTGTACGCCGACGCCGAGCAGCGGCTGCTCGCCCTGGTTGCGCAGCAGCTCGCCGCCGGACTGGAGGCGCCCGGGTGGGCCGTCGCCAAGCTCGCCGCCCTCGGCCCCCTGCGCCGCGCCGCCGACATGCTGCTCGGCACCCTCGCAGGGCAGGTATCCGACGAGGTGCGGCAAGTCGTCGCCGAGGCGTACGACTCCGGACGCACGTCCGCCCTCGAAGAACTCGGCGTACTGTCCGACGAAGACCGGCGCACCGTTGCCGAGCGGACACCCGGAACACAGGCCGTCGACCGCCTCGCCGCCGAGACAGCCGAACTCATCACGTCGACGCACCGCAGCATTCTGCGGGCAGTGCTCGACGGAGTCCGGGACATCGTTGCCCGCGTGACCGCGACCCCTCTACTGGGCACTGGTACGCGCAGGCAGGCCACGCAGGACGCTATGCGCCAGTTTGCCGACCGCGGCATTACCGCGTTCCGCGACCGCGCCGGCCGCCGTTGGCAACTCACGTCGTATGCCGAAATGGCCGTGCGCACGTCCGTTGCCCGAGCGGCGACCGAGGCACACATGACCACCCTTGCCGCCGCCGGCGTCGACTTGGTCGTCGTCAGCAACAGCCCGCGCGAATGCCCGCTGTGCCGGCCATGGGAGCGCAAGGTGTTGTCCATCAACGGCCCCGACGGACCCCGTACCGTCGAGGTCGAGCACGCCACCATCGACGGACGCATGATCCGGGTGAACGTCGCCGGATCGCTCGACGAAGCGCGCCGCGCCGGACTGCAACACCCCAACTGCCGTCACAGCGTCAGCAGTTACACCCCGGGCCTTACCCGCATCGAGAACGCCACCCCCGACCCAGCCGGCTACGAAGCAGGACAGCGACAGCGCGAGATCGAGCGGCACATCCGCAAGCACAAGCGCCGCGCCGCCGCAGCCGTCACCCCTGAAGGCAAGCCCGCGGCCGAGGCCAAGGTACGCCAGTGGCAAGGCGCCATGCGCGACCACCTCGCCGCACACCCCGACCTGCGCCGCCTGCGCCACCGTGAGCAGCCCGGAGCCTCGAACCTCCCGAGCGCGTACACCGCCCCAGCCGACGACGTCATGCAGGCCGCCCGCGTGCGCGCCGGCGACGACGCGGCCCTGCACGAGATGACCGACGAGCAGCTCGCCCTCGCCACCCGCCCCGCAGTCCTGGACGAGCGCGACGTTGCCCGCATCGAGGCCGAGGCGGACCGCCGGGACGCCGCCGACCTACGGGCCCGTGTGTTCCCCGACGGGCACCTGCTCGCCGACCTGTCCACCACGGGCGACGAAGTCCTCGCATGGGCACAGCAGCACGCCACCGACGACGAGCTGCTGCGCATCGCCGAGGAACTCGACCGCCGGTACCCGGGGCCAATCCCCGACTACCCCCTGCCGATGGGCGACGACGTCGCCGACGTCCTCGCCGCATCCGCCGCCCTCGACGACGCCCTCGCCCCGGGGGCGCCGCCGGCCGAGTGGCAGCAGTACACGGACGTCGCCGACGACGCACTGCTCGCCGCCGCGCGCCAACTCGCAGACGAGGAACCGGCCGACGAACCGGTGCACAAGGTCACCAGGCGGGAGGCCCGCGAGATGTATTTCGAGTGGGCCATGCTCCAGTACCAGGCCGCCGAGAACGCGACGAACGGGTACCTACTCAACCGCCACGGACAGGCGCGGGGCATCGGCCCGGGAAGCCTGTTTACCGGTCCCGCACGCATCGCCTACGCGTACGCGTCGGACGAACTCAAAGCGTTCTGGCGGAAGCACGAGCGCAAGACGCAGCAGCAGTTCGTCGCCGAGGTCACAGGCCAGAACATGAGCGACATCCGGGCAGCGCAACAGGCGTTGTGGGATGCTCAAAGCAAGCACGACGGATGACGGAGGGGGCGACATGGGAAGCCGCGTTGAACTCACCCGCGCACTGCTCGCCGGCCGCGCCGCGGCCCGCGCCGAGCAGCCCATGACCGACTGCCCCCACCCGCCGCGCACGCTGCTGCGTACTGCGTGGCTCCGCGGATACGGTCAAGAAGTCTCGCCCGCCGAGTAGCGCACCGCACCACAACCAACCGCACCCAAGGGCCCGCCGTCTGGTGGGCCCTTTCGCATGTCCCCACACGGTCACGGAGGGCCGAACAACCATGCCCGAGAGCCAGACCCCCGCCGCCCCGGCCGCACCGTCCACCGACCCGGGCACGGCGCCGAACACCCCCGCGGCCCCCGCCACGCCGCCCGCCCCGACCGGGCAGCCGGCCCCCGCCGCACCGTCCGCCCCGGCCGTGCCGGACCCGGCCGCCGAGCAGCGCGTGAGCGCTGCCGAGCAGACCGCGCAGCAGGCCAAGACCGAGCGCGACGAGCTGCTCGCCGGCCTGCGCCGCGTGCTCGACCCGGACGGGGCCGCCGCCGAAGAGGACCCCGCCCGCCTCGCCGAGCAGGCCGCCACCGAGCGCGACGCCGCCCGGGCGGAAGTGCGGCAGCTCCGCGTCGAACTTGCCGCGCACCAGGCCGCGCACGCCGCTGGCGCCGACCCGGCCCGCCTGCTCGACTCGCGCACCGTCGAGAAGCAGCTCGCCGCCCTCGACCCCGACGACGCGAAGTTCGGCGACAACCTCGCCGCCGTCATCGCGTCCGCAGTCGAGGCCGCCCCGCACCTGCGCGCCGAGGGCACCGCCCCGGCCGGCCCTGCCAAGGGCGGCGCCGACTTCACCCCCGGCGGCACTCCGGCGCCGACCACCGAGCAGTTCGCCCGCATGTCCTACGGCGAGCGCGTCGCGCTCCACCAGTCCGACCCCGATCTGTACGCGCGGCTGTCGGCCGCCAACGAGTAAGGAGGGCATTCGATGCCCGCAGGAAAGACCACGGCGGCACAGATGATCGTGCCCGACGTCTGGGCCGACATGGTGCAGGCGAAGTTCAAGGGCGCGCTCATCCTGGGCACGCTCGCCACGGACGACAACACCCTCGAAGGCAAGCCCGGCGACTCCGTCAACTTCCCCAAGTGGTCGGCACTTGGCGAGGCGGAAGACTTGACCGAGGGCACGCCAATGAGCCCCGAGCAGCTCGGCACCGACCCGGGCAACTCGGCCACCATTAAGGAGGCCGGTAAGGCCGTCGAAATCACCGACAAGGCCCGCCTTGTCGCGTTCGGCGACCCGTACGCGGAGACGCAGCGGCAGCTCGGCGTACTTATCGCGCGAAAGATCGACAAGGACCTGACCGCCGCGGCCGAGGCTCCCGGCGTGATCACCGTGGACGCCTCGACGGCCGCCCTGTCGTGGGACGTCATGGTGTCCGGCATCGAGAAGTTCGGCGACGAGTGGGACCCGGAGAACATGGCCGGCCTAGTCATCCACTCCGTGCAGCGCGCCGCCCTGCTGCGTGACCCGAACTTCATCAGCGCCGACAAGCTCGGCCCCGGCGCGGTCATCCCCCGCGGCGTGATCGGCCAGGTGGGAGGCGTGAACATCTACGTCTCGGACCGTGTCACCACGGCCGGGACCGGGGCCGACACCACGTACAACGCCCTGTTGATTCGGCGCGGCTCCCTCGGCCTGCTCTACAAGCGGCGCCCCCTGGTCGAGACGGACCGGGACATCCTCGCGCGCACCACGGTCGTCACCACGAACGTGCACTATGCGACGCACCGACTCGACGACGAGGGCGTGGTCGTGCTCAAGACGAAGGGAGCCGCCGCGTGATCCTGCGCCGGTACCACCGGCCGCCGGACGCCGACGAGTCACCCGAGAAGGCCGCCGACGAGCAGCCCGACAACGCACCGCAGGCCAAGCCGGCGGGACGTTCTGCTGCCCCGAGCAAGGCCAAGAAGGCCGACAAGGGGTGAACCATGGGCCGCGTCTACGCCACCCCCGAGCAACTCGCCGCGTACACCGGGGCCCCGGCGCCCGAGGGCGTCGAGCGGCTGCTCGCCCGCGCGAGTGAGGACGTCGACGCCGCCCTGCTCACCGCCTGCTATGCCGTCGACGACGACGGAGACCCGACCGAGCAGCCCGTCGTCGAGGCCCTGCGCGATGCCACATGCGCACAGATCGAATGGCAACTCGCCACGGGCGACGACGGCACCGGCGCCGCGGGGGCGTGGGACTCCGTATCCATCGGCCCCGTCAGCCTGTCCGGGCGCAAGTCGGGCCCGCCCGCAGCGTCCGGCGTCGACCTCGCCCCCCGCGCCCACCGCGCTCTACGGCGTGCCGGCCTACTCCCGGGGGTGATTTGGTGAGAGTCCCCGACGCCCTGCTGCGCCACCGCGTGACTATCGAGCCCTACCTAGGCGACTCGGCATACGGACCGCAGTACGGGCCGCCCGTTCCACACGTCCGCGCCCTGGTCGCCGCCGCCACCAAGCAGGTGCGACGAGCAACGGACGGCCGCGAAGTCGTCAGCACCGCGCAGGTGATCACCGCGCCCGGCCTCGACTGCCCGCCTGGATCACGCGTGACCCTGCCCAACGGCCGCGTAACGAGCGCTCTGTCGACCGCCGAGCACACCGCGCCCGGCCTGCCCGTACCGGCCTGCACGGAGGTGATGTGCGAATGAAGCGTGCTCGCCTGCGCTGGAATGGCGACGCCGCCCTGCGCGGCACCCGGGCCGGCGCCATACGCGGCCTGCGACTGGCCGCCGAGTACGTCCTCGAACGCTCCCGCGCCCGCGTGCCGATCGAGGAAGCCACGCTCGAACGTTCCGGCGTCGCCACCGTTGACGAGCAGAGCATGACCGCGGCCGTGTCCTACGACACCCCGTACGCAGTCGCCCAGCATGAGCGGCTCGACTACCACCACGACGCCGGCAGGACCGCCAAGTACCTGGAAGGCCCGATGGCAGAGGAAGCCGGCAACGTCGGCGAGATCATCGCCGCGCAGGTGCGGAGGTCCCTCCGTGGTTGACCTGCTCGACGGCATTGCCCGATGGCTCGACGACCGCGGCCTGCTCACCTACGACCCGACCGGCCGCACGGGCGACACGTTCGTCGAAGCCATGCCCCCGGCGCCGGATCTCGCCGTGTCCCTCGCCCTCTACGGCGGGCCGGCGCCGGTTGCGCGGGATGACGCCGAAAGCCTCCGCCTACAGGTGCGCGTGCGCGGCAACGCCGACCCGCGGGTATCGCGCCGCCGCTGTACGGCCCTGTATCGGGCCCTACATGGCCTCGCCGGGGTCGAGTTGCCCGACGGTACGTGGCTCATCCTCGCCGCGGCCCGCGGCACCCCCGCCCCTCTGGGCCCTGATTCGTCCGGCTGGCACGAGCATGTCGTGAGTTTCGATCTCGATGTGTCGGCCCCCACCGTTCCGTAAGGAGTATCCCCGTGGCTTCACGCCCTATTGATGCCCGCGGCTGGCTGTTCGAGGTCGAGGACGTCGAATCCGAGCCCGACGCTTGGCTGCCGATCGCCGGCATAACCAGCTTCACGCACAACCCCGCCGAGAACGAGGAAACGGTCGAGACGACCGCGTTTGAGAGCGACGGACAGTACGAGCAAGACGTGATGCAGCGCGGCGCCACGCTGGCCGTCGAGGGGCAGTACCGCATCGACAAGACCACCAAAGCGCAGGACCCAGGGCAGGCGTACATCGACCACGATTGGGCGCAGCGTCTTGGTATCGACTCCCGTAACCGTATTCGGTGGCGCCATGAGACGCAGACCGTGTGGGTTGTGTGGGATGCCACCGTGACCCCGGGCGAGCAGGGCGGAGGCAACAACGACAAGACGAGTTGGAGCTGCACCGTCACCAAGTGCGGCACGGCTACCACGATGGTGGTGACCGCGTGAGCGAGCAGAACCTCGGCCAGGTCGACGAGCAGCTCGTCGACGTCGCCGACTTCGACGCCTTTTTCACCGAGCAGGCCGAGCAGCGCACGGGCGTCCCGCTCAAGCTGTACGGCCGTGAGTACGTGCTGCCGACGTCGCTTCCACTGCTGTTCACGCTGCAAATGGAGCGGCTCAAGGACTCGGCCGATCCCGACGACATTCGCAAGATGCTCGCCTCATTGTTCGGTCCGGACGCGCTCGACGAGTGGGCCGCCCGCGGCATGACCGACCGGCAGCTCGGCGTCGTCCTGGTGTGGTCGACCGCCAACTGCCGCCGCCCTGGCGCGGTTTCCATGGCCGAGGCGGCGCGCCTGTACGACGAGCGCGAGGGCGGAGCGGCGGGAAAAGCACCGGGCAACCGGGCGGAGCGCCGGGCCAAGAGCAAGGGGAAGAAGCCGGCGACCTCTGGCAAGCGGTAATCCGGCATTGGTCGGCGATCGAGTCCGATCTCGCCCGCGAGTACCACCTCGACGCCGGGCAGCTCGCCCGCCTGTCGACCAGACGGTTCCTTGTCCTGCTCTGCGGCCTGCCCGCCGAGTCTGCGTTCGCCCGCCTGTGGCAGCGCACCCCCCGCGCCGTGACCGACCCGACCGAGATCGCACGACTCACCGGAGTGCCCATTGATCACTGAATAACTGAGTAGCGCCAAGGGGGTGATCTCTCCTTGGCCATCACGATCGGTGAACTCACAGGCTTTATCGACCTCGACGATTCCGGCGCCCGGCGCGGCGTCCAGTCGACCGAGGCCGCGCTGCGCGACTTGCAGCGCGGCACCGATGGCCGGCTGCGCGATCTGCGCGGCCGGTTCGTCACCGAGGCCGCGCAGATGGGCGCCTCACTCGGCGAGGGCGTCGGCGACGGCGCCGATCAAGCATCCGGCCGCCTCGCGCTGCTCGGAAAGGCCGTTGCCGGGATCGGCATAGGTCTGCCCGCCGTCGCCGCTGTCGGCGTCGCAGTCGGCGGACTCGCCGCCGCAGCAGCCTCGGCACTGGCCGCGGTCAAGGCGTTCACGCTGGCCGCCGGACCGCAGCTCGAAGAGGTCACCGGCGCTTACGAGCTCTACACCGCAGCGCAAGAGGCCGCCGCGAAGGGCGGCGAGGAAGCCGCCGCAGCGCAGAAGGCGTACAAGGACGCTCTCGCCGAGATGCCGCCGGCAACGCGCGATACCGCGCGGTCGTTCATCGGCCTCAAAGAGGACGTCAAGCAGTGGTCGGACTCCCTGAGTTCCACCACCATGCCCGTTTTCACCAAGGGCATCGAGCTACTGCGCGACCTGTTGCCGACCCTGACCCCGTTCGTCAAGGGCGCAGCAGCCGCGTTCGGTTCGTTCCTCGACGAGGTACGCGCCGGCATCGAGTCGGCCCCGTTCAAGCGGTTCGCCGCCGACATGGGCGAGGCCGCCGGGCCGAACCTCGCGAACTTCCTTGCCATCCTCAAGAACATCGCGGTCGGATTCGCCGGCATCCTCTCGGCGTTCATGCCGGTCTCGACCGGCATGTCGGGCGGACTCGCCGACCTGACAGCGAAGTTCGCCGCGTTCGGACAAGGGCTACGCGACTCCTCCGGCTTCGAGGCGTTCCTCGACTTCGCCCGCACCGGCGCGCAGACCCTCGGCAACCTCGGCGGCGCCGTCGCAAACCTGCTCGTCGCACTCGCCCCGCTGCTCGGCACCACCGCCCTACTGATCAACGCGTTTGCGCAGGTGATCAGCGCCGTACCAACCCCGGTCCTGTCGGTACTGGCGACCGTGATCACCGTCGTAACGATCGCGGTCAAGGCGTGGACGCTCGCGCAGACGATCAGCGCGACCGCCACCCGTGCGTGGGCCGCGACGCAAGCAGCGTGGAACGCGGTCATGGTCGCGAACCCGATCCTGCTCGTTGTCGGGTTGATCGCGCTGCTTGTCGCTGGCGTCGTCCTCGCTTACCAGAAGTCGGAGACCTTCCGGCAGATCGTGCAGGCTGCGTGGTCCGGCATCCAGACCGCAGCATCGGCGGCCTGGGAGCTGCTCAAGGCAGCGTTTGAGGGGATCGTGTCGGCCGTCGGTTGGGTGATCGACTTCGTCAAGGCCAACTGGCCGATGCTGCTTGCGATCTTGACTGGCCCGATCGGCATTGCGGTCGGGCTGATCGTCAGATACTGGGACAAGATCACAGCCGCTTTCGGTGCTGCGTGGTCCGCCGTGCGCGACCTCGGCGCATCCGCTGTCTCATGGGTTGCCGCGCTGCCGGGCCGCATCGTTGGCGCACTGGCGAGTCTCGGCTCAAAGCTGTGGAACACCGCGACAGCCGCATTCCGCCGCTTCCGCGACGGACAGATTCAGCTCGCGCTCGCCGCCGTCGACTGGCTGCGCGGACTGCCCGGCCGCCTCGCCGGCGCTGTTGGCAATCTTGGAAATCTCCTGCTCGACAAGGGCAGGGACATCGTCCGCGGGCTGTGGTCCGGCATCAAATCGATGGGCTCGTGGATCAAAGACAAGCTCATCGGCTGGGCCAAGAACATGATCCCCGGCTCGATCGCGAAGGCACTTGGCATCGCCTCGCCCTCGCGGGTCATGGCGAAGGACGTCGGCCGCTGGATTCCCGCCGGACTCGTGCGCGGAATCGAGAGCGGGCAGAGCGCGGTCGACCGCACCATGCGCCGACTCGTCACCCCGCCCGCCGCGCCCGCCATGGCACAGCCCGCCGTCGGCGCGTACGGGGCAGGCGGCGCGCTGTTCGGCACAGGCGCCCCCCGCGGCGCCTCGGTCCATATCGAGCACTGGCACGGCGGAGACCAGACCCCTGAGGAAAACGCAGCGGCCCTCGAATGGCGCATGAAGGCAAGGGGGTGACGCTGTGGCGATCGGCGACCAGGTGACCGCCCTCGGGCATGTGCAGCTCGGCGAGCTGCTGCTCGGCCGCGGCACCCCCTACCGGTGGCGCTCCCTGTCCGGGTGGGAAGATCTGCCCGGCCTCGACTCCGGGAGCGTCAACCGGGCCGACGCGCACGGCGCAATCCTGGGCCGGCTGCTTGCACAGCCGCGCGTCATCACCCTCGACGGGATCCTGATCCGGGCCCGCCGCGGTGAAATCGGGGCCGTCGTGCAGCAGCTTGGCGCCGCAACGTCCGTCATCGATGGCGAGGTGCCGTTCGTCGTGCAGCTCGACGAGCGCGGGCCCTTGCTCGCGTGGGTCCGGGCGACAGCCCGGGCAATCCCCGTCGAGCGCGGGTACACCCTCGGCACCATCACCGGGGCCGCCGTGCAGCTCACCGCGAGCGACCCTCGCCGGTACGAGCTGCTTGAACGCACCGCCCGGGCTGGCCTGCCTACCGCCGAGCCCGGCCTCGACTGGAACACCGCCGAGGGCGGCCTCGACGCCGGCCTCGACTTCAACGGCGAGTCCGGCCTCGACTTCGGCCCGCCGGGCAGCACCGGCACCTTGACCGCCCGTAATGACGGCACCGCCCCCGCGCATCCCGTCGTCGAGTTCCGCGGTCCGGTGTCCTTGCCGAGCCTGACCAACCTTGCCACGGGCGACGTCCTCGAATACGACCTCGATCTCGCTGCCGACGACCTGCTCGCCGTCGACACCGGCGCCGGAACCGTGACGCTCAACGGCACGACGTCGCGTCTCTACACCGCGACCGCCCGCAGCGTCCCCGAGCAGTCCTGGGCCCTGTGGCCCGGAACTGCCGACATGGCGTACCGGGCCGCGCCCGGATCATCCGACCCCGCCGCGTCCGTCGCCGTCCGGTGGCGCTCGGCCTACTGGTAAGGAGGGCGCCGCCTTGACTGTGCGCGCCGCGTGGCTGCTCACCGGACCCCCGAACGGGCAGAGCCGCGCTGACACCCGCCTCGCTCCCCTCGGCACCTTCGTACCCGAGGGCGAACTGACCACCCGCGACGGAGTGGTCGCCGGCGGCTCCCCGCTATTGGCGACCGGTGCCGGCCCCATGCAGGTTCAGCTCGGCGTCGGCCGCGCCCTGGTGCAGGGCACGAGCGCACAGGGTGCCTATCCAATTGCCGTAACCGCCCCCGAAACGCTCACCGTCACCGACGGAGACGCCCAAAACCCGCGCGTCGACTCCCTCGTGCTGCGCGTGTACGACGGCCTGTTCGACGCCGAGGGGCAGACCGCTGTCGCCGTCGAACTGCTCACCGGCGACCCGGCGCCGTCCCCTGTCGAGCCGACCCTGCCCCCGTCGACCCTGCGCCTGTGGTCCATCACCGTCCCGGCCGGGGCATCCGCAGGTACCGGCGGTATCAACTGGGCGTCCGCCCTCGCCGACCGGCGCCGCTACACCGCTGCTTACGGCGGGATCATCCCGCGCGGATGGGGAACCAACTTCACCGGCGCCTACGACGGGCAGTACCGCGACGTCGGGGGCGTCCTCGAACGGTGGAACGCCACAACGGCAAAGTGGGAGACCTACCGGCCCCCGCTCAACATCGAGACGACCACCGCCGGCGCCGTTGCCTCGACGGGATACGGCGTGACGCAGTTCGCAGCCCGCCGCGCCGGGGGCGCCTGCTCGTTCGTCGTCGAGGTGACCCGCACCGGTACCACAATCACGTCACCAGCCGGCGGAAACATCGCCGATCAGCTCGTCGCCACCATCCCCGCCGGGTGGCGCCCCGCGTACGACGTCGAGGGCGCGGCATCCGACGGATACGGCGACGGAGGCGCACGCATCGGCACCAACGGCACCGTAACCCTGCGCACGTGGTCACCCGCCGGAACCATCCAGAGCGGCCGGAACATCCGGATCTCGGCCGCCTACGTCCTATGAGGAGGTGAACGTGCTCTCCCCCTCGTACCGGCTGCTGCTGTGCGACCTGCGCACCGATCAGGTAATCGACGCCCTGCCCGTGCAGCAGCTCGCCCTCGACGACTACATCGGCAAGCCGGGCGCCATGTCCGGCACGGTGCCGATCCCGAACGCGTCGATAGCCGCGCGGGCCCGCGCCGCCATCGTGCCCGGCCGCACAGCCGTATGGCTCGAACGCGGGCTCGACGTGTGGTGGGGCGGCATCCTGTGGACCGCGGCCGTACAGTCCGACGCCCGCGGATTCCTCAGCGTCCAGATCCAGGCCGGAACCTGGGACACCTACCTCTCGCACCGGATGCTGTACGACACGTTCACCGCGGCCGGCGTCGATCAGTACGACATCGCCCGCGGCCTGCTCGACTACGTCCAGGCCACCCCCGGCGGCGACATCGGCATCGAGTACGGCACCGAAACATCTGGCATCACCCGCGACCGCACATACAGCCGATTCGACCTGCCCCTCGTCCGGGACCTGCTCGACCAGCTCGGCGCCGTCGCGGGCGGTTTCGAATGGCGCATCGCGTCGTTCCGGGACGCCGACGGGCGCCGTGTGAAACGGCTCCAGCTCGGCACCCCGACCATCCGCACCGGTACGAGCGACATCGTCCTCGACCACCCGGGCCCGGTCGTCTCATACACGTGGCCTGTCGACGCCACGAAGCGCGCGAACGCGTGGCAGTCCAGGGGCGCCACCGACAACAGCAACCAGGCCGCAGACAGTGTCCCGATCATGTCCGACCTGCTCGTCGCCGATCAGGACATCGCCGACGGATGGCCCCGCCTTGACGGCAGCAGCGATTACTCAACCGTCGAGAAGCAGACCACGCTCAACGCGCACGCATCAGCGGACCTCGCCGCCGCCCGGGCCGGCACGGTCGTGCCCGAGGTGACCGTCGACATGTCCCGCGCCCCGGTCTCGCCCGCGCTGCTCGGCGCGAGTGTGCGCCTGCGCGTACGGGACCTGTGGCACCCCGAGCAGCTCGACGCTCGGTACCGCGTCGTCGGCATGTCCATCAACCCGCCCGAACGCGGCCGGCCCGAGTCCGCCCGCCTGTACTTGGAGGCCGCATAGATGGCAGCAATCCCGCAGGACATCCTCGACCGCATCCGAAGTCTCGAACGGCAGGTGCGCGAGCTGTCCGGCCGCGCTCAGATACGGCCAGCCCTGACCAAGATTCTTCACGGCGACATCGTCATCGGCGAGGGCGGACAGATCATCGCGCAGGCCCCCAACGGCAACCGCATCTTCATGACCGGCCAGACCCCCGAGGGCGATTGGGCCGTCGGCATGGCCCGGGAAGACGGTTCCGCGGCACTGACCGTCGGCGACGACATCAACACCGGCGGACAGATGGTGCGGACGTTCTCCCGTACAGGCCAAGTGATTGTGATGGACGACGGATACGCCGACGACTACCTCGGCCGGCCATGGGTTCCGATCCCCTGCGCCCCATTCATCAACTTCACCAACGATGCCGAAGTCGCCCTGTACTCCGGGCAGATGCTCACGCAACACAAGGTCCTGCGCGTCAATCTGCAACTCGCCGGCCCATCGGGCACGGCCGCGCAGGTCGTTATGAAGATCGGAAACGTTCAGTACGGGCCGACCTGGACCCTAACCAGTTCGGCCACGGTCAAGGACGTCAACGATCGCATCACGCTCCCTGCCGCCGACTTCCCGTACGGCCGCGACGTCTCGGTCGTCATGTGGGCCCACCGCACCGCCGGTACCGGCACCTGCTCCCTACGTGTCCGCGGCATCTGGGGCGTCAACACCATCACCGCCGACGAAGCCAATTAGGAGAACCCGCATAGTGCTGCCCGAGTCCATCCCCACCGTGACCGTGACCGGTCGGTATCTCACCCCCGACGGCACCCCGCTTACCGGCTCCGTCACCTTCCGAGCCCCGGCCGTCCTGACGTTCCCCGACTCCGATGTGATCCTCGGCGGCCCCGTCGTCGCGCAACTCGACGCCACGGGCGCAATCTCCGTCACCGTCCCCGCCACCGACGCCCCTGGCATGGACCCGGACGGATGGGCGTACGTCGTAACCGAGCAGCTCGCCGGCGTCGCCTCGAACCGTTCGTACGCCATCCTGCTACCGGCCGAACGTCCCGCCGTCGACCTCGCCGACATCGCACCGACGGACCCGGGCAAGCCCAATTACGTTTCGGTAAGGGGCGACAGCGCGTACGAGGTAGCCGTCGAGCAGGGATTCGCCGGCACGGTGCAGCAATGGCTCGCATCCCTGGTCGGCCCACAGGGCGCCCCCGGGGCAACCGGCGCCACCGGGGCCCCGGGAGCAACCGGCGCCACCGGACCGGCCGGCGCCACAGGCCCCAAGGGTGACCCCGGAACACCGGGCACGAACGGGACCGACGGGGCGCCCGGCGTCGTGCAGTCCGTCAACGGAAAGTCGGCGCCCGACGTCGTCCTCGCCGCGGCCGACGTCGGGGCGATCCCCTCGACCGCGGCCGGGGCCGCCGGGGGCGTGGCGCAGCTCGACGCGTCCGGAAAAGTTCCCGCCGCACAGCTCCCGACATCGTCCGGCGGGGGCGCCGTGACCTCCGTCAACACCAAGACGGGCGACGTCGTCCTCGCCGCGGCCGACGTGGGCGCCTCACCGTCCGACCACACCCACTCCGCCGCGCAGGTGGGCGCCCTCGCGACGACCACCCGGGGAACCGCAAACGGCGTCGCGTCCCTCGACGCGTCCACCCGTATCCCCGTCGCGCAGCTCCCCACCGTCGTCCCGCGGAACACGTGGACCCCGCAGGCCCTCGGATTCGCGGCCTGGTCGTGCGACCCCGCGCACGTCAGCAACCCGACCACGACCAAAGCCGCGGTAGTCCAGCGCATCTACATGAGCGGCATCAACATCACGGAGAGCACCCAGGTAAACCGGGTGGTGATCTTCGCGCGAGGGTGGACCGGCTCCACCGCCATCCCCGCGGCCCGCTTCTACGCCGGCATCTACAACGAGTCGGGAACACGGGTCGCAACATCCGGCCTGGTGTCCAGTCTCCCCGCCGCCGGCCAGATCACCGGGACCGCCCCGGGCGCCGCAGACAACCACATCGGCGCCGTGCCCATTCCGCTTACCGCCACGGCGGCACTCGCCCCAGGCCGCTACTGGGCCGCCTTCCTGCTGTCCGCCGGAAGCGCCACGGATTTCTACTACATGCACATTCAGAACGAGTCGCCGAGCGCACCCGCGAACTTCTTCCTCGGCACGGCATTTCAGCGCGCCTGGTGCCTCAACACGCAGACCTCGCTACCGGCCACGGTCAACCAGGCCACCGGCGAGGTTGGCCTCGACCCGGCAATCATGGCCCTCGCCATGGTCTAGCCCCACTCCTTCAACCGCACGCCCCGGCAGCCGCCGAGGGCGTTTTTTCATGTCTGGAGACACCCACCCATGGCAACACCGCTCAGCGCGTCCGCGTTCCTCGCCGCCCTGCGGGGCGAGCAGCTCGACGTCGTCGAAGTCGGATCATGGCGCACCCACAACCGCGCCGGACACGGCGCATGGGGTCCCATGCACGGCGTCATGATCCACCACACCGTGACCGAGGGCACCGCGCACTCGGTCGCCATCTGCCGCGACGGGTACAGCACCCTCCCCGGCCCGCTGTGTCACGGCGTGATCGACAAGGCCGGCACCGTGCACCTGGTCGGATACGGCCGCGCCAATCACGCCGGACTCGGCGACGACGACGTGCTCGCCGCCGTCATCGCCGAGCGCACCCTGCCCGCCGACAATGAGGCCAACACCGACGGGAACAGCCGCTTCTACGGGTTCGAGTGCATCAACCTGGGCGACAACATCGACCCGTGGCCCGACGCACAGGTCGAGGCCATCGCCCGGGCCGCCGCCGGAATCTGCCGCGCGCACGGGTGGGGCGCCGAGTCCGTCATCGGACACAGCGAGTGGCAGCCCGGCAAGATCGACCCGCGCGGCCCCATCGGCAAGAAGGGCGGGCCCGCGCTCACCATGGCCAAGATCCGGGCCCGCGTCGCCGAGCTGCTCGACCAGAAGACGCCGAGCAAGCCCTCGACCCCGAGCAAGCCGAAGCCGTACACCCCGCCCGCGTTCCCGGCCGGCCTCGCCCCGAACAAGGCAAAGCCCTCGGCCAAGACGTTGCAGCACGCCCTCAAGGCCACCGGCTACATGCCCAAGAGCGTCACCGAGTCGGACAACTACGGACCGATCACGCAGGCCAGCGTCGCCCGCTTCCACAACGCCCACCCGTCCTACCGCAGCGCCGGAAAGTCCTACGACCCCGCTATCGGCGCGAAGGGCTGGGCGTACCTGCACCGCCTCGCCTACGGCAACTGACCCCCTCACGAACAGGAGACACCACCCCATGAGCCCCGCCACCAAGCGCACCGCACGGACCCTGATTCAGGGCGCCGTCGGTCTCGCCCTCGCCCTGCCCGCCATCGTCGACGCGTCCGGCATCCCGGCATCCCTTCCGTGGGTCGCCGGCGCCCTCGCCGTCGCAGGTGGCCTCGCCCGCGTCATGGCCCTGCCGAGTGTCGAGGCCCTGCTCGACCGTGTCGGCCTGGGCCTGGTCGACGAGGAGGCGCCGCGCTCGTGACCACAGGAATCCCGGGCGTCGACCTCACCGTCGTCTGGTCCGGCGTCGTCGTCGCCGTCGGGGGCGCCCTCGGCCTGCTCTACCGGGCAAGCCGAGGAGCGCGGCACCTCGCCGAGCGGCTCGGCCAGGTGGCCGACGACTGGCAAGGCGTACCCGGCCGCCCTGGTGTACCGGACCGGCCGGGCGTCATGCAACGACTCGGCGCCATCGAGGACCGCCTCGCCGCCGTCGAGCACGAACTGCACCCGAACAGCGGGGCCAGCCTGCGCGACGCCGTCGACCGCGTCGACGCCCGCACCCGCCGCATCGTTGACAAGTAGCTCGCCCCGAGCAGCACCGCGCCCCCGTACCCGGCCATGTGCCGGGGCAGGGGCGCCCTTGTCGTTTCCGCGCACTTCCCGACCTGTAGCCCTCCACACGCACCGTGTGCGCTCTGTACCGTCATGAGTATGAGTCCGACGGATGGAGCACGGATGCCTCGCCGAACGCTTGCAAGCCGCCGGCCCCTCGCCGCAAGGGGGGCACGCTGATGTTGGAAGAAGCCGAGGAGATCGGCCGCCGCGTCCGTCGCGCACGGCTCCGTCTCGGAATGCCGCAGGCAGACCTCGCCGTCGCCCTGGGAAAGTCTCAGGGGTGGGTGTCGAAGATGGAAAACGGCCTGATCGAGCTCGACCGCGTCGGCCTGCTCAACCAGGTTGCCGCCGAGCTGCACGTACACCCCAACGACCTGATCGGCCGTCCGTACAACAGCTCGCCGGACGAGAACCAATGGCAAGTAGCCGCGTCGTCCATCCTGCGCGAACTGCGCCGGTACGACCTCGCCCCAGTCTTTGAGGGCACCCCCCGGCCGTCGGGTCAACTTTGGCGGGAGACAACCCGACTTCACCGCCTGCGAGACACCGCGGCGAACGTGGCGATCATGCAGGTACTTCCCGACCTGTTCCGAGAAGCCCGCGCCCTCGCCGAGGTGTCCACCGGCCACGAGCGCGAGGAAGCGTTCACCATCTACGCCGTGTGCTGCAAGTTTGCGCATACCGCCGCGCACGCACTCGGACATCCCGAGTTGGTCGCCATGTCCTGTGAACGGGCTGCCTGGTCGGCCCGCCTGTCTGGCGACTCCGTCATGCCGGCCGTGGCTGACTGGATGCGTGTCTGGGACATGTGGGCAACCGCGGATTGGGCGGACGCTGTCGCCCTTTCAGATCGGGCCATCGCCAGCGTCCAACAGGAATACGAACAGGGCGAGCCGCTCGCCGTGCGCGCGTGGGGATCTCTCCAGCTCCGCGCGGCCGTGTCCGCGGCACGGGGCAATCGCACGGCAGAGGCCGAGGACCGCATCGGACACGCAAAGGCAGCCGCCGACCGGTTGGGCGAGTACGCCGGCCCCCCGATCTACGACCGGCATTCACTCACGTTCTCACCCGGCAACGTCCAGATCCACGCAATCAGCGTCGCACTGGAGATGCGCGAGCAGCGCAAGGCGCTGTCCATAAACCGACGCACGCCGCGGGGCCTGGTCGCCGCACTCCCCAACTCCCGGCAAGGGCACCATCACATGGACCTCGCCCGGGCGTGGCTGTGGGACGGAAACCGCGACAAGGCGTTGAAGGAACTGGAAACAGCTGAGCGCATCGCGCCGCAGCTCATCCGCAACCACCCGATCGCCCGGTCAACCCTGCGCAGCATCGTCTACGCCGAACGAGCAGCCACCCGCGAGAAGCTGCGCCGCATGTCAGACCGCTTTCACCTCGACGGATGAGGGTGATATTCCTCCGGTTCATATTGGGCCTGTAGCTCGCTCCTAGCTTCGGGGTATGGCCGAACAGACCTCGAAGCAACTCCCCACACGTGGCGTCGAGTTAGGCGCAGGCACCCCGTTTCACCCGCGACTTGGCGACCTCGCCCTCGACCTCGCCAAGGGCGGGCAGATCGGGGTCGTGGTCGACCTGCCGAGCGACAGCGCGAAGTCGTACCACCTGCGCTTGCCCGGAGGCGGGGGTGACTGGCGCGCGAGAGCCGACGGAACCACGCTGCGCCCGGTGGTCGTACCGATCACCCACGTAACCCCGCAAAAGCGGGATGTGATCTACGACCACCGGGCGCATCAGGCCGCGCTACGGGTCACGGTCCACCATGAGGACGGGGGCACCTCCGAGTCGGTGCTCATCCTCACTCCGGCGCAAGTCGAGCTGTATCACGTGCAATTCGAACAGCTCATCAAGCGCCGGGAGAAGGCCCAGGAGCACGGGCGGTGAGCGCCGGCGTCTTGACGTACCGCCCGCCAGTCCCCGCGCGCCCGCTCAGGCACGCCGCCGTCGCCTTCCGCTGTGAGGTGACGGCCTACGACCTGAGCGGCTCCCGCGAGGTCATCCTCGCGTACTACCGGGCCGCGTCCCCCCGCCTCGCCGCACGATGGATGCGCGCCGAGGCGCAGCGCCTCGCCCGCCTGCTCGCCCCAGAGCCGAACACGCCGCACCTTGAGTCGGTCCTGCTCGTTGCCGCGGGCCCCGACTGCCCGCGGCCCGACGACGACCTGCTCGCATGGGCCAGCAGCGACGAGCGATACGAGCACGCCCTGCGCGTCCTCGCCTCCGGTCACACCTACCTGCTCAATGTCACGGACTACGACGCCCGATACTCCGTGCGCACCTACGCCCTGCCAACCCGCAGCAGGCCGTTACAGTCCCCCGCTCCCGCCGGGTGTTCCCCCTATGCCCCGGCGGGGGCGGGACGTCATCGCAAGCCGCGCCGGTGGCGCTTCGGCCGATGAACCCCGCCCCCGCGTCGACGACGGCTCCCCCGGGTGCGGGGGCGGTGCACCACCTGTCCAGAACCACCGCCCCAACCAAGGGAAGTGAGTCCATGGAGCAGTTCGAGCGCGCCCGCCTCGACTCGTATTTCGCGCGCATCGCCGACCAGTTCGCCCCGGCCGAGCGGCCGTCATCCTTCCTGATCACGCACCTTCTGCCCGAACGCCCCTCGTTCGTAGGGGCCGTGGGCAAGACCAGCAGCCTGCGGGCCGTCCTGCCCAAGCCGAAGTCCATCGACGCCGCGGCCCGCCGCGCGGTCGAGAAGACAACCCCGTGCGAAACCCTGTCGCGGGAGATGTTCGAGGACCCCGACACCGCCGTCGAGTACATCGAGTCACGCGCCGCCGGCGAGGCCGTCGTGCTGCTCGACGTGGGCGGCTACTTCGCCCCCTCGCTCGACGCCATCTGCGATCAGTTCTCCGGCCGCATCCTGGGCGTCGTCGAGGACACGGAGAACGGGCACAAGCGCTACGCCGACCACGACAAACTGCCCTGCCCCGTCGTCTCCGTCGCGCGCTCCCCGCTCAAAGACCCCGAGGATTTCCTCGTTGGGCAGTCGGTCGTGTTCTCCACCGAGGCACTCATGCGCAGCCGCGGCGACATCCTGCACGGGCGTCCCGCACTCGTGATCGGATTCGGAAAGCTCGGGTCCAGCATCGCCCGCCTGCTGCACGCAAAGGGCGTACAGGTCACCGTGCACGACGTCGACCCCGTACGGCGCACACAGGCACTCTCGCAGGGCTTCACAGTGGCCCGCGACCGCGACGTCGCCCTGCACGGCGCCGGCCTGGTCCTGTGCGCCACCGGGGCCGTGTCTCTCCGCGGCGAGGACTTCGCCACGCTGCGGAACGGCGCCTACGTGGCCACGGTCACCAGCAGCGAAGACGAACTCGACCTCGCCGGCCTGCCCGACGTCTATCAGCGCACGCCCAACGGCGAGCACGTCACCCGCTACGCGACGACCGGCCACTACTTCTACCTGCTCAACCGCGGCAACGCCGTCAACTTCCTGCACGGCGCCAGCGTGGGACCGTTCATCTTCCTCGTGCAGGCCGAGATACTCGCCGGAATCCGGATGCTCACCCGCGGCGACCTCGGACGCGGTATGCACGAGGTGGACGCCGCCGAGCGGAAGACCATCGCGGCAACGTGGCTCAACTACTTCAACCGCTAGGAGACAGGACCCCATGCCGATCACGGCACAGCATGTGCGCGAGACCGTCGACGCCTACCTCGCCGAGCACCTCGACGAAAAGGACAGCCTGTCCGCACTCGTCGCGACCCTCGACCAGGCCGGCGACACGATCGCCTCGCGCAAGGAGTTCCGCGGACACGTCACCGCCGGGGCCGCCCTGCTCCGCCCCGACGGGCGCGTGCTGACCATCGAACACAGGGCCCTGCGTAAGTGGTTGCTGCCCGGTGGCCACGTCGAGGAGAGCGACTCAACCCTTGTCGATGCAGCCCTGCGTGAGCTGGCTGAAGAGACGGGCATCAGCCCCGACCAGGTCGAGCCCGACAGCGGCCTGCCCCTTCACGTCGACGTGCACGCCATCCCGGCCAACGATGTCAAGGGCGAGCCGGAACACATGCACTTCGACTTCCGGTACCTGTTCCGCACCACGGCCGACATGGTCGAGCTGCAAGAGGAAGAGGTCACGGCATATTCGTGGCAGTTCGCCGACATGCTGACGGCCGAGCCGCTGCGCTCCCGCGTGATGGCCGCCGCCCGTATGTAGGACCCCCTGCACGAAGACGGCCCCGCCCCCCCAGAGGGGCTCCGGGGCCGTCGGCGTACTCCGCGGCCCCCAGGCTACTAGCAGGCCGCAAAAGCGCCCTACAGGGCCGCGAGGGAGTCGCACTAGCGGCCGTTCCGGCCCACCTGTCTTACACGTGCTGTGATCTCCGAAAGTTCCTCTTGCCCGTGAGCGTTGATGCCGGATCCCACTCCGAAACACTCCGACCCTCTACTCCTCGCAGTTGAATCCCACATCGAGGTTAGGGACCACATTGTCGATCCTCTGGATGGTGATCGCGTTGTTGGCTGCGCTGCGGGTGGCAGTGCCGACTTCTGCTTCAGTGCAGCCGGTGAATGGTTCGCCGCTCAGGAGGCCAGCGGAGCCGGTTTCGAGGACCGTGCCGTTGGGTCCGGTGTAATCGCGTCGTTCGTCGGCCACGACGGTGGCCACGGGGTTGTTATTGCCGTCCCAGAAGGTCCACGTATCGTGGGTGTTGCTGGTGGCGGTCAAGGCGGTGGAGGAGCCGGTGCCTTCCATTTCGACCGTGGCTCTGCGGATGTCGGACTGCAGCGGCGTCTGGCACGACCCCGAAGCGCTACCGGTGGCGTTGCCGTCGCTGTCAATGCGCATCTCGAACTCGTTCAGGCTGCAGACGTGGACCTGGGGCTGGGCGGAGGCCGACGGCGCGGCGACCAGCGCGGCACCGAGGGTGAGGACAGCCAGTGCTGCGGCCGGTCCACGGACTGATCGGGAGCGGGCAAATTGCATGATGATTCCCTTCGCCTCCGATCCGCCTACTCCTACCAGGGACACCGGCGGGCCGGAGGGACGTCGTGGTGCGGTGGATGTGTACGGACCTGTTGCCCCCCGGCGGGTGCGACAGGGCAATGGCCTACGTGTAGGACTCGCGAAATGTGCGCGCCGACTGTTTCAGTCGGCACTTTCCAACAGTCAGGCCAGAAAGGCCGGTTGGCAATAAGCCATCCAACGGCTACCCCGTGAACGTGTTGAATACCGCCCGTACGCGGAAGATAAAACCGCGCCTTCTATGGCACAGCCCGAACCAATCCCTACCCGAAGGAATGATGTAAACGATCCAGTTGTTTTGGACCGAGCCAGGAGGTAAAGGCTGTCCCGTAAGTGCTGGTCACAGGTGAGATGATCTTGCTGGGTCTGGTGTGATCACGATGTCGGAGCCGTCCTGGATAGCCCCGCTCACCAGGCTGAGCCCAAGTCAGTTCAGCAAGCCGATCACCGCGTTGCGGCGTGAGAGTGCCGACCCGGTGCGCAAGGGTCGGCCGTGGCGCCTGCCGCTGGAGGACCGCGTGCTGCTGGTCGCCGCGTACTGACGGACGAACCTCACCCTGCGCCAGCTGGCTGCCGTTCGGGGTGTCACACTCCACCCACAGCCAGCCGTCGCCATGATGCCCAGTGGGGCGGCACGACTATGGCAGCCCCAAGTCCTCAGACAGGGACTGGGGCCGCCAAGCTTCCGGACTAGCCACTTGTTTTACAGGCTCCGTCTAGGAACAACACCCCGCGGTGTGCCAGAGACACCGCTCCCGGCCTCGGCAGGCCCTGACCGCCGCCGACGAGGGACTGCATCGTCGCCGAGTGGTGGGGCGCGCAGTACGGCGGCGTGCGCACCAGGGGCTCACCCGGCGGCAGGATGCCCGCGACCGAGTGGACTCCGGTGACTTCGAGGGACTCCCGCCGGGTCAGCGGCGGCAGCAACCCTGGCAGCCGCTCGGCCAGCATGGTCTTGCCCGCGCCCGGCGGGCCCTGGAGCAGCAGATGGTGGGCTCCGGCCGCGGCGACCTCCAGGGCCGTGCGGGCGGCGTGCTGCCCCGCCACGTCCGCAAGGTCCGCGAAGGAGCCCCGTCCGGCGTCCGCCGTCCCGCTCGCCGCCAGTCCCGTGCCGACCCCGGCGCCGGGCACCATCAGCCCGGCGAGCATGGCATCCGGCCGGCCCTCGCCGTCCGGCTCCTCCTGCGGCACCGGCTCGTCGTTGAGCACCGCGATCAGCTGGCGCAGGCTGCGCACTCCGAGGACGGAAACCCCGGGCACCAGCGATGCCTCCCCTGCCGTCTGCTCGGGGACGACCACCTGCCGGTATCCCGCCTCGGCGGCCGCCAGCACTGCGGGGAGCACGCCGCGCACCGGCCGCACCCTGCCGTCGAGCCCCAGCTCGCCGACGAGCACCAGATCGGCGATCGCCCTCGGGTCGATGCGCTCGGCCGCGCCGAGGACGGCGCAGGCGACGGCCAGGTCGAAGCCGCTGCCGCCTTTGGGCACCGACGCCGGGCTGAGGCCCACCGTGAGCTTCTTCTGCGGCCAGTCGGACTCGGAGTTGACCACGGCAGCCCTGACCCGGTCCCGGCTCTCCACCAGGCTCTTGTCGGGGAGCCCGACGAGAGTGAAGGCCGCCACCCCCGGCTCCAGGTCGGCCTGGACCTCGACCACCACGCCTTCGACGCCGACCAGCGCCACGGAGCACGTGCGCGCGAAACCCATCAGGCCACCCCCCGCACGTGCTCCACGACAGCGGCACCCCTGCGGGGCAGCACCACACCGACGAGGTCGATACGCACCCCGCCCGGCGGCGGCCCGCCATGGCGGTCGAGCCAGCAAGCGGCGAGCCGTCTCAGGCGCTCGGCCTTCGCGGGTGTGACCGCGGCCATCGGATGCTCGAACGCCGCCGCCGATCCCGGCGGAGCGCCTCTGCGGGTCTTCACCTCACAGATGACCGCCACATCGCCGTCACGGGCGACGATGTCGATCTCGCCCACCCGTCCACATCGCCAGTTCCGCGCCAGCACGGCCATCCCGGCCTCACTGAGCCTGCGTGCCGCCAGCTCCTCGCCGTACCGCCCCAGTGCCCGCGTCGCGTTCATCTCGGCACCACCTCCGGCACCGACTCTGACGCGTCACACCCCAGCTTGTGGATCTTGGTGGACAACCCGTCCGTTGTGGATAACTCAGCCACCCGGAAGTTCGAGATCGCTCTTGTTCAGCTCCTCAATGTTCACGTCCTTGAACGTGAGCACGCGGACCTGCTTGACGAACCTGGCCGGCCTGTACATGTCCCAGACCCACGCGTCCGCCATTGAGACCTCGAAGAAAACCTCACCCTGGACCGAGTGCACCTGCATCTCGTAGTCGTTGGTGAGGTAGAAGCGACGCTCAGTCTCGATCACGTATTTGAACAGACCGACGACGTCGCGGTACTCCCGGTAGAGCTTCAGCTCCATCTCGGTCTCGTACTTCTCGAGGTCCTCGGCGCTCATGGCATGTTCCCCTTCAGCCGTGCGTCCCCCTATTGTGCGCCAGCCTGCGGGGCCCTCAGGCGATTTCCGGGGCCAGGACCACCGGCACACTCGGCGGACCCTCGTCGAGCAGCGTGCGCAGCAGCTCGGCGAGTCTGGTCGGATACACCGTCTCACGCGCCGCCGACAGTTCCGCGGAGGTCCACCACCTCAGCCCCGCGACACTGCGCTGCTCGAGCCCGGTGAGCCCGGTGAGGCTCGTCGCCGTCTGCTTCGTACGGGCCAGGAAGTACCACTCGTCCTGGTCCCAGCGCCGGCCGTCGAAGGGGAAGGAGCAGACGCGCTGCCAGATCACCGGCCCCAGATCCACATCGGTGATCCCGGTCTCCTCTGCGACCTCGCGCAGCGCCGCCTCCTCGCGGGTCTCGCCGCCTTCGACGCCGCCGCCCGGCGTGAACCACCACGCATCCGCCGGATCGTCCGGCTCGAACCCGTGGATGAGCAGAATGCGGTCGTCCGGATCGAGCAGGATCACCCGCGCCACCGGCCTCAGTCGCGCGCCTTCGAGCCCTCGCCCGTCCGGTTCGGACGGCTCAGATGATCCAGACGGTCCAGGTCCCGGTCCAGATCCAAGTCCCGGTCCAGATCCAAGTCCCGGTCCAGATCCAAGTCCCGGTCCAGATCCAAGTCCCGGTCCCGGTCCCGGTCCTGGTCCCGGCTGAGGTCCAGGTCCAGGTTCAGACACCGGCCGTCACCCTGCCCCGGACTTCCGATGCCCTGCGCCTGCCGAAGACCCGGGCGACAGGCCCGTACGCCGCGCCGCCCAGGATCAGCACGGCACCCAGCACCACCGACCCGACGACCAGCTTCACCGGCCCCGGCTGCGACACCCCGCCGGGCAGTTCCGCGAAGCCCTCCGGCCGCTCGACGAGGCCGCCCAGCGGCCATGCCACGGCATCCACCCTGGCCTTTACGGCGGTCCGGGGCACCGACCCCTGCCCGGGGTCCTGCAGATGGACGCGGGAGTCCTGGGAGCCCATGCGCTCGTCGCCGAGGAGGAACAGCTTCCCCTTGGGCACGTTCGCCGTGAACGACTGCGGCGAGGCCGGCCCGTCGCCGCGCAGATAGGGTTCCTCAAGCGGCTTGCCGTTGACGGTCGTCCGACCGTCCGCGTCGCAGCACGCCACCTCGTCGCCGCCGACCGCGACGACCCGCTTCACCATCGGCATGTCGCCCCACACCGAGTCGGTGAAGACCACGACGTCGCCGCGCCGCACCTCGGAACCGTCGATGCGCTGCGCCAGTACCCGGTCGCCCGCCTGGACGGTGGGCGACATGGAGTCCGTCGGCACCGTGTAGGGCTGGTACTCGACCGCTCCCCAGACGAATCCTCCGAGGAAGAGCACACAGCCGACGGCCACGGCCAGCCCCGACAGCGCGCTGCCGAGACGGCCGTGGCCGTCCTGCGTACGTCCCGTTCCGCTCATCCCAGCGCTCCCACCTCGGAGACCGACATCGCTGATCCGAGCGGCACCCTACCCGCCGGTTGCCCGCGGGTCAGCCCTCAGCCGGTGCTCGCACCAGCCGTACCCGACGGCACGGTGGTCTGCGCGGCGGTCTGCACGGTGGTCTGGACGTTGGTCTGGGCCGCGGTCAGCCGCCTCCTGCGTACCAGCACGACCGGCACCGCGCCCGCGAGCCCCAGCGCACCCGGCGCGACCGCGGCGGCGGCCGAGGCCGCGGCGTTCAGCCCGGGCTGGTCGAAGGTGGCCGGCACGGGCAGCGTGGACCAGCGGCCGAGCGGCCAGGCGACCACCACGGCCCGCCCGACGACGTCGTCGACCGAGACGGTGCCGTTGCCGGGGAGCTCCTGGTGGTAGCGGGAGTCCAGCGAGTTCTGCCGGTTGTCGCCCATCACCCAGATCCGGCCTTCGGGCACCTTGATCGGACCGAACGGCTCGTCGTCGCACGGCGTGCTGCCGGGGTGGATGTACGACGACTCGTCGAGCTCCTTGCCGTTGACCTTGACCTTGCCGCCCTCCTTGCACTCGACGGTGTCGCCGCCGACCGCGATGACGCGCTTGATCAGGTCCTTCTCCTCGGCCGAGGGCATCAGGCCGATGAAGCTGAGGAACTGCTGCAGCGCGTTGGGCTCGGGGGTCAGGGCGCTTTCCAGCCAGCCGCCCGGGTCGTGGAAGACGACGACCTCGCCTCGCTCCGGCTCGGAGCCGAACCAGGGCGTCAGCTTGTCGACCAGCACCCGGTCGCCCCGCTGCAGCGTGTTCATCATCGAGTCCGAGGGGATCGAGAACGCCTGCACCAGGAAGGTCTTGATCAGCAGCGCGAGGATGAGGGCGATACCGATGAGCAGCGGCAGTTCCTTCCAGAACGACCGGTGCTTCCTCGACTCGCTGCCGCCGTCCGGCCCGTCGCCGTCCGCGGCCTCGTCACCGTCGCCCGCACCGCCTCCGGAAGCTCCGCCGGCCGGGACGTCGTGGTCGCCGGGGCCACGGTCCGCACGGCCGGCGGGCCCGCCGGGACCCCCGGCAGCGCCACCCTCAGCGCCCCGGGAACCGCCACCGGGGCCGCCCGAACCGCCATGACCGGGGGAAGGCTTCGCGAGCCGCTCGGGCCGATCCTCCGGCTCGTCGTGTCCGGATCGTGCGCCGACCGCCAAATCCCCCACATCCACTCCTCACTCCGTGCGACCGCCCGCGCCGGAGACGGCGCAGGCCCACTACTCCCATAACGAGCGGGAGTTCCGCAGGGCTCGGGAGCAGGATCATGCCATTGGGATCCTGGGAGGACACACTATGCGACGGAGCATGTGCCGTGGACGCCCCGGCACGCGCATCCGGCACGGACGCGTAGGTCGCTCTCTGCTCCAGTTTGCTCCAGTGATCGAACGGCCACGCGATGAGGACCGCGCGTCCGACCACCTCCTCCAGCGAGACGGTGCCGCTGAACTCCTCGTCGAGGTGGAAGCGCGAGTCCGCCGAGTTGTCCCGGTGGTCACCCATCACGAAGAGCCGCCCCGAGGGGACGTTCACTTCGAACTTCCGTTCCGAGGGGGCGTTCCCGGGATGCAGGTAGGGCTCGTTCAGTGCCACGCCGTTGACCGTGACCTTGCCGTTCCGGTCGCAGCACTTGACGGTGTCGCCGCCGACCGCGACGACGCGCTTGATCAGGTCCTGCTCGTCCTCCGACGGCAGCAGTCCGATGAAGGTCAGCCCCTGCTTGACCTGCTTGATCCCGACGGGGTCGTCCGCCTTGGGCGCCTGTTCCTGCCGGAGCCAGCCGCCCGGGTCCTTGAAGACGACGACGTCACCGCGCGCCGGCTCGGAGCCGAACCACGGCGTCAGCTTGTCGACCAGCACCCGGTCGTCGATCCGGATCGTCTGTTCCATCGACCCCGACGGGATCACGAACGCCTGGACCAGGAAGGTCTTCAGGACCAGCGCGATCATCAGCGCCACGGTGATGAGGATGGGTATTTCCTTCACCGCGGACCGCTGTCGCCGCCGTTTCACCTTGCGCGCCAGCTTGCGCCGTTCCGCGCGGCCGGGGAGGGTCCGCTCGCCATTGGTGGGGCGGGTTCCGGTGGGCAGCCGGGTGTCGGCCCGGTGGCTGGCGTGCCGTCCGCGGTTACCCATGGGCGCCGCCGGGTGCGGGTACGGCGTCGAAGGCGGCGGCCGGCTCCAGCGCGGTCCAGCGGCCGAGCGGCCAGCCGATCCAGTCGGCCCTGCCGACCACCTTGTCGAGGGGCACCATGCCGCCGCCGGGCTCGCCGAGATGGTCGCGGGAGTCCCGGGACCTGCTGCGGTGGTCGCCGAGGACGAACAGCGAGTCACGGGGTACGACGATGTCGAAGGGGACACGGGACGGGGCGTCGCCGATGTGGACGTAGCTCTCGTCGACCGGTACGCCGTTCACCTCGAGCCTTCCCGTCCTGTCGCAACAGACGACCCGGTCGCCGCCGACACCGATGACGCGCTTCACGAAGTCGGTATCGGCCGGTTCTGCCAGGCCCACCGCCGCGCCCGCGCCCCGCACCAGGCCGGCGAGCGCGTTCTCCTCGGGCGCCTCCCGGAGGAACGAGCCGGTGCCGTCGAAGACGACCACGTCACCGCGGTGCGGCTCGGCCCCGAAGCGGTACGCCAGTTTGTTCACGAGCACCCGGTCGCCGACTTCCAGGGCCGGCTGCATCGAGGTGCTGGGGATCAGGAAGGGCTGCACCACGAAGTGGCTGACGACCAGCAGGAGGACACCGCAGCCGACGCCGAGCAGACCGGCCCGCCGCAGCGAAAAACGCGTGGAGCGCGACCCCTCCTCCTGTCGGGACCCTCGGGTCTCCGGTGAGGAGGAGCGGTCGCGCTCCACGTGCTGTGCTTCGGTGTCCATCGGGGCCAGATGGTATCCGGCCGCCGTATGAACCGCTTAAATCCAAAGCCCGGCGCGGATGTGAGCCGTGGCTCAGTTCTCGCGCTTCTCCTTGATCTTCGCGGCCTTGCCGCGCAGGTCGCGCAGGTAGTACAGCTTGGCGCGACGGACGTCACCGCGGGTGACGAGCTCGATCTTCTCGAAGATCGGGGAGTGCACGGGGAAGGTGCGCTCGACGCCGACGGAGAAGGAGACCTTGCGGACCGTGAAGGTCTCGCTGACGCCGGAGCCCTGGCGGCGGATGACGACACCCTTGAACTGCTGGATACGGGAGCGGTTGCCCTCGATGACGCGAACGTGGACGTTCACGGTGTCACCGGGACGGAAGGCGGGGACGTCGGTCCGCAGCGAGGCGGCGTTGACGACATCGAGCACGTGCGACATGTTCGTCTGCTTTCTTCGCCGATGCCACAGGTCATCAGCGGTATAGAAGAGATGAGATGGGGGCCGCGTCGTCGGAGCGAGCGTCGTGTCCCCCTGTGGCAGGGGCGCACGCCGGACGTACGGCAGCGGCCTATTCTTCCACGGCCTCCGGCCTGCGCCAAAATCGGCCGTCGGGTGACGGCGCCCAGCCCAGGATCGAGAGGATCTCACGGTCCTTCTTGTCGAAGGCCGAGGGATCGCAGCGCTCGATCAGATCGGGCCGGTTCTCGGCCGTACGGCGGAACGCCTCGTCCCGCCGCCAGCGGGCGATCTTCCCGTGGTGCCCGCTGAGCAGCACCTCCGGGATGCCGCGCCCGCGCCACTCCGGGGGCTTGGTGTAGACGGGCCCTTCCAGGAGGTTCGCCATCGCGCCGGGCGCGAAGGAGTCGTCGCGGTGCGATTCGGCGTTCCCGAGGACGCCCGGGAGCAGCCGCGCCACCGCCTCCGTGATGACGAGGACGGCCGCCTCGCCGCCGGCCAGGACGTAGTCCCCGATGGAGACCTCGTAGACCGGTATCCGGTGCGCGTACTCGTCCATGACGCGGCGGTCGATGCCCTCGTACCGGGCGGGGGTGAAGACCAGCCAGGGCCGCTCGGCGAGTTCGACGGCGAGTTCCTGGGTGAACGGCCGACCGCTGGGGGTGGGGACGACCATCACCGGGCCGCTCGCTCCGGCCTCGTAGCCGTCGGCGAGGGTCTGGTCGAGGGCGTCACCCCAGGGGCCGGTCATCATGACCATGCCGGGGCCGCCGCCGTACGGGGTGTCGTCGACGGTGCTGTGCCGGTCGTACGTCCACCGCCGCAGATCGTGGACGTGGACGTCGAGTACGCCGCGGGCCCGCGCCTTGCCGACGAGCGAGACGTTCAGCGGCTCCAGGTACTCGGGGAAGATCGTGACGACGTCGAGCCGCATCAGGCGCCTGCCCCGGATTCCTCGTCCCGGCCGGACGCGCTGTGCTCGTCGGCGACTTCGTCGGGGGCGGCGAGGTCGTCGATCAGCCCGGGCGGCGGGTCGACGACGGCCTTCTGCTCCTCCAGGTCGATGTCGGTGACGATCTTCTCCACGAACGGGATCATCACCTCGCCGCCGTCGGGCCGCTCCACGATGAGGAGGTCCTGCGAGGGGAGGTGCGAGATCTCGGTGATCCGGCCGATCTGCGTCCCGTCGGCGAGCACCACGTCCAGATCGATCAGCTGGTGGTCGTAGTACTCGTCGGACTCGTCCGGCCGCTCGTCCGGGTCCACGTCGGCGATGAGCAGGGTGTTCCGCAGCGCCTCGGCGGCGTTGCGGTCGCGTACGCCCTCGAAGCGCAGCAGCAGCCGCCCGCTGTGCACGCGGCCCGTCTCGATGGTCAGCGGTCCCGCGGAGGCCGGGTCGGTGGCGAGCACGGCTCCGGGCGCGAGCCTCAGCTCCGGCTCGTCGGTGCGTACCTCTACGGTGACCTCGCCCTTGATGCCGTGGGCACGGCCGACTCGTCCGACTACCAACTGCACGCTCAATGCTCCTGTCATACGACGACGGGCCGGGGAAGGCCGGTCGGCCTTCCCCGGCCCGTGCCGGTGTTTCGATCGAGTCAGTGGACCTGGTCCACGTCGACGAGGTCGACACGGATGCCACGGCCGCCGATGGCGCCCACCACGGTACGCAGGGCACGCGCGGTGCGACCGTTGCGGCCGATCACCTTGCCGAGGTCGTCGGGGTGCACCCGGACCTCCAGCACCCGCCCGCGACGCAGGTTGCGCGAGGCGACCTGCACATCGTCCGGGTTGTCGACGATGCCCTTCACGAGGTGCTCGAGAGCCTCCTCGAGCATGCTCAGGCCTCGGTCGACTCGGCGGGAGCAGCCGCCGACTCAGCAGCCTCGTCCGCCTTCTTCTCGGTCTTCTTCGACTTCTGGGTGATGGCCTCACCCTTCGTGTCGTCGCCCTCGAGCGTCTTGGCGAAGGCCTCGAAGGAAGCGCGCTTGTCTTCCTTCGTCTCCGGCTGGAGCAGCGCCTTCTCCGGGGCCGGCAGACCCTTGTGCTTCTGCCAGTCGCCGGTGAGCTTCAGGATGGCGAGGACGGGCTCGGTCGGCTGGGCGCCGACGGAGAGCCAGTACTGCGCGCGCTCCGAGTCGACCTCGATGCGCGACGGGTTGTACGTCGGGTGGTACAGCCCGATCTCCTCGATGGCCCGGCCGTCACGGCGGGTACGGGAGTCGGCGACGACGATGCGGTAGTGAGGCGAACGGATCTTGCCCAGACGCTTCAGCTTGATCTTGACTGCCACGGGAGTGGGTTCTCCTGGTTTTGACGTGGTTGGGCACAACGAGATGCCGCGTGGGGTTGCGGTACCCGATGGCCCGATGGACGCGTCAGCCGGAGGAGAGAGGGGTCCTGTGCGACTGTCGAGTGCAGCTTGCCATTGTGCCACACCGATTCCACCCGATCGGCAGGGAGGCCGGGACCGGTGACCGGCCGGGCCCGGACGGGGCTCCGGCCGGTCACGGGTGCGCGGGCGGGCGACGGCCTCCGCCGCGGACTCAGGCGAACACCCACGGACACCGGCGGACACCGGCGGTCTCAGCTCGCCGCGGCCACCGCTTCGGGGATACGGAACGGCTTTCCGCAGCCGCCGCAGACGATCGGCGCCTGGGCGAGGACCGATGGCACGACTCTGACATTGCGGCCGCAGTCGCAGACGGCCTTGACCCGGACGCCGCCGCCGGAGGAACCGTGCCGGGCGGCCGGGCCCCGGAAGCTCCGCTTGGTGTCGGCGGCCGTGGCGACCGTGTGCGCGGCGAGGGCGCGCTGGAGCCGCTCGATCGTCGGGCGGTACCGGCGCTTCGCCTCGGGATTGAGCGTGACCAGCGAGAAACCACTGCTCGGATGCGGCTCCTCGGGGTGGTCCAGGCCCATCTCCTCGGCGATCGCCAGGAACCGGCGGTTGTGGTAGCGGCCGGCGCGGGAGGTGTCACGGACTCCTCGGGCGGCGGCGATGCCGTGGACTGCCTCATGGAGCAGTCGCTCGAAGGAGAGCTCGTGGCCGCAGGCCGACGAGGACTCTCCGATCAGTGACTCTGGCGCGGCAAGATCCGGCAGCTCGGGGTGGTGCCGCTGAATGTCGGCCCACGCCTGTGCCAGCTCTGCGGCGAGGACAGGTGGTGTCGTGCTCACGTCGTGATAACGAGCCGGGCGGCCCTCGGGTTCCATTCCGGGGCATCCCAAATAATTTGCACGTACCCGTCAGTTGCCGTTGATGCGTCCTGACGAGGGCGGGTGCGCTGATCTGCGGAGAAGTCACACAGCTCACACCAAGCCGGTACGTAGTGGCGCGTACGCCCGGCGGGCACCGGCGGGGTCGGCCGGGCGTGCGCCGCGTACGCGCGCCGGCACGGGCGGGTGGCGCGGGTCAATAGGCGCGCGAGACGATCGCGAGCGTACCCGGCGCGTCGTCGGACTCCGGCACCGACCCGTCCTCCGCGACCAGGCACCGAACGGACACGGCCTGATCGGCGAGGAGCGCCTCGCCCTCGGGGCCGAGCACCGCCCACGGGATGCGCGCCCAGCCGCCGGCGACGGCGGCCTCGGCGGCCTCCTCGATCGTGGTCACATCGGCCGTGCGGGATTCCCGGCGCTCCCGGGACCGGCGCAGCAGCAGCGCCTGGTCCTCCTCCAGGATCGTGGGCAGCAGCGCGGCGAGCCCGTCGAGCGCGACGGGCTCCTTGCCCCCGGGGATGCGTCGGGCCAGCATCGCCGTGCCGTTCTCCAGGTCGCGCGGACCGATCTCGACCCGCAGCGGGACACCCTTGAGCTCCCAGTCGACGGCGCGGCGGCCGAAGGGGGTGTCCGTGCGGTCGTCGACCTGGACGCGGATGCCCGCGGCCCTGAGCCGCTCACCGGTCTCGCGCACCGCGGCGAGCACCGCGTCGTCGCCCTTGATGGCGAGGACGACGGCCTGGACGGGGGCGAGCCGGGGCGGGACGCGCAGTCCGTCGTCGTCGCCATGGGTCATGATCAGGCCGCCGACCATGCGGGTGGAGGAGCCCCACGAGGTCTGCCAGGCCAGCTCCTGCGTGCCGTCCTTCGACAGGTAGGTGGTGTTGAAGGCCTTGGAGAAGTTGGTGCCGAGCTCATGGCTCGTGCCCATCTGGAGGGCCTTGCCGTCGCCCATCATGCCTTCCAGCGTAAGGGTGTTGACGGCGCCCGCGAAGCGCTCCCGGGCCGTCTTGCGGCCCAGGACGACGTCCATGGCCAGGACGTTCACCATGAAGTCGGCGTAGACGTTGCGGTGGATGTGGGCGGCATACTCCCGGGCCTCCTCGTAGGTGGCGTGGGCGGTGTGGCCCTCCTGCCAGAGGAACTCGGTCGTACGGAGGAAGACCCGGGGGCGCAGCTCCCAGCGGACCACGTTCGCCCACTGGTTGATGAGCAGCGGCAGATCCCGGTAGCTCTGGATCCACTTGGCGAAGTAGTCGTTGATGATCGTCTCGGAGGTGGGGCGGACGACGACCGGCTCCTCCAGCTCCTTGCCGCCGCCGTGTGTGACGACGGCGAGCTCGGGGGCGAAGCCCTCGACGTGCTCGGCCTCCTTCGTCAGGTACGACTGCGGGATGAAGAGCGGGAAGTAGGCGTTGGACGCCCCGGCCTCCTTGATGCGGGCGTCCATCTCCTGCTGCATCCGTTCCCAGAGCCCGTAGCCGTACGGCCGGATGACCATCGTGCCGCGCACCGGGCCGTTGTCGGCGAGCTCGGCCTTGGTGATCAAGTCCTGGTACCAGCGGGGGAAGTCCTCGGCCTGCGGCGTGAGAACGGGTGCCTTTGCCATGGCGGGAATCGTACGGCTGCCGCACGCTTGATGAGGACTCGATTTCCCGGGCGCGGGGGCGCACGGCCCAGGGCGCGTCAGGCTTTGCGGCGCGACCTCTGGACGTACGGACGGATGCGCAGTTTTCTGGCATACGGAGGGGGTCCAGAGCGCATGTACACGGGGGGCTGTCCATCCGGGCACAGCTGACCTCTCGGCGGATTGGGGCGCTTCTCGATGACACCTACGCTCGTCCGGCACCACCCCCGCACGGCCTCCGCGCCCCCCGACCCGGCGGGCCGTGCCCGTGACTGGGCCGAGATCCAGGAGCGGATGCTGGTGCCCCTCTACGAGGCGGTGTACGAGCACCTGGAGGTCGATGCGGGCTCCCGGGTGCTGGGGCTCGGCTGCGGCTCCGGTCTGGCCCTGCTGATGGCCGCGGCGCGCGGGGCGAGCGTCACGGGCCTCGACACGGACGCCTCGCGGATCGAACTGGCGCGCGAACGGCTGCTGACACCGGAGCCCGACCGGGAGGCGCGTGCGCCGCAGGGGGCACGGCTGGTGGAGGGCGGCCCCGACGAGGCGGCCGAGCTCTCGCTCCCCCGGTTCGATGTGATCACGGTTTTTCAGCCGATCGGGTGTACGGCAGGCGACTCGGACGGGCTCGTGCCGACGCTGGAGGCAGTGGTTCCGCTCGCCGGGCGCGGCGCCGCGGTCGTCCTCGCGGGCTGGGGACCGCCGGAGCGCTGCGCCACCTCCGTGGTGCTGCGGGTCGCGAGCCGCCTCACGGAGCGGCTGCGCGGGGACGGCGGCTGGCGGCAGACCCGGCGGGACGACCTGGAGGACGTCGCCACCAGGGCGGGCCTCAAGCCGGACGGCTCGGGCCGGGTGGCCTGCCCCTTCGGCTACGCGGACCTGGAGAGCGCGGTACGGGGGCTGCTGTCGACGGGACTGTTCGACCCGGCGGTACGAGCGACGGACCAGGCGCAGGTGGAGAAGGAGATCACGGAGGCGCTGCACGGGTACGTGCGGGGTGACGGGACGGTGTGGATGCCGAACGTCTTCCGGTACGTGATCGCGCGTACGCGGTAGGGCCACCGACGGATTCGTTCCCGGGGCCGGGCCTCGGGAACACGTCCCCTCGCGGGCGGCGGTGGCCGGGGACCCCCACCCTGCCAGTGGCGGGCGGGCCTGACGGCGGTGGCCGGGCCGGTGGTGGCCGGGGCCCCGCCTCCATCGCCGGACGGGGTCAGTGCGCACCGTTGTTCTTCGTCAGGCGGGCGATCCCCGCCGCCCGGTACGCCGCTTCCTCGTCCAGCGTCTCGTGGACGAGCAGCGCCTCCGCGAGGGCGTCCAGGCGGTCGCGGTTGTCGCGGAGTTGGCGGCAGGCGCTCTCGTAGCACTCGTCGGCAATGCGGCGCATCTCGTGGTCGACGGCGTCGAGGGTCGCGGGCGCGGCCGACAGGCCGTACGGCTCCTGGCGGCCCTCGCCCGTGACGGCGGTGAAGCGGCCGACGCGTTCGCTCATGCCCCAGCGGCCGGCCATGCCCCGGACCAGGGCGGTGACCTGTTCGAGGTCGCTTTCCGAGCCGGTGGTGACGACCCCGAAGACGACGTGCTCGGCCGCCATACCGCCGAGCGCGCCGATGACCCGGCCGCGCAGGTACTCCTCCGTGAACGCGTACCGGTCGGCGTCCGGGGTGGAGAGCGTGACGCCCAGCGCACGCCCGCGCGGAACGATCGTGATCTTGCGGACGGGGTCGGCGCCCGGCTGGAGCATGCCGAGGAGCGCGTGGCCGCTCTCGTGGTACGCCGTCCTGCGGCGCTCCTCCTCGGGCATCACGAGCGGCCGCTCGGCGCCGAGCTGGACCTTCGCGAGGGCGTCGGAGAGATCGGCCTGGGTGACCTCGCGCTGCCGGCGCTTGACCGCGAGCAGCGCGGCCTCGTTGGCGAGGTTGGCCAGTTCGGCGCCGGTCATGCCCGGTGTCGTACGGGCCACTTGCGCGAGGTCGACGGTCTCGGCGAGCGGGATCTCCCGGGTGTGGATCCGCAGGATGGCTTCTCGGCCGCCCCGGTCGGGCGGGCTGACCTGCACGATCCGGTCGAAGCGGCCGGGCCGGGTGAGCGCGGGGTCGAGGACGTCGGCGCGGTTGGTGGCGGCGAGCACGACGACGCCCTCGGAGCCGGTGAAACCGTCCATCTCGGTCAGGATCTGGTTGAGGGTCTGCTCGCGCTCGTCGTGGCCGCCGATGCTCGCGCCGCCGCCGCGGATCCGGCCGATGGTGTCGATCTCGTCGATGAAGATGATCGCCGGGGCGACCTTGCGCGCCTCGGCGAAGAGCTCCCGTACCCGAGAGGCGCCCACACCGACGATCATCTCGATGAACTCCGAGGCGGACGCGGAGAAGAACGGCACCCCCGCCTCACCCGCCACGGCCCGCGCGAGCAGGGTCTTCCCCGTGCCAGGGGGACCCGAGAGAAGCACCCCGCCGGGCATCCGGGCGCCCATCTCGCGGTATGCCTGCGGGTTCTTGAGGAAGTCGACGACATCGTTGAGCTCGCCCGCGACCTCGTCGATCCCGGCCACGTCCTCGAAGGTGGTGCGCCCGCCGCGTACGAGCTCGACGGGCTTGGGCGGCGCCTTCCGGCCGAGCGGGCCGCCGCCCATCGCCCCTCCCATCCGGCGCGCGAGGAGGACCCAGAGCAGGACGAGCAGCGCGATCGGGGCGAGCGAGAACAGCAGGTTGGCCAGAAAACTGCGCTCGCTGACGACGGGCTCCGCCGTCACGGTGACGCCCTGCCGGGTGAGCTGCTGCCAGAGGTCGTCGTCGGCGAAGGCGGGCCGCTGGGTGGTGAACTTCCGGTAGTCCCCGCCGCCGTCCGGGACCGGCTGCTCGTTCTTCAGCTCGCCCTGGATGGCATCGCCCTTGGCGTAGATCTTGGTGACGTTCCCGGCCCCGACCTGCTTGCTGAACTCGGTGTACGAAATGGTCGGCTCTCCGCCGTCCGTGAAGTACGACAGCGCCAGGAAGGCGGCGAGGAAGACGACGAACGCCGAGACGGCCAGTCCGATCCAGCCACCGGGCATCTTGCGCTTCGGCGGCGGTGGCGGCGGGGCTCCCTCGGAGCGCCAGGGCTGGTCGGTGCGATCGCGCGGGGGTACGGGATTGGCCACGCTGCCCTCCTGCTCCCTGCTCCGCGACCGGATCGGTGATCGGGACCGGTGATCGGGACCGGTGATCGGGACCGGTGATCGGATCCGTGATCGAGGTCCGTGATCGGGATCCGTGATCGGTGCTGCGGGATGCCTGATCCGTGATCGGCACTCCGGCCGGATCTCTGCCCATGACCGCACACATCCCGGGCTCCCGCCACCGGGAGCGGCGGCAGACGGCCGAGGGCCCCGCGGTCCGTGCCCGCGGGGCCCCCTTCCCATGCTCAGGGGCGTCAGCCCATGAACTTCTTGAACTCGTCCGGGAGCTCGAAGTCCTGGTTCCCGCCACCCGCCGGCAGCCCGAAGGCGTTGCCCTGAGCGGCCGCCTGCTCGCGGCGGGCGGCGGCCGCCTGCTCGTCGGCCTTGCGCTTCATCGGGTTACCGCTCTTGCGCTTGCCCTTGGCCTGCTTCTGCTGCTTCTTCTGGCGGCCGGGACCGCCACCCATGCCCGGGATCCCCGGCATGCCGGGCATGCCGCCGCCCTGGGCCATCCGGGACATCATCTTGCGGGCCTCGAAGAACCGCTCGACCAGGTTCTTCACCGCGCTGACGTCGACACCCGAACCCTTGGCGACACGGGCCCGGCGCGAGCCGTTGAGGATCGTCGGGTCCTGGCGCTCGGCAGGGGTCATCGACTTGATGATCGCGGCCGTGCGGTCCACGTCGCGCTCGTCGATGTTGTTGATCTGGTCCTTGATCTGGCCCATGCCGGGCAGCATGCCGAGCAGCTTGGAGATGGAGCCCATCTTCCGCACCTGCTCCATCTGCGCCAGGAAGTCGTCGAGCGTGAAGTCCTTGCCCTTGCTGCTCGCCAGCTTGGAGGCCATCTTGGCGGCCTCTTCCTGGCTGAAGGTCTGCTCGGCCTTCTCGATGAGCGAGAGCATGTCGCCCATGCCGAGGATGCGGGACGCCATGCGGTCCGGGTGGAACGCGTCGAACTCGTCCAGCTTCTCGCCGTTGGAGGCGAACATGATCTGCTTGCCGGTGACGTGCGCGATGGAGAGCGCGGCACCACCGCGGGCGTCGCCGTCGAGCTTGGAGAGGACGACGCCGTCGAAGCCGACGCCGTCGCGGAAGGCCTCCGCCGTGTTGACGGCGTCCTGACCGATCATCGCGTCGACGACGAAGAGGACCTCGTCGGGGCTGACCGCGTCGCGGATGTCCGCGGCCTGCTGCATCATCTCCTGGTCGATACCGAGGCGGCCCGCGGTGTCGACGATGACGATGTCGTGGACCTTCGTCTTCGCGTACTCGATCGACTCCTTGGCGACCTGCACCGGGTCGCCCACGCCGTTGCCCGGTTGGGGGCCGAAGAAGGCGACGCCCGCGCGCTCGGCGACCACGCCGAGCTGGGTGACGGCGTTGGGGCGCTGGAGGTCACAGGCGACGAGCAGCGGCGAGTGGCCCTGGCTCTTCAGCCAGAGACCGAGCTTTCCGGCCAGCGTCGTCTTACCGGCGCCCTGGAGACCGGCGAGCATGATCACGGTGGGCGGCTGCTTGGCGAAGCGCAGCCGGCGGGTCTCACCGCCGAGGATGCCGATGAGCTCCTCGTTGACGATCTTGATGACCTGCTGGGCCGGGTTCAGCGCCTGCGACACCTCGGCGCCGAGCGCCCGCTCCTTGATCTGCTTGATGAAGGCGCGGACGACGGGCAGTGCGACATCGGCCTCGAGCAGCGCGATACGGATCTCGCGCGCCGTGGCGTCGATGTCCGCCTCGGACAGGCGGCCCTTGCCCCGGAGGTTCTTGAATGTCGCTGCAAGGCGGTCGGAGAGGGTGTCGAACACGGTGGTCGCGGATCCTCAGGTCTCGGGGGCGGGCGGACAGATGTCTCCCCAGGGTATCCGGACGCGTGGGATGGGGTCTGCCCTGTCTCGTTCAGCGGCTCGGTCCGCCTCCGAGGCGCTTCAGCGTGCGTCGACGGCCGATCGTGCTCGGCCCCGCTCCGCCCCCGCTCGGCCCCTCGTACCCCGGGGCCTCCGCGCGCGAGCGGGGCCGATCGTGCTCGGCCCCGCTCGGCCCCTCGTACCCCGGGGCCTCCGCGCGTTCTCCCATGCGACGCCCGCGCGCCTCTTCGGCTCACCCGCCGAGCACGTCATCCGTCATCCCCGCAGCGCCGCCTCCAGCGTCCGGGCCACCTCGCCCGCCTCGCCCGTGGGCAGCGGCGCCCCTTCGGGGCCTGTGACGTAGAACGCATCGACCGCGTTGGCGCCCAGCGTCGACACATGCGCGCTGCGGACCCGCACGGCCGCCGATTCGAGCGCGTGGCCGATGCGGTGCAGCAGCCCGGGGGCGTCCTGGGCGCGGACCTCGATGACCGTGGCGAGGCGGGAGGCGGCGGAGGCGACCGTGACCCGCGGCGGTGGGGCCTTCACCCCGCGCCGGCGCGGATACGCCGCGTCCCGCTCGGCGAGCCGGGCCGGGATGTCCAGCGAACCGTCGAGGGCACGTACGAGGTCGGCGCGGAGCCGGGCCGCCTGCGGCAGCGATCCGTACGCTGCCGCGACCCGCCAGTTCAGCAGCAGGACGGAGCCGGGGCCCACCTCGCCCGGCAGGTCGACGGCGCGCAGGTCGGCGGCGCGGACGGTGAGCCGGTGCAGGGCGAGGACGCCCGCGACCGCGGGCAGCACACCCGGCTGGTCGGGCAGCGCGATCAGCAGCTCGACACCGACGGGCTCCGGTTCGGCGTCCGGCAGCGGGGTCTCGGCCTGGGCGTGCAGGGCGAGTACGGGACCACGGGTGCGGTGCGCCTCGATGGCGAGGCGCTCCTCCTCGGCACTGGGCGCCGCGGGCTCCGGCTCGGCTGAGCTCTCCCCCGCGAGTACCCCGGCGACCCGTTTGACCAGGTCGGCGACGAGGGAGCCGCGCCAGGCGGACCAGGCGGCGGGCCCGGTGGCCAGACCGTCGGCCTCGGTGAGCGCGTGCAGCAGCTCCAGCGTGCCCAGTGATCCCACGACGTCGGCGACGGCGCGCACGGTCGCCGGGTCGTCGAGGTCGCGCCGGGTCGCGGTCTCGATGAGCAGCAGGTGGTGGCGTACGAGCGTGGCGATGACGCCGACGTCGTGCTTGTCGAAGCCGACCCGGGCGGCCATGTCGCGGGCGATGGTCTCACCGGCCACGGAGTGGTCGCCCGGCCAGCCCTTGCCGATGTCGTGGAGGAGCGCGGCGACGAGGAGCAGGTCGGGACGGCCGACGCGCCGGGTGAGGGCCGAGGCGCGGACGGCGGCCTCGACGAGGTGCCGGTCGACGGTCCAGGTGTGCACGGCGTTGCGCTGGGGGCGGCAGCGCACGCGCTCCCAGTCCGGCAGCAGCCGGGTGATCAGGCCCTCGGCCTCCAGGGCCTCCCATACGGCGACGGTGGGCTCGCCGGCGCCGAGGAGCGTGACGAGTTCCTCGCGGGCCTCGGCCGGCCAGGGCACGGGCAACGGCTTGGCGGCCGCGGCGAGGTGGCGTACGGCGTGCAGCGACAGCGGCAGCCCGGACTGGGCCGCCGCGGCGGCCGCCCGCAGCGGCAGCACGGGGTCGCGCTCCGGCTTGGCGGTGCGGGCGAGGACGGCTTCGCCGTCCATCTCGACGACACCGTCGGCGAGCGGGGTGCGCTCCGGCTCTGGCCTGCGGCCGCCCGCGAACATGGCGCGCAGCCGGGGCCGCGCCGACCGTGCCTTGAGCACCCGGTTCACCTCGCGCCAGGTGACGTCGGAGGCGTACGAGACGGTCCGCGCGGCCTCGTACACCTGGCGCAGCAGGGCGTCGGCGTCCAGCAGGCCGAGTTCGCCGGCGACCTGGTCCTGCTCCTGCAGGGCGAGCCGGTCGGTGGCGCGGCCGGTGGTCAGGTGCAGGGCGTCGCGGGTGTCGAGGAGGACGCGGCGGGCGTCGGCGAGCCCTTCGCGGGGGGCGTCGGCGAGCCAGGAGGCGGCGACGGCGCGCAGGGCGGTGGCGTCGCGCAGGCCGCCACGGGCCTCCTTGAGATCGGGTTCCAGCAGGAACTGGAGCTCGCCCTGGCGTTCGGCCCGTTCGCGGCAGAGCTCGTCGAGCTCCGGGAGCCGCTTGGGGGCCTGGTTGCGCCAGTCGGCGAGGACGGCGCTGCGCAGCCCGGCGACGAGACCCAGGTCTCCGGCGATGCCCCGGGCGTCGAGGAGGCCGAGCTGCACCTTGAGGTCGTCGCCCGCGGTCCTGCGGGCCTCGGCGGGGGTGCGCACGGAGTGGTCGAGGGCCAGGCCGAGGTCCCAGACCGGGTACCAGATCCGGTCGGCGAGTGAGGCGACCGCGCCGCTGTCGGCGCTGCCGTCGTGCAGCAGGAGCAGGTCGAGGTCGCTGCGCGGGGAGAGTTCGCCGCGTCCGTACCCGCCGACGGCGACCAGCGCGGCGCCGCGGACTCCGAGGCTCTGCGCGGCTGTGGTGAACAGCGCGGAGAGCCAGTCGTCGGTCAGCCGGGCCAGGGCGGCACGGCGCGGCGGCCCGGACCGCGCCTTCTCCTGGAGGAGGCGCAGCCGGGCCGCCGCGTAGCCGCTGGGTCCCGAGTCTTCCGCTTCAGTGGTCACATCGAGGCTCGTCACCCAGCAACTCCCGTCTACAGCGCGTCCGGTCCGCGTTCGCCGGTCCGCACCCGGACCGCCGTCTCGACCGGCACGCTCCACACCTTGCCGTCACCGATCTTGCCGGTTCGGGCCGCCTTCACCACCACGTCGATGAGCTGTTCGGCGTCATCGTCCTCGACGAGCACCTCGATGCGGATCTTGGGGACGAGGTCCACGGTGTACTCGGCGCCCCGGTAGACCTCGGTGTGTCCGCGCTGCCGTCCGTAGCCGCTGGCCTCGGTGACCGTGAGTCCCTGGATGCCGAAGGCCTGGAGGGCCTCCTTGATCTCGTCCAGCCGGTGCGGCTTCACGACTGCGGTGATGAGCTTCATGCGTCCACCTTCTTGTTCTTCGGTGCGGCTGCCACGGTGTCGGCGGATGCGGGGGCTGCCTTGCGGGATCCGGCGCCGCCGCCCGCTCCGCTGAAGTCGTACGCGGTCTCGGCGTGCTCGATCTGGTCGATGCCGGAGATCTCGTCGTCCTCGGTGACCCTCATGCCGATCGTCTTGTCGAGGACGAGGGCGAGGAGCGCGGAGACGATCAGAGAGTAGGCGAGGACGGCGAACACGCCCACGGCCTGCTTGCCGAGCTGGTCGAGGCCGCCGCCGTAGAAGAGGCCCTTGGCGTCGGACTGGACACCGCCGGTGGCGAAGAAGCCGACGAGCAGGGAGCCGACGACACCGCCGACGAGGTGGACACCGACGACGTCGAGGGAGTCGTCGTAGCCGAACTTGTACTTCAGACCGACGGCCATGGCGCACAGCAGACCGGCGATGGCACCGACGGCGATGGCACCGAGCGGGCTGACCGAGCCGCCGGACGGGGTGATGGCCACGAGGCCCGCGACCGCACCGGAGGCGGCGCCGAGGGTGGTGAAGGAGCCGTGGCGGATCTTCTCGTAGGCGAGCCAGGCGAGCATCGCGGCGGCGGTGGCGACCTGCGTGTTGACGAACATCACCGCGCCGACGCCGTCGTCGTTGCCGAGCCAGGAGCCGGCGTTGAAGCCGAACCAGCCGAACCACAGCAGCCCGGCGCCGAGCATCACCAGCGGCAGGCTGTGCGGCCGCATCGGGTCCCTCTTGAAGCCGACGCGCTTGCCGATGACGAGGATCACGCCGAGGGCCGCGGCACCGGCGTTGATGTGGACGGCGGTACCGCCGGCGAAGTCGATGACGCCGAGCTCGAACAGCCAGCCGCCCGCGCCCCACACCCAGTGCGCGACCGGGAAGTAGACGACGGTGACCCACAGGGCGACGAACAGCGCCCAGGCGGTGAACTTGACCCGGTCCGCGAGCGCACCGCTGATCAGGGCGGGCGTGATGATCGCGAACATCAGCTGGAAGACGGCGAAGACGTACACCGGGATGGTGTAGCCGTCCCACAGCTGGGTCAGCCCGATGCCGCTCAGTCCGACGTAGTCGGAGCTCCAGCCGATGAGCGAGCCGGAGTCGGTGCCGAAGGCGAGGCTGAAGCCGTACAGCACCCAGAGGATCGTGACGATCCCGAGGCTGATGAAGCTCATCATCAGCATGTTGAGGGTGCTCTTGACCCTGACCATGCCTCCGTAGAAGAAGGCCAGGCCCGGCGTCATGAGCATCACCAGAGCGGAGCAGATGAGCATGAACCCGGTGTTGGCGGCAGACAGCTCGGGGGCGTCTGCGGCAAGCGTCGTGATGCCTGGAGGCATCGGCGTCTCCTCGTCGTCGTACGGCCTGTGCGGGGCTGAGCCGTGGCGGCTGGGGAACCGGTGCGGCTGGATAAGGGGTCGGCCGGTTATGCGCCCTGAGGTTGGCGCGCCGCCGTTTCCGACGATGCCGCACGATGTTTCGCCGCAGTGACGAAGAGGTCGGGCGTGTTACGCCCGAATGAACTGGAGGGTCACGAAAACATCACGCGCGTACCCTCCGCGGAGGTGTCCTCCGTGGCGCCCTGTGCCGGTCGCGACGGTCACCCGGTTGGCCTGGCGTGGGGGGCCGAGTCGGGCTTCCGGGGTGACCGCCGCGCCGGGCTCCGGGGGTGCCTGCCCGCTGTGGACGGCTTCCGCCGTCCCGGGTCAGACGGCTTCCGCCGTCTCGGGCAGCTGGGCGGTGAGCAGGTCGGTGAGCCGGGCGACCTCGGCGACGTCGCCGAAGTCCCTGGCCGCCGTGTCGACGGTCTTGCGGAGCCGGGTGTTGACCCGCTCGGAGCGGATCCGCTTGGCGATGTGCAGGGCCTGCTCGGCGAGGTGGGTGGACTGCTCGGGCTCCCTCTTCAGCAGATGCACGGTGGCCATGCCGATGAGGTTCAGTGCATACGAGCGCTGGTGCTCGCCGTCCTCGTGGAAGAGCTCCACGGCGCGCTCCATGACGGGCTCGGCGAGCGAGGCGTACGTGGGGCTGCGCCCCGCGACATAGGCGAGGTCGCGGTACGAGTGGGCGTTCTCGGCGTTGAGCTCGGCCTCGGAGAAGAAGCGGATCCAGTCGGGCTCGGGCTCGCCGCGCTCCTCGAGCGCGTCGGTGAAGGTGTCCTCGGCCATGCGGACGGCCCGCTTGGTCTTGCTGGGCTGGCCCATGCTGGCGTACGCCCGGGCCTCCATCGCATACAGCATCGCCTGGGTGCGCGGGGTGGCGCAGTCGCGGCTGCCGTACTGGGCGAGGTGGATGAGCTCCAGGGCGTCGTCGGGCCGGCCGAGGTGGATCATCTGGCGGCTCATGGACGAGAGGATGTACGAGCCGAGGGGCTTGTCGCCGGCTTCCTTGGCGGCGTGCAGAGCGAGGACGAAGTACTTCTGCGCGGTGGGCTGGAGGCCGACGTCGTAGCTCATCCAGCCGGCCAGCTCGGACAGTTCGGCGGCGCACTTGAAGAGCCGCATCGTGGTGGCCTCCGGGTGGGTCTCCTGGAGGAGGTCGGTCACCTCGTGGAGCTGGCCGATGACCGCCTTGCGGCGCAGCCCGCCGCCGCACTGGGCGTCCCACTGGCGGAACATCGCGGTGGTGGACTCCAGCAGGTCGAGCTCGGGCTTGGAGAGCCGGGAGGGGCGGCGCGGCGCGGAGGCCGCCTCGGGCGATCCCGCTTCGGCGGCGGGGCCGGGAACCAGCCAGCGCTGCATGGGCTCGATGAGGGCGGGGCCCGCGGAGAGCGCGAGCGAGGTGCCGAGGAAGCCGCGGCGGGCGAGCATGAGGTCGCTGCGCGAGAACTCGCTGAGCAGGGCGACGGTCTGCGGTCCGGCCCAGGGCAGATCGACTCCGGACACGGAGGGCGACTGGTGGGCGGTGCGCAGGCCCAGGTCCTCGACGGCGACGACACTGCCGAAGCGTTCGGAGAACAGCTCGGAGAGGATGCGCGGGATCGGCTCGCGCGGCTGCTCGCCGTCGAGCCAGCGCCGTACGCGCGAGGTGTCCGTGCTGATGTGGTGCGCGCCCATCTGGCGTGCCCTGCGGTTCACCTGCCGTGCGAGCTCGCCCTTGGACCAGCCGCTGCGCACGAACCACGAGCTCAGCTGCTCGTTCGGGCGCTTGCCGGTGGCCGTACCGTCTGCGCCGCTGCCGCTCACTGGAACGCCCCCATCCGATGCCGCCTTCGTGGCTGCCGTCGTCCTGCCGTCGTCTTGCTCTCGTACCGGCTCTGTCGTACTGACTCTGTCGTGCTGGTTGCACTGGTTGCTGTCGTACTGATTACCCAGGGCTGCTTACCCAGAGCAAGGCGCTGCATCACGCCGCCTTCGCGCGCGAACCGGTACCAGAATGCCGTCGGTCGCCGCTCCCCGTACGGGAGTTGCACTCCGTCGAACGGGAAATCGATTTGCCTCCGGCATACCCGCGAGTGCGGTGACTTCCGGGGTTCGTGCACTGAAAGTAATCCTACGATCACCGCTCCCGCCATGGCGATTCCAGAAACGCCACCATTCGCCACCCCTTCGAATGAACCGGCCGAGGCCTTCCCGCGATTCACTTGACATCGGGACGAGCAGGAGTGGGCGGAGCGTTGCGCGCCAGGGCGCGCAGACCGGGACGCACCACCCCGAGTGCCGCGGGGCGCCTTCGGGTCCGGGCAGGAACCGAAGATTTTGCGACTCTGCGTCACCGGGTCACTCCGGGTCGTAACCACCGGCGAGTTCGACCCGTTGGAGGGGGCATGGGCTTCACGATCGGCGGTTCCCGGGTCCGGGAGATCCGGCCAGGCTCACGGCGCCGCGGCCGCACGACAGAGGTCACGGCCGTGGCCGAGTACACAGGACTGTGGGGCTGGGACGTGGTCCCGGGCGCGCGGGCGTCGGCGGGGCAGTGCTCCTGCGGGGACGCCCGGTGCGAGGCCCCCGGGGCGCATCCGCTGGACTTCGCGCCCGAGCTGCCGGCCGGGTCGACGCTGGACGAGGCGGCGAAGGCATGGGCACAGGTGCCAGGTGCGGCGGTGCTGCTGCCGACGGGCCGCACCTTCGACGTGCTGGACGTGGCGCTCGCGGCGGGGCGCCGCGCGCTGGTCCGGCTGGAGCGCATGGGGCTCCCCCTGGGCCCGGTCAGCGCCACCCCGGCCGACCGCGCCCAGTTCTTCGTGGCGCCGGGCGCCGCGTCCGAGCTGCCCCAGCTCCTCTACCGGATGGGCTGGGACGACGCGGACCTCGACCTCCACTGCCTCGGCCCCGGCGCGCACATCACGGCTCCGCCCTCCGACCACGCGGGCCTGGGCCCGGTGCACTGGCTTCGCCCGCCATCCCTGGACACCACGGCCACCCCGCCGCAGGCCCGCCTCCTGCTCGGCACCCTGGCGTACATCTGCCACCGCTCGGCGGTCTGAAGGCCCCGCGACACCCCCGGCACGCACCACATCTACGGCACCCACGGCACCCACGGCACCCACCGCGAACGACCCGGCCCCGCGCTCGCCATCGTGAGCGCGGGGCCGGGTCGTTCGGCCGGGGAGCAGGCCCCCCTAGTCGCCGATCAGGGCGTCGACGAACGCCTCGGGCTCGAAGGGCGCCAGATCATCCGGGCCCTCGCCCAGGCCGACCAGCTTCACCGGAACGCCCAGCTCCCGCTGGACCGCGACGACGATGCCGCCCTTGGCCGTGCCGTCGAGCTTGGTCAGCACGATGCCGGTGATGTCCACGACCTCGGCGAAGACCCGCGCCTGGACCAGGCCGTTCTGGCCGGTCGTCGCGTCGAGGACCAGCAGCACCTCGTCCAGCGGGCCGTGCTTCTCCACGACGCGCTTGACCTTGCCGAGCTCGTCCATCAGGCCGGTCTTCGTGTGGAGGCGGCCCGCCGTGTCGATCAGCACGACATCGGCCCCCTCGGCGATGCCCTCCTTGACCGCGTCGAAGGCGATCGACGCCGGGTCGCCGCCCTCCGGGCCGCGTACCGTACGCGCGCCGACGCGCTCGCCCCACGTCTGGAGCTGATCGGCCGCCGCCGCCCGGAAGGTGTCGGCGGCGCCGAGCACCACCGACCGGCCGTCGGCCACCAGGACCCGCGCCAGCTTGCCCGTCGTCGTGGTCTTGCCGGTGCCGTTGACGCCGACCACCATGACGACGCCCGGGGTGTCGAGGCCGCTCTCGGTCTTCACCGCGCGGTCGAAGTCCGTGCCCACCAGTTGCAGCAGCTCGTCGCGGAGCAGCCCGCGCAGTTCGTCGGGCGTGCGGGTGCCCAGCACCTTCACACGCTCACGCAGGTGCTCGACCAGCTCCTGCGTCGGCGCGACACCGATGTCCGCGGTGAGGAGGGTGTCCTCGATCTCCTCCCACGTCTCCTCGTCGAGGTGTTCGCGCGAGAGCAGGGTCAGCAGCCCCTTGCCGAGCGCGTTCTGCGAGCGGGCCAGCCGGGCGCGGAGTCGTACGAGACGGCCCGCGGTCGGTTCCGGGACCTCGATCGCGGGAGCCGCGGGCTCCTCGACGACCGGCTCATCGACCGCGACCGGGGCTTCGGGCGCCTCCTCCGCGGTGGGGAGGTCGACCTCCTCGATGGTGCGGCGCGGTTCCTCCCGCGGGGTCTCCGCCTCCTCGCCGACGTGCGGCTCGGCGGGCGGAGCGGTGATGGTCGGCGTGCTCGACGGCGGGGACGGCGGCAGCTGCTTCTTCCGGCGGCTGCCGATCACGAGCCCGCTGATCGCGCCGACCGCGACCAGAGCGATGACTACAGCAAGGATGACGATTTCCATAACCCACCCAGTATCGGCCACGCCCGGCACCGAAAAGCGTTCTCAGAGGATCACACAAGATTCGAGCCGGGGATTTGCTCCTTTTGGGGGGAACGTACGATAGTTGAGTTTCTCCCCCACCCGTACGGAGCCTCTTCCATGCCCCACGCCTCCGAATCCGAAGGCGCGATAGAGACCCGCGGCCTCGAGCCCGTCCCCGATGACGAGCGCACCGGCCACGTCCGCGAACTCTTCCCCACCTGGGTCGCCGCGAACATCAGTGTGCTGCTGCTCACGATGGGCGCCGGGATGATCGTCTTCAACGGCCTCAACATCTGGCAGGTCCTGGTCGTCGGCGTCACGGCACCGGTGATCTCGTACGGGATCGTCGGACTGATCTCCCTCGCCGGAAAGCGCGGCGGCTCCCCGGGCATGGCGCTCTCCCGCGCGGTGTTCGGCCAGCGCGGCAACCTCTTCCCCGGCTCCCTGATCTGGGTGGCCCGCTGGGGCTGGGAGACGATCAACGCCGTCACCGGCGCCTACGCGCTGCTGACCGTGCTCGATCTGCTCTTCGGCATCGAGTCGAACACCGCACTGATCGTCGTCGCACTGCTCCTCTTCGTCGCGGCGACGTTCCTGGTCTCCGGGCTCGGCATCAACGCCCTGCGCGTGTGCAGCAAGTGGTCGACCTATCTCTTCGGCGCCTTCTCGGTGCTCGTGCTCGGCTATCTCGTCACCCACACCGACTGGTCGGCCGTCCTCGCCAAGCCGGCGGGTTCCACGGCCATGATGATCGCCGGCATCGGCACCATCGCGGCGGGCGGGATCAGCTGGGTGCCCTCGGGGCCGGACTTCACCCGCTATCTGCCGCGCACCGCGTCGAACCGCGCGGTGGTCGGCTCGACCGTCGGCGGCGCCGGCATCGTCGTGCTTCCGATGGTGCTGATGGGCGCGGTGATGGCGGTGGCCACCCCCGACCTGGCCTCGGCCCAGGACCCCGTGTCGTTCATCGGCGAGCTGCTGCCCGCCTGGATCTCGGTGCCGTATCTGCTGATCGCGCTCATCGGCATGCTGCTGATCAACTCGATGTCCATGTACTCGGCCGGCTTCACCGCGCAGACGCTGGGCATCAATGTGCCGCGCGCCTGGGCGGTCAGCGTGAACGCGGTCATCTCGCTCGTCTTCGGCTTCCTGCTGATGGTGGTGGCGACCAGTTTCATCGGCTCGTTCATCTCCTTCCTGACGCTGCTGGCCGTGGCGTTCTCGGCGTGGATCGGCGTCTTCGGCATCGACATGCTGCGCCGGCGCACGTACGACGGCGAGGCCCTGATGGACACCACCCGCACCAGCGCCTACTGGTACCGCGGCGGCTTCGCCTGGCAGGCGATGGCCGCCTGGGGCACGGCGCTCGTCGTCGGTCTGCTCTTCACCAAGGTCGACTGGTTCGCGGGCCCGCTGGCCCCGTCGTGGATCGGCGAGAACGGCCTGGGCTGGGCCGCGACGATCGTGATCGCCGCGGGCCTGTACGCGTTCCTGCCGCGCGAGAGCGCCTCCGTCACCACCCCGGCGCCCGTGGAAGAGCGCGAGCCCGAGACCGTTCCCATCTGACGCTGCGTCAGCTAACGTCCCCCCTCGCCACGCTCGCACCCGGCGGAGGGGGACGTTTCGTCATGGCCTTCACAGTCGTCCGGTTCAACCTCGTCGACCCCGCGGCGACCCCCGAGACCCTGGCGGCCCGCTACCGGGCCGCCGTCGAGATGGCGGCGTACGCGGACGAGCAGGGCGTCGACACCGTCCAGACCGAGGAGCACCACGGGGCCGCCAACAACTGGCTGCCCTCCCCCTTCGCCTTCGCGGGCGCGGTCTTCGGCGCGACACGGCGGATCGCGGTCACCGTCTCGGCGGTCATCGGCCCGCTGCACGACCCGCTGCGGCTCGCCGAGGACATCGCCGTACTCGACCTGCTGAGCCGGGGACGGCTGGTCACGGTCGCGGGCATCGGCTACCGGCCGGAGGAGTACGCGGCCCACGGCGTCGACTGGAAGCGGCGCGGCGCGCTCCAGGACGAGCTCCTGGAGACCCTGCTGGCGGCGTGGACCGGCGAGGAGTTCGCCTTCCGGGGGCGTACGGTACGGGTCACTCCGCGCCCGTACACCCAGCCGCACCCGATGCTGCTCGTCGGCGGATCCTCGAAGCCCGCGGCCCGCCGCGCCGCCCGCCTGGGGCTGCCGTTCTTCCCGAGCGCCCATCTGCCGGAGCTGGAGGCGTACTACCACCGGCTGCGCGAGGAGTACGGGACGGACGGATTCTGCATGATGCCGGCGGCCGAGACGCCGCTGCTGCACATCGCGGAGGACCCGGACGAGACCTGGGCGCGGTACGGGGAGCACTTCCTGCACGAGGCGCGGACGTACGCCTCCTGGCAGTCCGGCGACATCCGTTCGGCGGTGAAGTCGGCCGCGACGACGGTGGCGGAGCTGCGGGCGGAGGGGGTCTACCGGGTGGTGACGCCGCAGGAGTGCGTGGCGCTGGGCGCCGACAGCCTCGTCCTGCACCCGCTGTGCGGCGGGATGCCGCTGGACGAGGGCCGGCGCAGTCTGCAACTGCTCTGCGAACAGGTACTGCCCCGGCTCAAGGGCTGAAGCAGCCGGGCAGCCGGGGCAGTTCCGTGGCCTGAGGCGGCCGAGAGGAGAGGGGCAGCGGGGTTTAGCCCATCTCCTCCAACGCCTTGCCCTTCGTCTCCGGCACCCACTTGAGGATGAACGGGATCGAGAGCACGGCGAAGATCGTGTAGATGACGTACGCGCCCGACAGGTTCCAGTCCGAGAGGGACGGGAACGTCACGGTGATCAGCCAGTTGGCGAGCCACTGGGCCGACGCGGCGATACCCAGCGCGGCGGCGCGGATCCTGCCGGGGAACATCTCGCCGAGCAGCACCCACACCACGACGCCCCAGGAGAGCGCGAAGAAGAGCACGAAGAAGTTGGCGGCGAAGAGCGCCACGGTGCCCTGGAGGCCGGGCAGCGAGACCGCGTCACCGACCCCGGTCTTGTACGAGAAGGCCCAGGCGGCCAGGCCCAGCGAGAGCGCCATGCCGACGGAGCCGATGAGCGCGAGCGGCTTGCGGCCGATCCGGTCGACGAGGACCATCGCGATCACCGTACCGATGATGTTCACGATCGACGTCTCGAAGGCGTAGAAGAACGAGCTCTCCGGGTTGATGCCGACCGACTGCCACAGCGAGGAGCTGTAGTAGAAGATCACGTTGATGCCGACGAGCTGCTGGAAGACCGAGAGGCCGATGCCGATCCAGACGATCGGCAGGAAGAGGAACTTGCCGCCGAGCAGGTCCTTGAAGGTGGGCTTCTGCTCGTGGTGCATGTTGTGCTCGATCTCGGCGACCCGGGTGTCCAGGTTCACGTCCTTGCCCTCGACGTCGCGGAGCACCTTGCGGGCCTCGTCACGACGCCCGACGGAGAGCAGGTAGCGGGGCGACTCGGGGATCACGAAGGACAGCAGCCCGTAGAGCACGGCGGGGATCACCATGATGCCGAGCATCCACTGCCAGGCTTCGAGGCCGCCGATCCTGCCGCGCTGCTCACCGTTGGCGAGGTTGAGCACGCCCCAGTTGACCAGCTGGGAGATGGCGATGCCCGTGACGATGGCGGCCTGCTGGAAGGAGGCGAGGCGGCCGCGGTACGCGGACGGGGAGACCTCGGCGATGTAGGCCGGGGCGATGACCGAGGCCATGCCGATGGCGATGCCGCCGATGACGCGCCACATGGCGAGGTCCCAGAGGGCGAACGGCAGCGCCGAGCCCAGGGCGCTCGCGGTGAACAGCACGGAGGCGATCTGCATGACGCGGATCCGGCCGATGCGGTCGGCGATCCGGCCGGCGGTGGCCGCGCCGATGGCGCAGCCGATCAACGCGGCGGCGATGACCTGGGCCAGAGCCTCGGAACCGACGTCGAAGCGATCCCGGATCGCCACGACGGCTCCGTTGATCACTGCGCTGTCGTAGCCGAAGAGGAAGCCTCCCATCGCGGCCGCGGCCGCGATGAAGATGACATGGCTGAGGTGCTCGGGCCTGGCCTTCCGGCCTTCAGGCTGCACCTGCGAGGTGCTGGTCACATGTACTCCTGGGGCCGCCCGGCAGCGGCGCCGGACGTGGGGGGCGAGCACTTCAAGTGGCGCACAAGATCACGCCGCCCACCACTTGAAGGTAAAAGCAACGTTGCAGAGACTATGCGTTCAAGTTTCGAAGTCAAGAGTGGGGTTCACGCCCACCGTGGGATGGCCTGCCATCGGTTGACTTCAAGTTTTGAAGATTGTGGGGAGGTGAAGTGACCGAGACCGGTCAGCGAAGCCGCTGGCTGATGACCTTGGACACGCCGTCACCCTGCATGGACACGCCGTACAGCGCGTCCGCGACCTCCATGGTCCGCTTCTGGTGCGTGATGACGATGAGCTGCGAACTCTCCTGCAGCTCCTGCATGATCCGGATCAGCCGCTGGAGATTGGTGTCGTCCAGCGCCGCCTCGACCTCGTCCATGACGTAGAACGGACTGGGCCGCGCCTTGAAGATCGACACCAGCATGGCCACGGCCGTCAGCGAGCGCTCGCCACCGGACAGCAGCGACAGCCGCTTGACCTTCTTGCCGGGCGGGCGGGCCTCGACGTCGACACCCGTGGTCAGCATGTTGTCGGGGTCGGTCAGGATGAGCCGCCCGTCGCCTCCCGGGAAGAGCCGTGAGAAGACCCCCTCGAACTCACGAGCGGTGTCCCGGTACGCCTCCGTGAACACCTGCTCGACGCGCTCGTCGACCTCCTTCACCACCTGGAGGAGATCGGCGCGGGTCTTCTTCAGGTCTTCGAGCTGCTCGGAGAGGAACTTGTGGCGTTCCTCCAGCGCCGCGAACTCCTCCAGGGCGAGCGGATTCACCTTTCCGAGCTGCTGGTACGCCCGTTCGGCGGACTTGAGCCGCTTCTCCTGCTCCGCGCGGACGAACGGCCGCGGCTGGTTGCGCGGGTGCTCGGGGTCCTCCGGCAGCTCCTCGCCCTCGGCGGGCAGGGAGGGCGGTACGAGCTCACCGGGTCCGTAGTCGGCGACCAGACCCGCGGGCTCGACCCCGAGCTCCTCCAGGGCCCTGGTCTCCAGCTGCTCGATCCGCAGGCGCTTCTCGGCCCCGAGCACCTCGCCGCGGTGGACGGAGTCGGTGAGCTTGTCGAGCTCGCTCTTGAGCTCCCGGCCCTCGTTGCGGGCCGCGGACAACTCCTGCTCGCGGGCCGACTTGGCGGCTTCCGCGGCCGCCCGCTCCCTTTCAGCCCGTACGACGGAGACTTCGACGTGCGCGAGGAGCTGACGGGCTCCGCCGGCCACGGCCTCGGCCACCGCCGCCTCGTGGCGTAGCCGGGCACGGCGCTGCTCGGCCCGCGCCCGCGCCTCGCGCTCGGCGCGCGCCCCGCGGTCGAGCGCGTCGGCGCGGCCCGCGAGCCCCTTGACCCGCTCCTCGTGGGTACGGACCTGGAGCCGGGCCTCCATCTCGGTCTGGCGGGCGTTGGCACCGTCGGCCGCGAGCCGGTCCCGCACGGACGTGTCCGGCTCCTCCTCGACGGGTGTCTCCTCGGCGACGGCGAGCCGCTCGGCAAGCTCCTCGGCCTCGAACAGCGCCTTCTCCAGCGCCTCCTGGGCCCGCGCCGCGGCGGCGGCGGTCCGCTCGGCCTCACCGGCGGCGCCGCGCGCCTGCCCGGCGAGCCGCCCCAGCTGCTGGGCGAACCCCGCCTTCTCCTTCTCGGCCGCGCGCCGCCGCTCGCCCAGCTCCTCGACCGCCGCGGCGCGCGCGGCGCGCCGCTCGGCGGCCTCGTGCTGCTCCCCGGCGAGCTCCTCGCACCGTACGGCGAGCTCCTCCAGCTGGGCGGCGGCCTCGTCGACCGACGCCTGCACCTCCAGGAGACTCGGCGCGCCGGCGGACCCGCCGTGCGCGAAGTGTGCCCCGAGCACATCCCCCTCCGCGGTGACGGCGGTCAGCGCGGGCCTTGCCTGCACGAGATCCTCGGCGTCCTCCAGCGTTCCGACGACCACCATGTCCCGCACGAGCCGCTCCACGGCGGGCATCAGCTCCACGGGCCCCCGCACCAGGTCGGCGACGCGCGGCACTGCGCCGCTCCCCCCGTCGGCGGTGCCCGGCGCGGCGTCCTGCCGGGGCGCGGGGTGGGATCCGCCCTGTGCGGGGACGGAGAGCAGCAGCGACGCGCGGCCCGCGTCCTGTTTACGGAGGAGGCGGATCGCCTCCGCGGCGGTGGAAGGGTCGCGTACCGCGATCGCGTCGGCGGCCGCGCCGAGTGCGGCGGCGACGGGGATCTCGTAGCCGGGGGTGACCGTGAGGAGTTCGGCGGCGGGGCCGAGCAGGCCGGTGAGGGCGTCCCGGGCCGAGAGCAGCGCGCCCGTGCCGTCCTTGCGGCGCAGACCCTGGGCGAGCGCCTCGTGTCGGGCGGCGAGGGCGGCGCGCTTGCGCTCGGCGGTCGTGGCGGCCTCGCGCGCCGCTGACAACGCCGCCTCGGCCTCCGCCCTTTCGCGCTTGGCCGCGTCGTGCTGCTCCGCGAGCGTCGAGTCGTCCGCGTCGAGGCCGTCGACCTCGGCCTTCAGCTGCTCGTATTCCTCCTGTGCCGCACTCGCCCGCTCCTTGGCCTCGTCGCGGGCCGCGGCCAGCCGGCCGATCTCCGCCTGGGCCGATGCCGCTCGCGAACGGGCGGCGTTGGCCTGCCCGTTCAGCCGGGCGAGCCCTTCGCGCCGGTCGGCGATGGCCCTGGCCACGTCCTTGAGCCGACGCTCCTCGGCCGTCAGCTCGCGCTCCAGTTCGGCGCGGTGCGCGACGGTGTCGTCCAGCGCCCGCTCCGCCGCCTCCAGCGCGGCCTCCAGCTCCGCTTCCTGCTCCCGGATCCGGGCGGCCTCGCGCTCCATGTCCTCGGGGTCGCGGCCGCGCCGCTCCTCGGTGGGCGCGGAGGTCGCGCTCTTCACCCGTGCGTCGGCCAGCGACACCGTGCCCCGCACCCGCTCGGCCAGCTGCGACAGCTCGTACCAGGTCTGCTGCGCCCGCTGGAGCCGCGGCGCCAGCCGCCGCACCTCGTCCTCCAGCGCCGCCTCCCGTGCCTGCGCCGCCTTGAGCTCCGTCTCCGCGGTGTCCTTGCGCTGCTTCAGCGCAGCCTCGTCGGCGATCTCGGACTTCAGTGCCTCCCGCATCCGCACGAGATCGTCGGCGAGCAGGCGCAGCCGGGCATCGCGCAGATCGGCCTGGATGACCGCCGCCCGGCGTGCCACCGCGGCCTGCCGCCCGAGCGGCTTCAACTGCCGCCGCAGCTCGTCGGTCAGGTCCTGGACGCGCGCGAGGTTCGCCTGCATCGCGTCCAGCTTCCGCAGCGCCTTCTCCTTGCGCTTGCGGTGCTTGAGGACTCCGGCGGCCTCTTCGATGAATGCCCTGCGGCCCATGGGATCCGCGTGCAGTACGGAGTCGAGCTGCCCCTGCCCGACGATGACGTGCATCTCGCGTCCGATTCCGGAGTCGGAGAGCAGTTCCTGAATATCCAGCAGCCGGCAGGTGTCGCCGTTGATCTGGTATTCGCTGCCGCCGTTGCGGAACATGATCCGCGTGATCGTGACCTCGGCGTACTCGATCGGCAGCGCCCCGTCGGAGTTGTCGATCGTCAGCGACACCTCGGCGCGCCCGAGAGGCGGGCGCCCGGTCGTGCCGGCGAAGATGACGTCCTCCATCTTGCCGCCGCGCAGTGATTTCGCGCCCTGCTCACCCATGACCCAGGACAGCGCGTCCACCACATTGGACTTGCCCGAGCCGTTCGGCCCCACGACACACGTGATGCCCGGCTCGAAACGCAGCGTCGTGGCGGACGCGAAGGATTTGAACCCACGCAGGGTCAGGGCCTTGAGATGCACGCCCGAGGACTCTACCTTCCGGTCTCGGTTTCACCTATGAGGGTGCAGGGCAGATCAGACGGTAAAGCACGGTGAACGCAGCCCAACAGCGGGGGGACAAAGGGGGAATCGAGGAGGGGGACAAAAAAGAAGGGACGCCGAAGCGTCCCTTGCATACGTGCCTTGCGAGAGTGTTTCTCACCTGATCCCACTGGGTGTGGTTCCCCAGGGGTACTGCATCAGGTGAGTGCCGGCTCGCCCTTGGGTACGTCGATGTCGATGCCTTCGAGCAGCGACTCGCCATGGTGCTGTGCGGCGGCAGCGCTCAGCGCGTCGTTCTCGGACTGGATCCGTACGAGCTCGGACTCCAGGTCCTGGACGCGCTGCTGAAGCCGTCGCATCTCGGCGAGAAGTCGCGGGTCGGAACCGCCGACGTAACCGAGAAGCGCCTTTGCCATGATGGATGGTCCTCCACACTGAGTGACCGACCGATGCGGTGTGGGTCGTGAGGGATTCGCACCCGCGGTGCTCGGCAGCGCTTGTCAAGACTGCGGTTCGTACTGCCAAACAGCTAAGGTGCGCGGGGCTTCCAGCGTCTCACCAAAAAGTTTGACGGTCAACACGATCACGCCCCGCATCAACGGACGACCCGGGGGCACACCACCGTCGAAACCACGGCAGCGGCTCTCCTTCGGGGCCCTGGGGGCGTGGAGATCATCGCTACTGCCGCAGCCTGGCACGGCAGGCCCCTTATTGGCAACCACCAGGCCGTTTTCATCGAACGCGCGTGCAATCGGCAGTCATCTGAACACATCGCGTGGCCACGGGGCGGTGCCCGGCGAGGACCTCGTTCAGCGGATCGCAAAGCCCGCGTAACCGCCGCGCGGATCACCCCAGATCTCGGTGACACCGTCCACTCTCCCGGGCGTGTCGGACGAGCGGAGCCACGCCAGCAGACGGTGGCAATTCTCACGTGGCCCTTCCGCCACAACCTGCACCCGGCCGTCGTCGAGATTGAGGGCGAAACCGTACAGACTGCCGATCTCCAAAGCGTTTGCCCTGGTGAACCAGCGAAAGCCCACTCCCTGTACTCGGCCGCGTACCCACGCGGTGAGCCGTGCGTGTTCGTTCATGCGCGAAAAATACACGGCAGCCAATTGAGCAATTGCCGCGGGACCGCTTCATGCTCTTCCGTCTTCGCGTACAGTCCCGACGCAATGAACTTCACTCATTCGGATGAGTGTCGTGTGCTGTCGAGTCGAGAGAGGGCGAGCGGATGGGACGCCACCGCCTGAAGAAGCGGGTCTCCGTGCCCGTACGCACCGGGCTGCTCGGGGTCTCCGCCGCCGTGGCGGTGGGCGCCGTTGCCGTGGCTTCCGGTCTGGTGCCGGGCGGCGAGAAGCTCATCGTGGGCGGGAGCAGCAACAGCGCCCAGCAGGTGCGTGAGTCGGCCTCCGGCCGGCTGGACGCGCAAGGCGGCGCCTCCGCCACCCCCTCGGACCGCCCGTCCGCGGCGGTGACCCCGACGAGGGGCACGTCCGCGACGACGGGGACCAAGCCGTCCGCGTCGCCGTCGAAGCAGCCCACGAAGGCGCCCGAGGCGAAGAAGCCGGCGGCTCCCGTGAAGACGACGCCGGTGCAGAAGGCTCCGGCGGCGCCGGCCAAGCCGTCGAAGACCGCCACCAGGGCTCCTGAGCGCAAGGCCCCGCCCGCTCCCGTCAAGCCCGTCGAACCGATCCGTCCCAAGGCGCCGACCACCTCGGCCGCGATGGAGGCGGAGGTCCTGCGGATGGTGAACGAGGAGCGCGCCAAGGTGGGCTGCAGCCCGGTGCGTGCCGACTCCTCGCTGGCGGCGCTCGCCGGCGGGTTCAGCGCGGACATGGCGGCGCGCGGCTTCTTCGACCACACCGACCCGGACGGCGACGACCCCTGGGAGCGGGCGGCCCAGGCCGGTGTCGGCGCTCTCGGCGGCGAGAACATCGCCCGTGGCCAGGCCGACGCCGAGACGGTGATGCGGTCCTGGATGAACAGCGACGGCCACCGTGCGAACATCGTCAACTGCGAGTACCGGACGCTCGGTGTGGGCGTGTACTTCGCGGACGGCGGTCCCTGGTGGACCCAGGACTTCGGCTTCTGAGATTTCCGCGGGTCAGCGACGCGTCAGCTTTCCTGGGCCGTCTCGGCGCCGTTGTCGGCGACCGGGGCGGCCCGGACTGCATCCACAGGGGCCCGCGTACGCGTCTGCGTACGCGTCTGCGTACGCGTCTCGCTCGACGGCATCAAGTGTGTGCTCAGCCGCGACTCGGCAGCGTCAGTGAGAGCCCGCCTCACGCGAGTCCGTGTCTCCTCCGGAAAGTCGGAGACCAGGTCGAGCACTCGCGCGCGGTCGCCGGGCGAAACGAGCGCGGGGTCTTCGAGATCCCCGATCCAGTCGGCGAGCGTCTCGATGGCGAGGCCGTGCTCACCGGCCGTGAGGAAGTCGAGCACGTCCCAACGCCCGAGGTCTGAGTCAGAGGCCACGAGGGACTCGACCAGGACCCGTACGCGCTTCTCCCACGCTGCGTGTGACTGCACCATCTCAGCATCCTCGCAGGCGTGCCCCTTCCGCGCCCGGCCTCACGGTGCCGGACGGCTTTCGGAGCGCACTCCACAAGCGGTGGTCAGCGCTGTGCAGTACAGCTGTGCAGTACAGCTGTGCAGTACAGCAGCGGAGTACAGCAGCGGAGTACAGCAGTCATGGTGACCGCAGGCGACCGACACAGCGCCCGTGCGGAGCCGCACAGGCAGCCCAGCAGACCGCAGCGGCCGGCCCGCCCGTAGTTCGCATCGAGGGGCCCAAGGGGTTTCAGATTTTCGGAGTTCGGCGGTCTGCGCACGTCGAGAACGTGGCACCGGCTCCGTCCCAGGGACATCAGCGGCCACCACCGGCCGGACGAGGAGGAAGGGGAATCCAGCATGGCGATTCAGCGGATGGACAACGTCGGCATCGTCGTCGAGGACATGGATGCCGCCATCGCGTTCTTCGTGGAACTCGGTATGGAGCTGGAGGGCAGGGCAGAGGTCGAGGGCCTTTTCGCCGACCAGTGCACCGGACTCGACGGCGTCCGCTGTGACATCGCGATGGTCCGGACCCCGGACGGTCACAGCCGGCTCGAGCTGGCGAAGTACCGGAGCCCCGCGGTGATCAGCGTCGGGCCGCGCAACCGGCCGCACAACATTCTGGGCACGCACCGCGTCATGTTCGCCGTCGACGACATCGAGGACACCGTTGCCCGCCTGCGCCCTCACGGCGCCGAACTCGTCGGCGAGATCGCCCGGTTCGAGGACAGCTATCTGCTCTGCTACATCCGCGGCCCGGAGGGCATCATCGTCGGACTGGCCGAGCAACTGCGCTGAGGACCCGCCTGGCCTACGTCACCAAGGACGGAACCCCGCGCAACGTCTGAGCCCCAGGACCTGAGGGCTCGCAGGGCCTGAGGGCTCGCAGGGCCTGAGGCTTGCGCAACCCCGGCCCTACAGGGCCTTCGGCCTCGCCGGGCGCTGGCAGCGCGGGCAGAAGTAGCTGGACCGGTTCATCCAGGGGCGGCGGCGCATCGCGGTGCCGCAGCGGCGGCAGGGCTCGCCCTCGCGGCCGTAGGCGTCCAGGGAACGGTCGAAGTACCCGGACTCGCCGTTCACGTTCACGTAGAGGCTGTCGAAGCTGGTGCCGCCGGCGGCCAGGGCGGAGTTCATCACGTCCCGCACGTGTCCGAGCAGCTCGGCGGCCCGGGGCCGGGTCAGTCCGGTGGTCGGCCGGTCGTAGTGCAGCCTGGCGCGCCACAGGGCCTCGTCGGCGTAGATGTTCCCGACGCCGCTGATCAGTGACTGGTCGAGCAGGGCGCGCTTGACGGTCGTACGGCGCAGCCGCAGGGCGGTGGCGAACGCCGCGTCGTCGAACTTTGGATCGAGCGGGTCCCGCGCGATGTGCGCGATGGCGTCGGGGAGGCCGTCGGGGGTGGTGTCGTGCAGCGAGAGACCGCCGAAGGTGCGCTGGTCGACGAAGCGGAGCTCGGTGCCGAGGTCGTCCTCGAAGCGGATCCGGATCCTCAGGTGCTTCTCGTCCGCGGCGGCTTCCGGCTGGACGAGCAGCTGCCCGCTCATGCCGAGGTGGCCGAGGATCGCGGCGTCGCCGTCCGCGAGCGGCACCCAGAGGTACTTGCCCCGGCGTCCGGCGGCGGCGAGCCGGTGGCCCTTGAGGCGCGCGGCGAAATCCTCGCCGCCACCGATGTGGCGCCGCACGGCGCGGGGGTGGAGGACGGCCACGTCGGCGACGACTCGGCCGGTGACCCAGGTCTCGAGCCCGCGCCGGACGACTTCGACCTCGGGCAACTCGGGCACGGGGCTCCTCCGGAAGGCGTACGGGACGACGCCCGCAGCGTACCTCCCACGGGGGACCGCGCCCGCGGCGGGCCTTGTCCCCGGCGGCAGCGGAAAGCCCCCGCCGCGCGAGGCGTGGCGGGGGCCGGAAGCGGGACGGTCAGGGGGTCGTCTGGGGTGAAGGGGTGTCGGCGACACCTTCGGCCCCTTCGGCCCCTTCAGCCTCGGAGACGGCGGAAGCCTCGGAGGCCGCGGACTTCGCCGCCTCCGCTCGCTCGTCCGCGGCGGCGCGGATCGCGCGCCACGCGGACTCCGCCGCCTGCTGTTCCGCTTCCTTCTTGCTGCGGCCGGTGCCGGTGCCGTACGAGACACCACCGACGCGGGCGGCAGCAGTGAAGGTCTTCTCGTGGTCCGGTCCGGTCTCGGTGACCAGGTACTCGGGGACACCGAGCCCCTCGGCCGCGGTGAGCTCCTGGAGGCTGGTCTTCCAGTCCAGGCCGGCACCGAGGTTCGAGGACTTCTCGATCAGCGGGTCGAAGAGCCGGTGCACCAGCTCGGACGCCGCGTCGAGGCCCTGGTCGAGATAGACCGCGCCGATCACCGCTTCGAGGGTGTCGGCGAGGATGGACGCCTTGTCCCGGCCGCCCGTGCCCTCTTCACCGCGGCCGAGCCGGATGAAGGAGCCCAGGTCGAGGCCGCGCCCGACCTCCGCCAGCGCACGCGAGTTGACCACCGCGGCCCGCAGCTTGGCCAGCTGGCCCTCGGGCAGGTCGGGGTGGGTTCGGTAGAGCGTGTCCGTGACCACCAGTCCGAGCACGGAGTCCCCGAGGAACTCCAGCCGCTCGTTGGTGGGCAGGCCGCCGTTCTCGTACGCGTACGAACGGTGGGTCAGCGCACGCACCAGAAGGGCGGACTCGAGCTGATACCCGAGCCGCCCTTCCAGAAGCGTGTGGGACGAGGCTGCGCTTGCGGTCTCTGCCTGCTTGTCGCTGTTGCCGGCGTCAGACATGGAGCCTCTCACCAGCCGCTCAGACCTCGAGGACCTGGCGCTTGTTGTAGGTGCCGCAGCTCGGGCACGCGATGTGCTGCTGCTTCGGCTCCTGGCAACGCTCACACGAAACCAGGGTGGGGACCGCAGCCTTCCACTGCGACCGGCGGTGGCGCGTGTTGCTGCGCGACATCTTCCGCTTCGGAACAGCCACGGCTACTTCTCCTGCTTCTCGTCGACGCCCGCTTCGGCGCCGCTCATGTTGTCCTTCTCACCGGTTCCGAGTGAATCGGTGAGTCCCTGCAGTGCCGCCCAACGGATGTCGACGGCGTCATGGTGGTGGTCCGGGTTCTCGTTCAGGCTGGTCCCACAGTCGGAACACAGACCCGCACAGTCCTCCCGGCACACCGGCTGCATCGGCAGTGCGAGCACCACCGCATCACGCAGCACGGGCTCGAGGTCGAAGAGTCCGTCCTCGATAAAGAGCCTGCCCTCGTCGTCCTCGTCGTCGACCGTGTCCTTGTCGGACGAGGCCGTCTTCGGGCGGCCCCGGTCGTCGGCGTCGGGGTACGAGAACATCTCCTGGAAGTCCGCCGCGACCTGCTGGCGCAGCGGCTCCAGACACCTTACGCACTCCCCCTCGGCAGTGGCACGGGCGGTGCCTGTGACGAGCACCCCTTCCATGACCGACTCAAGACGGAGCTCAAGCTCCACCGGCGCACCCTCGGGCACTCCGATGACTCCTTCGATCCCGAGATCCTTGGGGCCCGGGACCGAGCGGGAGAGCCGCTGGAGCGCACCGGGCCGCCGACCCAGCTCGTGCGTGTCGAACACGAGGGGGTTGCGGTGGTCGAGGCGGGCGTTCAGGGCTCTTCCTGCTTTCGGAATCGTGTGGGAGGCCGCGATGTCAGCGCAGGCATCAGCTCCACGCACGCGCGACCGAAGAGCCAGGATACTGGACCGTTCGCTATTGGCCCAATCCGGTCCGTGCCGGATCAGCGTCCCTGCTCGTAGCGGCGCAGCTGCTCCATGTCGATCATGCTCGTGTCGAAGAAGCTGGTCTCGTCGAGCTGGGGCTGCTGCTGGTGCTGCTGCTGGGCCTGGGCCTGCGGCTGCTGGTAGGCGTACGGGTCCTGCTGCGGATGCTGGTACGCGTACGCCTGCTGCTGGTAGGCGTACGGGTCCTGGTGCTGGTACGCGTAGACCTCCTGCGGCTGGACCTGGGGCTGGTACCCGTACGGGTCCGCCTGCGCCGGCACCGGCTGCTGGACCTGCGGCGCCTGGGGGGTCTGCGGCGCCTGCTGCGGCTCCCGGTCCGCCAGCTCCGCGAGCCCCGCCAGATAGTCGGCGTCGCTCGTGTGCTGCGTACCGGCCGCGTCCTGGGCGGCCATGTGCGCCCCGAGGTCGTCCGTGACGGTGCGGCCGTGCAGCTTCTGCCGGCCGCGCCCGACGGCCTCCAGTGTCTTGGTGAGCACCGCCTCGAAGGCGCCCAGCTTGGCGTCGACGTAGTCGTCCGCACGCCGGATCAGGGTGTCCGGGTCCGCGCTGTACTCGGGCGCGTCATCCTCGGCAGGGTCGATGTATCCCTGCTCGTCGAGTCCCGGGCCGCGGCCGAGGAGCTTCTCGCGGCCGCGGTCGACCGAGCCGATGGTCTTGTTGAGGACGACCTCGAAGTTGGCGAGCTTGGAGTCGACGTAGTCGTCGGCCTCGGCGCGGATCTCCTCGGCCTCCCGGCGGGCCTCGGCGAGGATGCGGTCGGCCTCCTCCTGGGACTGCAGCGCGATCTGGGTGCCGGAGACCAGCGAACCGCGCTCGGAGTGGGCGGCCTCGATGATCCGCTCGGCCTCCTGGCGGGCCTGCTCGACCAGCTGCTCCCGGCCGCCGATCAGCTCCTGCGCCTGGGCGAGCGAGCCGGGCAGAGCCTGCCGCACCTCTTCGAGCATCGCGAGCAGCTCGGCGCGGTTGACCACGCAGGAGGCCGACATGGGCATGGACCGGGCGTTCCCGACCGCGTCGACGATCTCGTCGAGCTTCTTCTGCACGTCCACCGTGTGCTCGCCACTCTCTACAGTCACTTCAGCCACTACGGCCGATATGGAGACGGACGGGACGACTGTACGGCCAGTCGGCGGCCGTCCGACACCGGGTGACGGCCAGTCAGCACCGGGACGCCGGCAACGGCCCGCGGCGTCACTTCTTGGGGAGGCGCTCCGTCAGCGCCGCGAGCACCGCCGGGGGCACCAGGTGCGAGACGTCGCCGCCCCAGGCCGCGACCTCCTTGACCAGGGAGGACGACAGGAAGCTGTAGGTCGGGCTGGTGGGCACGAACAGCGTCTCGACGCCCGACAGGCCGTTGTTCATCTGGGCCATCTGGAGCTCGTAGTCGAAGTCGCTCACGGCGCGCAGGCCCTTGACGATGGCGGGGATGTCCCGCGCCTTGCAGTAGTCGACGAGCAGCCCGTGATACGCCTCCACCTCGACGTTCCCGTACTCGGCGGTGACCTCGCGGATCAGCTCGATCCGCTCTTCGACGGTGAACAGACCCTGCTTGGCCTGGTTGATCATCACCACGACGTGCACGACGTCGTACAGCTTGGAGGCGCGGGCGATGATGTCGAGATGTCCATTGGTGATGGGGTCGAACGACCCCGGACAGACGGCGCGGCGCAACTGAAGTCCCTCGCTCTCCGGTCCGGTCATGGTGCGTCTTCGCACGTAGAGGCGGCGCGACCGTACCAAAGCGTGCCCTCGCCGTAGCGACGGGCCCGCAGTGGCTCGACCCCGTCGGGCCAGCCGAACTCCCCGCCTCTGGTGCTGCGCTCCACGGTGACGAGAGCGCCCTCGGCGAGCCAGCCCCGCGTGCGGAGTGTGAGGAGAATCTCCCGAAGATCGTCGTCCGTGACCGCGTACGGCGGGTCCAGGAACACGATGTCGTACGGCTCCGCGGGCGGCGGGCCCTGGACGATCTGCTCGGCACGGCCGGTGCGGACCTCCGCGCCGGGCAGGGCCAGCGTCCGTACGTTCTCGCGGACCGTGCGGGCGGCCCGGTTGTCGGCCTCGACGAGCAGCGCGTGGGACGCGCCGCGTGACAGCGCCTCCAGTCCGACGGCGCCCGAACCCGCGTACAGATCGGCGACGCGGAGGCCCTGGAACGTGCCCAGCAGGGATTCCCAGGTGGAGAAGAGGCCCTCGCGTGCCCGGTCGGAGGTGGGGCGGGTGCCGTTGCCCGGCGGCACGGCCAGGCGACGTCCGCCGGCCGCACCGGCGATCACGCGGGTCATCTGAGTCCTTCGAGTCCTTCACGGAGACATGCACTGCGGACCGATTCGGTCACCTCCACGATATGGGCTCCGGATGCGGAGGTGCTCTCAGCCCTCGGGTCTCAGCCCTCGGGTCTCAGCCCTTGTCCAGGTACTGCTCGCGGTCCTTGTCCAGCAGTGCGTCGAGCGCGGTGCGCAGCTCCGGCAGCGCCTCCAGCTCCGGATCGGCGGTGACGACCGCCACCGCCTCCTCGCGGGCCGCCGCGATGACCTCCTCGTCCTCGATGACGGCGAGGACCCGCAGCGAGGAGCGGACGCCGGACTGGGCCTGGCCCAGCACATCGCCCTCCCGGCGCTGCTCCAGGTCGATCCGGGACAGCTCGAAGCCGTCGAGCGTGGCGGCGACCGCGCCGAGCCGGGACCGGGCGGGGCTCGCCTCGGGCATCTCGGTGACGAGCAGGCACAGGCCCGGGGCCGAGCCACGGCCGACGCGGCCGCGGAGCTGGTGCAGCTGGGAGACGCCGAAGCGGTCGGCGTCCATGATCACCATCGCGGTCGCGTTCGGTACGTTCACCCCGACCTCGATGACCGTGGTGGCCACCAGCACGTCCACCTCGCCGGCGGCGAAGCGGCGCATCACGTCGTCCTTGTCGTCGGGCGGCATACGGCCGTGCAGCACCTCCACCCGCAAGCCCGCGAGCGGCCCCGCCGTCAGCTGCCCGGCGACGTCCAGGACGGCGAGCGGCGGCCGCTTCTCGGCCTCGTCCTCCGCCGACTTCTTCCTGGGCCCGTCCTGCTCGTCGGCGGAGTCGCCGATCCTGGGGCAGACCACGTACGCCTGGTGCCCGCCCTCGACCTCCTCGCGCACCCGCTCCCAGGCCCGCGCCAGGAAGTGCGGCTTGTCGGCGGCGGGGACGACATGGGTGGCGATCGGCGAGCGCCCGGCGGGGAGCTGGTCCAGCACGGAGGTCTCCAGGTCGCCGAAGACCGTCATCGCGACCGTGCGGGGAATGGGGGTGGCGGTCATGACCAGCAGATGCGGCGGTTGCTTGCCCTTGCCGCGCAGCGCGTCGCGCTGCTCCACGCCGAAGCGGTGCTGCTCGTCGACCACGACCAGCCCCAGGTCGTGGAAGTGCACCTTGTCCTCGATCAGCGCATGGGTGCCGATGACGATCCCGGCCTCGCCGGTGACGAGATCGAGCAGGGCCTGGCGCCGGGCGGCGGCGCCCATGGAGCCGGTGAGCAGCACGACCTTGGTCGCGTGCTCGGCGCCGCCGAGCATGCCGCCCTCGGCGAGCTCGCCCATCATCTCGACGATCGAGCGGTGGTGCTGCTGGGCGAGGACCTCGGTGGGCGCGAGCATGGCGGCCTGGCCGCCCGCGTCGACGACGGCGAGCATGGCGCGCAGCGCGACCAGGGTCTTACCACTGCCCACCTCGCCCTGGAGCAGGCGGTGCATGGGGTGTTCGGTGGCGAGGTCGCCGAAGATCTCCGCCGAGACCTTCTGCTGGCCCTCGGTGAGCGTGAACGGCAGCCGGGCGTCGAAGGCGTCGAGCAGTCCGTCCGGCACGGGCCTGCGGGCGACGGCCGGCAGCTGCGCGTCCGCGTGACGCCGCCGGGCGAGGGCGACTTGGAGGACGAACGCCTCGTCCCACTTGAGGCGCTCGCGGGCGTCCTCGATGTCCGCCTTCGTGGCCGGGCGGTGGATCTTGAGCAGCGCCTCGGGGAGGGAGACGAACCCGCGGCCCTCGCGCAGCGCGGGCGGCAGCGGGTCGGTGGCTTCCCCGGCCTGCGGGAGGACCGCGTCGACGGCCTTGGCGATCTTCCAGGACTCCAGTCCCTTGCAGGCCGGGTAGATCGGGATGAGCCTTCCGGCGAAGGCGCTGACCGCTCCGTCGCCGCTCTCCGCGTCCAGCCGCTCGTAGGTGGGGTGGGCGAGCTGGAGCTTGCGGTTGAACATGGACACCTTGCCGGCGAACATCGCGCGGCTGCCGGGCAGCAGGTCCTTGTGCGGCTTGTGGATGCCGCGACCGAAGAAGACCAGCTGGAGCCGTCCGCTGCCGTCGGTGATGGTGATCTCCAGGCGCTGGCCGCGCCCGGCGTTGAACTTGTGCACGCGCGCGTCCGCGACCTGGGCGACGACCGTGACGTGCTCGTCGAGCGGCAGCTCGGCGAGCCGGGTCAGCTGGCCGCGCTCCTCGTACCGCCGGGGGTAGTGATGGAGCAGATCGCCGACGGTACGCAGGTCAAGGCTCTCGGCCATCACCTTCGCCGTGGCCGGGCCAAGAGCCCTCGTGAGCGGTTCACCGAGCACAATGCCTCCCGCCCCGCCCCAACGCGCACCCTGCCGGGGGACCGGGGGTCGCCCCCCGGAAAAACGCAGCGTGATGGAGCAGATCGCCGACCGTACGCAGGTCAAGGCTCTCGGCCATCACCTTCGCCGTGGCCGGACCGAGGGTCTTCGTGAGCGGTTCATCCAGTGCGGACACGCGATCCATTCCACACCACCGCACCGACAGGCGTCGCGCACCGCCCGATACGCGCTGGTCACGCCGGTGCCGTGCACCCTAGGATGGCGCGGTCTCCCCCGCCCCGGCACTGCCACGCCGCGATCACCGTGTGACGGGATCGCCCGACCCGCGCCGCCGTTCGGCCCCCCACCGGCGCAGCGACGATGACTGCTGAGACCACACCGCATTCCACGCCAGCCACCCCGCACACGTTCCAGGTCGATCTGCGCGGCCTGGTCGATCTCCTCTCCCATCACCTCTACTCCAGTCCCAGGGTCTATCTGCGCGAGCTGCTGCAGAACGCCGTGGACGCCATCACCGCGCGCCGTGCCGTCGAGCCGGACGCGCCCGCCCGTGTGCGGCTGTACGCCGAGGAGGGCCGGCTGCGCGTCGAGGACAGCGGCATCGGGCTGACCGAGTCGGACGTGCACAGTCTGCTCGCCACCATCGGCCGCAGCTCCAAGCGCGACGGCGATCTGGAGTCGGCGCGGGCCGAGTTCCTGGGCCAGTTCGGGATCGGGCTGCTCGCCTGCTTCGTCGTCGCGGCGGAGATCCGGGTGGTCAGCCGCTCCGCGCGGGCGCAGGGCGCGCCGCCGGTCGAGTGGGCCGCCCGCGACGACGGTTCGTACACGGTGCGCACCCTCCCGGACAGCGCCCGCGAGGAGCCGGGTACGACCGTGTACCTCACCGCGCGTCCCGGCAGCGGCGAATGGCTCACCGAGGACCGGGTCCTGGCGCTGGCACGGGACTTCGGGTCGCTGCTGCCGTACGACGTGCGCGTGGGCGAGGAGGCGGTCACCGGTCTGCCGGCGCCGTGGGACCGCTCGTATCCGAGCCCGGCGGCGCGTCGCGTCGCCCTGGCGGGCCACTGCCACGAGCTCTTCGGCTTCACCCCGCTCGACTCGATCGAGCTGGAGCTGCCACTGGCGGGGGTCCGCGGCGTCGCGTACGTACTGCCCTCGGCGGTGAGCCCCGCCCAGCGTGCGGGCCACCGGGTGCACCTCAAGGGGATGCTGCTCACCGACCGTGCCGACGAACTCCTGCCCGACTGGGCCTTCTTCGTGCGCTGCGTCCTGGACACGGACAGCCTGCGGCCGACCGCGTCGCGCGAGTCGCTGTACGCGGACGAGGCCCTGGCGGGCGTACGGGACGCGCTCGGCGGACGTATCCGCGACTGGCTGACCGGGCTCGCAGCGGGCGACCCCGAACGGCTCGCGCGCTTTCTGTCCGTGCACCACCTGGGTGTGAAGTCGCTGGCCCGGCACGACGGCGACATGCTGCGCACGATGCTGCCGTGGCTGCCGTTCGAGACGACCGACGGCCGGCTGTCCCTGGAGGAGTTCGCCCAGCGCCATCCGGTCGTCCACTTCACCCGCACCGTCGAGGAGTACCGGCAGGTCGCCCCGATCGCCTCGGCCCAGGGCATCGGCGTCGTCAACGGCGGCTACACGTACGACTCCGAACTCGTCGAGGCGCTGCCCTCGGTCCGCCCCGGAACGGCGGTCGCCGAGCTCGACGCGGACACCGTCACCGCCCATCTCGACATGGTCGACCCGGCCCAGGAACTCGCGCTCGCGAGCTTCCTGTCAGTGGCGCGTGCCACGCTGGATCCGCTCGGCTGCGATGTGTCCCTGCGTTCCTTCCACCCCCTGACCGTGCCCGCACTGCACCTCGACGACCGGGCGGCCCGCCATGAGCAGGCCCGCGCGGAGGCCGAGGAGGAGGCGGACGACCTGTGGGCGGGCATCCTCGGCTCGCTGCGCGGCAGCGCGCCGCGCGCCCGTCTCGTCCTCAACCACCTCAGTCCGCTGATCCGCAGGATCAGCACTCTCGACGACCCGGAGCTCACGGGCACGGCCGTCGAGTCGCTCTACGGGCAGGCCCTGCTCATGGCGCAGCGTCCGCTGCGCCCGGCCGACTCGGCGCTGCTCAACCGCGCCTTCGTCGGCCTGCTCGAATGGGCCACCCACGGCGAGACGGACCCCAAGGGAGGCGGCCGATGAGCCACGACACCGCCGCGATTCGGCAGGCGCTGTACGACAACTACCGGGCGCCGGAAGGCGCCGCGCGCAACGCCCGGGCGGAGCGGCTGCTCGCCGAGGCCGAGGGGACCGGCGACACGCCCCTGCTGATCGAGGCCCTGTCGCACCTGCTCCAGGCGTACAACTACAGCTCGGAACGGGACAAGCTGTTCGTGCCGTTCGCCCGGCTGCTGCGGCTGTGGGACGAGCGGCCCGGGGAGTTCGACGAGCAGTCGGCCCACTCGCTGCACTGGTACTTCAAATGGGTCTCCACGGACATGCTCGACCAGCCGCACATCCCGCTCGCCTCCATGGAGAAGTGGCTCGGCGAGATGGAGCAGCGCTACCGGCTGGCCGGGTACTCGGAACGGGCGGTACGCCAAGGCGAGTTCTGCCTCGCCCGGCACATCGGCGACGAGAAGCGGGCCGAGCGGGCGTATACGGCGTGGCTCGCCGCGGACCGGGACCGGATGGCCGACTGCCACGCCTGCGAACTGCACGACCAGGGCGCATGGCAGGCCCGCGTGGGCAACGACGAGCAGGCGCTGGAGCTGTGGCGTCCGGTCCTCGACGGCGAGTACACGTGTGCGCACGAGCCGCATGCCGTGCTGGCGGCCTCCCTGCTGCCGCTGCTGCGGCTCGGCCGGGCGGAGGAGGCGCGCGCCCACCATCTGCGCGGCTACCGCATGGTGCGCCCGCTGGAGAGCATGCGCGGCTGGGTCGCTCTGCACGTCGAGTTCTGCGCGCTGACCGGCAATGAGGCGCGGGCGCTGGAGATCCTCTCGGACCGGCCCGCGTACTTCACGGACAGCGGCGACCCCGACTCGCTGATGCGCCATCTGGCCGCCACGGCCGTGCTGATGGACCGGCTGGTCGCCCTCGGCCACGGCGAGCAGGGCGTGCCAGGGCCCGCCGGGACGTCCTGGACGGCCCGGACGCTGGCCGCCCATGCGCGGGAGCAGGCCCTTGCGATCGCCGCGCGCTTCGACGAGCGCAACGGCACGGACGCGGTCGGCTCGCGCGTACGGGAACGGCTGGGGAGGCGGCCGCTGCTGGAGCGGCTACCGCTGGGGATCCGGGCGGTACGGCCCGCTTCCGCGGCTCCCGTGAAGGCGGCCGCGTCCGCGAAGGCACCGGAGTCCCGGGGCGTGGACGAGCTCCTCGCCGAGGCGCGGCTGCTGTCCGAGGCGCGGCACCCGGACGCCATCCGCGCCTGGGAGGCGGTCGCCGGGGCCGCGGGGGACGCGGAGCTCGACGACCGGGCGCTCGCCGAGATCGACGACCACCGCGCGATGGCCCCGGCGAACGAGCCGGCGGAGTCCGTCCGGCTGTTCCGGTCGGCCGCCGAGCGGTACGAGGCCGCGGGCGACCCGGGCAGCGCGGTGGCCGCGCTGGCCCGCGGGGCGTTCGCGCTCGCGCTCGGCGGGGACCCGGACGCGGCCGTCGCGGCCGTCGCGGAGCCGGTCGCCCGCGCGCTCGCGCTGCACGCCGAGGGGGCCGCGAGCACCCGCCAGGCCGCCGGGGCGTTGCTCTGCCGGGTCCGTATCCATCTGCTCCGGCTGCACGACGAGCACGAGCACGAGAACGAGAACGAGAACGGGGACGGAGACGGAGGCGGAGACGGGGGCGGGGGCGGGGGCGCGAAGATCCGCGCCGTGGAGGAGGCCGTGTCCGAACTCCTCGACCTGGCCGGTCCCCACCAGGCCGACCCGCACGTCGCGGACCGGGTCGCCGAGGCCATGTCCGTGCGGGGCGACCTCGCCGCGCACGGCGGCGACGCCGCGGCCGCCGCGGAGCTGTACGGGGCCGCGGCCGGCCTGTTCCACGAGGCCGGGCTGCCCTGGTACGCGGCCGAGCCCGAGGCCCGCCTCGTCGCCGTGGCCCGCCACCTCGGCGATCTGGAGGGCGCGGAGCGGGCCGCCCGTGCGGCGCTGGAGCACGGCGGGACGCATCTGGAGGCTCCCGGCAGCACCCGGCTCCACCTCCAGCTCACCGAAATCCTCGTCGGCTCGGGCCGGTTCGACGAGGCGGTGGAGCACGCCCTGGAGGCGGCGCACTGGGCCGACGAGGCCGGCGAGGGCACGGGAATCGGCGCGTACGCCCGCCATCAGCTGGGCGGTTCGCTGCTGCGGGCGGGCCGGGCGGCGGAGGCGGCGGCCGTGCTGGAGGCGGTGCTGCCCGATCTCACCGTGGACGGCCACGGTGAGGGCATGGTCGTCGAGACCCTGTGGTGGCTCGGCGACGCCCTGACCGCGCTCGGGGAGCCGCGTGCGGCGGCCGAGCACTGGCTCGGGGCGGCCGACATCGCCCGCGGCTGGCCGGAGCAGCACGACCACGCGATGCTCGCCAACCTCGCCGGCCAGGCGCTGTACCGGGCGGGGCTCAACACGGAGGCCGACCGCGTCTACGAGCGCGCGTGCACCCTCTGGCGCGATCTGGGCGATGTCCACGCGGTCGTACGCGCGCTGCGGGTACGGGCGTGGATCGCGGTCCGCGAGGGACAGGCGGGGCCGGACGCGGCGCGGGACTTCATGGCGGCGGCCGAGCGGGAGTGCGAGGAGGCGCTCACGGAGGCCACCGAGCCGGCGGCACGTGCCCGGCTGCGCGCGGAGCTCGCCGACACCCACCGCCAGACAGGCGAGCTCCTCGTGGACGACCCGCGCGAGGCCCTCCCGCACGTCGAACGCGCCATCGCCGGCTTCGCCGAGGCGGGCGACGACTTCACGGACCTGCGCACGGCGGCGGAACTCGCCGCCGCCTGGCTGGAAGCGGACCTGGGCGACACCCCGGCCGCGATGCGCCGCGCGGAGGCGGTCCTCGCGACGTACGCGAACGCCCCGGGCGACACGGCGGAATCACGGCGCGCAGAGGCGAGATCGGTCCAGGAATACGTGACCTAACGCGAGCGGCGGACCGGCACCGGGCCCCCGCCGCGACGTACGCGAACGCCCCGGGCGACACGGCGGAGTCACGGCGGACAGAGGCGAGATCGGTCCTGGAGTACGTGTCGTAACGCGGGTGGCGGGCAGGCGCCGGGCCGCCGCCCGCGCCGGCTACTCCACGCCGATCAGCAGAGGAGAGCCCCGCCCGCCGTGGTGGATGACCGTGTCCACCGCCAGGTGGCCCCGGCGGACGTGGGATTCCAGGCGGTCCGCCAGGGACGGGGGCGCGTCGTCGGGCAGGACGAGGGTGACGAGTTCGCCGCCCGCGGAGAGCATGCGGTCGAGGACCGTCTCCGCCGTGGCGGCGAGCTCCGTGCCGATGACGGCCACGTCGCCGTCGATGAGGCCGAGCACGTCGCCCGCCTGGCAGACCCCGGCGGAGGTGAAGGACTGCCGCTCGGCGACGGCGAGTTCGCCGTAGCGGGTGGCGCCCGCCGCCGAGGTCATCGCAACGACGTCCTCGTCGAAGGTGCGGTCGGGCTCGTGGACGGCGAGCGCCGAGATGCCCTGGACCGCGGAGCGGGTCGGGATGAGGGCGACCCGTACGCCCTCGGCGCGGGCCTGTTCCGCGGCGGCGGCAGCGGTGTGCCGCAGCTCCGTGTCGTTGGGCAGGAGGACCACCTCGCGCGCGTGGGCCCGTCGGATCGCCTCGACCAGCTCTCCGCTCGCCGGGGGTTCGCCCGGCCTGGCGAGCACGGTGGTCGCCCCGGCCGTCTCGCAGAGACCGGCGAGCCCCTCCCCCGGCACGACCGCGACGACGGCCCGCTGGACCCGTTCCCGCGGCACGACGGGGCCGGCCGTGCCGAAGTGGGTGATGCGGATCCGGTACGGCCGCCCCGCCTCGACGCCCGCCTCGACCGCGGCGCCCGCGTCGTCCACGTGCACATGGACGTTCCACAGCCCGTCGCCGCCGACCACGACGAGTGAATCGCCCAGTGCGTCCAGACGGGCCCTGAGCCGGGCGACGGCCGCGTCGTCCGCCTCCAGGAGGTAGATCACCTCGAACTCGGGGCCCCCGTCGGCGCACGGCTCGGTGGTGGCCGACGCCGCCACGGCCGGGTGCGCCCGCGGGGAGGGCCGTGCGGAGGCCCGTACCGCCGGTGTCTCCCCCGTCACGGCCTCGACGAGTGCGCCGAGCACCGCCAGCAGCCCCTGTCCGCCGGCGTCCACGACGCCGGCCCGGCCCAGCACGTCCAGCTGGCGGGGGGTTTCGTCCAGCGCCTCGCAGGCGCGTGCGTACGCCGCCGCCACGGCGCTCGCGTCGTCGTCCGGCGCCGGCACGGCGACCGCCGCGTCCGCGGCCGCCGACGCCACCGTCAGGATCGTGCCCTCGACCGGGTGCGCGACCGCCTCGCGCGCGGCCAGGGCGGCCCTGCGCAGCGCCTCGGCCGCCCCGCCCCGGTCGCCGTCCCCCAGCACATCGGCCATGCCCCGCAGCAGCTGCGCCAGGATCGTCCCGGAATTGCCCCGTGCTCCGATCAGCGCCCCGTGGGCCATGGCCCGCACCGCGTCGGCCAGCGCGGGTGCCGTCGAGCCGGTCTCGTACGCGGCGAACACCGCCTCCACGGCCTGTGCCGCGGACTCGACCGTCAGATAGAGATTGGTGCCGGTGTCCCCGTCCGCGACCGGATACACATTGATCGCGTCGATCTGCTCGCGCTCCCTGCCCAGCGCCTCCAGCGCCAGTGAGCACCATGTGCGTACCGCCAGGGCGTCGAGAGTCTGCGGCAACGAGGTCCTCCTCCGGGGTCGCCCCACGCACCCGGGCGTAGGGGAGGGCGTCACCGCAGGGTAGACCCGGACCCCGGCGGGAGCCGGGGCGGGGGCGGAGCGGCGCATGGTAGTTTCGTTGTACGGGCGCAGCCGTTGTATGCTGCTCCGGTTGCCCGATGAAAGTCGGGCCATTCCCCCGGCAGGCCACTTCAGATCACTGATTCCGGCACGCCGGATTTCACTGTAAGTGCATCTGAAGTCTTTGGAGTGACCCGTGGCTGCCAACTGCGACGTCTGCGGCAAGGGGCCGGGCTTCGGCAACAACATTTCGCACTCGCACCGCCGTACGTCCCGTCGCTGGAACCCGAACATCCAGCGCGTGCGTGCCGTGGTCGGTCGGACGCCGAAGCGGCTCAACGTCTGCACCTCGTGCATCAAGGCCGGCAAGGTCTCGCGCTAAGGTGATGCTCCCCGCGTACGCGGGGATGTCCCCGCGACGTCTGTCGTAGCGCAGCCCCTGCGGTTGCCTTGAAAAGCCGGTCCACATCAGTGGACCGGCTTTTTGCCGTGCTTGCGGGGCCCTGCTCGGTGCTTACGGCACCCTGCTCGATGCTTGCGGGGCCCTGCTCGGTGTGCCCCGCTCGCTGCGCCTAGCGGAATCGCCAGCCGTGGTCGACCGGGCCGATCCCGCCGCCCAGTGCGAAGCCGGCCACGATCGCGCCCGTGACGTACTCCTTGGCCGTCCGTGCCGCCTCCGGCACGCTCAGCCCCTTCGCCAGCCCGGCCGCGATCGCCGACGCGAGCGTGCAGCCGGTCCCGTGCGTGTGCCGGTTGTCGTGGCGCGGGGCCCGCAGCCAGTGCTCGTCGGTCCCGTCGGTCAGCAGGTCGACGGCGTCTCCGGCGAGATGGCCGCCCTTGATCAGCGCCCAGTGCGGGCCGTGGCCGAGCACCGCGTCGGCCGCCCGCCGCAGATCGGTCTCGGTCTCCACGCGTACGCCCGTGAGCTGGGCGACCTCGTCGAGGTTCGGCGTGGCCACGGTCGCCGTCGGCAGCAGCTTCGTCCGTACGGACTCCAGCGCGGAGGCGGCGAGCAGCGCGTCCCCGTGCTTGGAGACGCCGACCGGGTCGACGACGACGGGCGCGTCCGTCCCGGCCAGCAGCTCGGCGACTGTCTCGACGAGCTCGGCCGAGGCCAGCATGCCGGTCTTCACGGCCTGTACGCCGATGTCGTCGACGACGCTCCTGAACTGCGCGCGCACCGCGTCCGTCGGGAGCTCCCAGGCCCCCTGGACCCCGAGCGAGTTCTGCGCCGTGACGGCGGTGACCACGCTCATCCCGTGGACGCCGAGGGCCAGCATGGTCTTGAGGTCGGCCTGGATCCCGGCGCCGCCGCCCGAGTCGGATCCGGCGACCGTGAGCACGCGTGGTGGCGTCATGATTCCTCTCCGAAGTGGTCCCAGCCGCCCTTGTCGGTCCAGGGTGCCCCGTCCACGGTCACCTGGGGCAGCGCGGAGGGGTTGAGCACCTCGCCGATGACCTTCCAGCGGGCGGGCAGCTTCACGTCCGGCGGGAAGGTCGCGACGATCGCGTGGTCCTCGCCGCCGCTCAGCACCCACTGGAGCGGGTCGACGCCGACGGCCTGGCCGATGTCGTTCATCTGCGAGGGGATGTCGATGAGTCCGGAGCGCAGGTCGATGCGGACCTTGCTGGCCTCGGCGATGTGCCCGAGGTCGGCGACGAGTCCGTCGCTGACGTCGGTCATGGCGGTGGCGCCGAGCCCCGCGGCGGCCGGGCCCGCGTGGTACGGCGGTTCGGGGCGCCGGTGGGCCTCGACGAAGGCGCGGGGCGAGCGGAAGCCCCGCGAGAGGACGGCGTGCCCGGCGGCGGACCAGCCCAACCAGCCCGTGTAGGCGACGACATCGCCGGGCTGGGCGCCCGCGCGGGTCACGGGGTCGTGGTTGCGCAGATCGCCGAGTGCGGTGATCGCCACGGTGATGGTGTCGCCCCGTACGACATCGCCGCCGACCACGGCCGCGCCCGCGACCTGGCACTCGTCGCGGATGCCGTCCATCAGCTCGGTGGCCCAGGTGACCGGGAGGTCGGCGGGGACGACGAGGCCGAGCAGCAGGGCGGTCGGCACGGCACCCATGGCGGCGATGTCGGCGAGGTTCTGTGCCGCTGCCTTGCGGCCCACGTCGTACGCGGTCGACCAGTCGCGCCGGAAGTGCCGTCCTTCCAGCAGCAGGTCGGTGCTGGCGACGACCCTGCGGTCGGGTGCGGCGACGACCGCGGCGTCGTCGCCCGGTCCGAGCCGTACGGCGGGGGTGGAGGTGAGCCGGGAGGTGAGCTCCCTGATGAGCCCGAACTCCCCCAGTTCGCCCACGGTGCCCTTCATTCCTGTGCTCCTTCTGCCCCAGTGTGCTTGCGGTCGCGAGCCGTCACTGATGTCGGTACCGTCGAGTAGGCCGAGTCGGCCGTCAACTTCTGTGCTGCCTGCGCCACGCTGCGCACGCCTCGGGGCGCGCGGGTCTCCCCGCGGCCCGCGGCGACGCGATACCGTGGCGTCCCTTCTCCCCACATGATCCTCGTGGCCGCCCTGGAGGTTCCGTGGTACAGGCGTACATCCTTATTCAGACCGAGGTGGGCAAGGCGTCGACCGTCGCCGACACCATCTCCAAGATCCCGGGGGTGATCCAGGCCGAGGACGTGACGGGTCCGTACGACGTGATCGTGCGTGCCCAGGCCGACACGGTCGACGAGCTGGGCCGCATGGTGGTCGCCAAGGTCCAGCAAGTGGACGGCATCACGCGGACGCTCACCTGCCCCGTCGTTCACCTGTAGCCCCCGATGGTTACGCTTGGCCGGTGATGTCCCCTCGCCGGCTTCTGTCGTTGCCCGTAGCAGCCACCGTGCTGCTCACCGCCCCGGGCTGTTCCTCCACGGACGCGCAGGCTTCGATCACGGTTCCCGCTCCCCCTCCCGAGGAGAAGGCTCTGTGCCGTGCCCTGCACAAGGCGCTGCCGGAGTCCGTGGCCGGAGAGGACCGCAGGGACCCCGAGCCTCGTTCCGAGCTGACCGCCGGGTGGGGGGACGCCGCGATCGTACTGCGCTGCGGTGTCCCCCGGCCCGCGGGGATGAGTGATTCGGCATCGGACGCGGTGGACGTGAACGGCGTCAACTGGCTGCTGGAGCAGCACGGCGACGACAGCGTCCGGCTCACCACCACGTATCGCAGGACGTATGTGGAGGTCACGCTCGCACGGCGGTACGTCAACGACCTCGGCCCGCTGACGGAGCTGGCGGGACCGGTCGCGAAGACGGTCCCGCCGCTGTTCACCGAGAGGCCCTGAGGGACCGCGCGTCAGCGCAGCCCTGTGGAGCGCCGCAGCGCCGCCTCGATCAGTCGGTCGACGAGCTCCGGGTAGCTGATCCCGCTCTCCTGCCACATCCGCGGGTACATGGAGATCGGGGTGAAGCCCGGCATGGTGTTGATCTCGTTGATCACGAACTCGCCGTCCTCGGTGAGGAAGAAGTCCGCGCGGACCAGCCCCTCGCAGGAGGCGGCCTCGAACGCCTCGACCGCGAGCCGCTGGACCTCGGCGGTCTGCTCCTCGGTGAGCGGCGCGGGCACGAGACCTGTGGCCGAGTCGATGTACTTGGCCTCGAAGTCGTAGAAGTCGTGCGCGCTGACGGGCGGGATCTCGGCGGGCACGCTGGCGCGCGGTCCGTCCTCGAACTCCAGCACCCCGCACTCGATCTCGCGGCCGCGCAGCAGCGACTCGACCAGGATCTTGGGGTCGTGGCGCTGCGCCTCGGCGATCGCCTCGTCGAGACCGGAGAGATCGTCGACCTTGGTGATGCCGATGGAGGAGCCGGCGCGGGCGGGCTTCACGAAGAGCGGCCAGCCGTGCTCGCCGGCGAAGTCGACGATCTTCTTGCGGGCGGCGGAGGGATCCTGCTCCCACTCGCGGGGCCGGATGGTCACGTACGGGCCGACGGGCAGGCCGAAGGAGGTGAAGACCCGCTTCATGTACTCCTTGTCCTGGCCGACGGCCGAGGCGAGGACGCCCGAGCCGACGTACGGGACGCCGGAGAGCTCCAGCAGGCCCTGCAGGGTGCCGTCCTCGCCGTACGGGCCGTGCAGCATCGGGAAGACGACGTCGACGTCGCCCAGGGCCTTGGGCACGGAGCCCGGCTCGCTGTAGACCACTTCGCGGTTGGCCGGGTCGACGGAGAGGACGACGGTGCCGTCGGCGGACTCGGCGAGGCCGTCGACGGACGGCAGCTGCCGGTCGGCGATGGCCATCCGGTCAGGCTCGTCGGCGGTCAGCGCCCAGCGGCCGTCCGTGGTGATGCCGATGGGCAGCACGTCGTACTTGGTGCGGTCGATGGAGCGCAGCACGGCGCCGGCCGTCACGACGGAGATCGCGTGCTCGGAGCTGCGGCCGCCGAAGACGACCGCGACGCGCGGCTTGCGGCGCGCCTCGCCGGTGGTGGGGGCGAGGTCAGGGCTGTGGGAGGGGTTCTCGCTCATATCGCGACGAGACTACCTTGCGTCCTGCAGCCGTCGAAGGGGCGCGCCCGCCCCTTCTGTCGACCGGGCCGCCCCGGGCCCGCCCGGGGGCGTGGCCCGGGGCGGGCGGCACCGTCAGTGCCGTTCGGGCTTGGCCGGGCGGGACATCAGTTCCTTGAGCGCGACCACCGGCGGCTTGCCCTCGTGGACGATGGAGACGACCGTCTCCGTGATCGGCATGTCGACGCCGTGGCGCCTGCCCAGATCCAGTACGGACTCGCAGGACTTGACGCCCTCGGCGGTCTGCTTGGTCGCGGCGATGGTCTCCTGGAGCGTCATGCCGCGGCCGAGGTTGATGCCGAAGGTGTGGTTGCGCGAGAGCGGCGACGAGGCGGTCGCCACCAGGTCGCCCAGGCCCGCGAGCCCGGAGAACGTCATCGGGTCCGCGCCCATGACGGCGCCGAGGCGGGTCGTCTCGGCGAGACCGCGGGTGATCAGGGAGCCCTTGGTGTTGTCGCCGAGTCCCATACCGTCGGCGATGCCGACGGCGAGGCCGATGACGTTCTTGACCGCGCCCCCGAGTTCGCAGCCGACGACGTCGGTGCTCGTGTAGGGACGGAAGTACGGGGTGATGCAGGCGGCCTGGAGACGCTGGGCCACCGACTCGTCGCGCGAGGCGACCACGGCGGCCGCGGGCTGCCGGCCGGCGATCTCCCTGGCGAGGTTGGGGCCTGTGACGACGGCGACGCGCTCGGCCGGCACCTTCGCGACCTCCTCGATCACCTCGCTCATCCGCATCACGGTGCCGAGTTCGATGCCCTTCATGAGCGAGACGAGGACGGTGTCCGAGGGCAGCACGGGCGCCCACTTGGCGAGGTTCCCACGCAACGTCTGCGAGGGCACGGCGAGGACGGTGAAGTCGGCGCCGCGTGCGGCCTCGGCGGGGTCGGTGGTGGCCCGCAGCCCGGCGGGGAGCTCGATGCCCGGCAGATAGTCGGGGTTGGTGTGGGTCGTGTTGATCGCCTCGGCGAGCTCGGCGCGGCGACCGCAGAGGGTCACCTCGCAGCCCGCGTCGGCGAGCACCATGCCGAAGACGGTGCCCCAGGACCCCGTACCGAAGACCGCCACCTTGGTGGGAGCCGTCACTTCGCTTCCTCCTCCGCGGCCTTGCGCCGCTGTTCCGCCCGCGCCTTGCGGTGGTCGAACGGCTCGGCGGGTGCCTTCTCGCCGCGTACGTCCTCCAGCAGCGAGGTGATCGCAGCCATGATGGTCTCGGTGGCCTCGCGCAGCACCTCGGGGGTGGGCTCCAGTCCGTGGAAACGGGAGAGGTCGACGGGCGGCCCGGCCTGCACGATCAGCGTCTTGCGGGGGAACAGCCGGAACTTCTTCTCCTCGGCGTACGGCGGCACCGCCAGGTTGGCGCCCCACTGGGCGACGGGGATGACCGGTGCCTTGGTGAGCAGCGCGACGCGCGCGGCGCCCGTCTTGCCCGCCATGGGCCACATATCGGGGTCGCGGGTGAGGGTGCCCTCCGGGTAGAAGGCGACGCATTCGCCGCGCTCGATGGCGTCGACGGCGGCACGGAAGGCGTCCAGGGCGTTGGTCGTCTCGCGGTAGACGGGGATCTGCCCGGTGCCGCGCAGCATGGTGCCGACGAACGAGCCCTTGAAAAGGCCGGCCTTCGCGAGGAAACGGGGAACGCGTCCGGTGTTGTACTGGAAGTGCGCGTAGGAGAGCGGGTCCAGATACGAGTTGTGATTCACGGCGGTGATGAATCCGCCGTCGGCCGGAATGTGGTCCATTCCTCGCCAGTCCCGCTTGAACAGAACCACCAACGGCGGTTTCGCGATGACCGCCGCAAGGCGGTACCAGAAGCCGATTCTGCGGCGGGACACTCGTACACCCTTCCTCTATGACCTGGCTGCTGGGGGCAGCAGCCTGGCTGCCGGGGGTCAAGTGTCGCCCCATGCCCCTGGTCTGTCGAGAACACCGTACGCCCCGGCCTGGAGCGAGTCCCCCGGGGCCACCGCGCGGGCAGGCGACAATGGGGCCGTGCACTGGTCACTGGTGGTTCCGCTGAAGCCTCTCTCGCTGGCGAAGAGCAGACTGGCGGGGGCAGGGGGCGGGGCGATGCGCCCGCGGTTCGCGCTGGCCTTCGCCCAGGACACGGTGGCGGCGGCGCTGTCCTGCCCGGCAGTGCGGGGTGTGGCGGTGGTCACGGACGATCCGCTGGCCGCGGCGGAGCTGACGGTGCTGGGCGCCAGGATCGTGCCGGACGCCCCGGCAGCGGGCCTCAACGCGGCACTGGCGCACGGGGCGGACGCGGTGCGCGCCGTGTGCCCGGGGGCGGCCGTGGCGGCCCTCAACGCGGATCTGCCGGCGCTGCGGGCGGCGGAATTGGCGCAGGTGCTCGCGGTGGCCTCGCAATTCCCGCGTGCTTTCCTCGCGGACTCCGCCGGAATTGGCACGACATTTCTGTCGGCCGCTCCGGGCGTGGAATTGCGTCCGGCATTCGGCGGGCGTTCCCGGAGCAGGCATTTGAGCTCCGGCGCCGTGGAAATCGTGATGGAGGGGGCCGAATCGGTGCGCCGGGACGTCGACACGGCCGGCGATCTGCGGGACGCGCTGGAGCTGGGCGTGGGGCCGTACACGGCGGCGCGTTGTGCCAGCCTGCCGCTGCCGGGCGGCGGCTCCGACACGAAGTAGGGCGGTTAGGCTCGGGGCATGCAGGCGACCGCGTACACGTACGACTCAGCGACCCGCAGCGGAAGTGTGCTGCTCGACGACGGCACCCCCGTGGACTTCGACGCCGCCGCCTTCGACGCAGGCGGGCTGCGCCTGCTGCGGCCGGGGCAGCGGGTCCGTATCGAGACGGAGGGCAAGGGCGAGGCCCTGCGCATCACCCTGGTGACGTTGCAGACGCTCTAGGCAGTGTCCGCAAAGCGGCGTCGTCCGCCCGAAGGGCGGGCGCCGGTCAGAGGGACTTTGAAGACACGACCTGGCTAGGTCGTGTCTGACAAATGGCGCCGTCCGCCCGCAGGGCGGGGTGCGCGGCGTCCGGTGCGTGCAATCGCACGGCGGAGGATCATCCTCGTACTGGACGTACTCGGATGACTCCGACAACGCAGCGTGGGGGCACCTCCCGTGCCCGAAGGGCTACGGGGGAGTGCGTGCCGGACGCCGCGCACCAGGCGGGATTCGTCAGACACGGCCTAGGGCCTGATCCGGACGAGGGGCTGCCATGGCCCCGGGAACGCCGGGCTCCCAGGGGCTCCACGCACACGCGGACGCGCCGCGGGCCGGACTCCACAGCGGAGTCCGGCCCGTCGCGTGAGTGGCTCTGTGGTGCCGCGCTGCTTACTTCGCGCGGGCGGTGGCCTTCTTGGCGGTGGTCTTGCGCGCCGTGGCCTTCTTCGCGGGCGCCTTCTTGGCGACCGCCTTCTTCGCGGGGGCCTTCTTCGCCGCGGTCTTCTTGGCCGTCGCGGTCTTCTTGGTGGCGGTCGCCTTCTTCGCCGCCGCGGTGACCTTCTTCGCGGGGGCCTTCTTGGCCGTGGTCTTCTTGGCGGTGACCTTCTTCGCGGGCGCCTTCTTCGCCACGGCCTTCTTGGCCACGGCCTTCTTGGCGGCGGCCTTCTTCGCCGCGACCTGGAGGCTGCCCTTCGGGGCCTTCTTGACCGCGACTTCGCCACCCTTGGGGAGCTTCTTCGAGCCGCTGACCAGGTCCTTGAAGCCCTGGCCCGCGCGGAAGCGCGGCACCGAGGTCTTCTTGACCCGCACGCGCTCACCCGTCTGCGGGTTGCGGGCGTAGCGGGCCGGGCGGTCGACCTTCTCGAACGAGCCGAAGCCGGTGACCGAAACCCGGTCGCCACTGACAACCGCGCGGACGATCGCGTCGAGTACCGCGTCGACGGCCTCGGCGGCCTGCTGACGGCCGCCCATCTTGTCGGCAATCGCTTCTACGAGCTGCGCCTTGTTCACGTCTTCCCCTTCGGAGACATTGCCGGAACGAAACTGTTCAAGCGTTTTCGCACGTTAGGCAGATATATACCGCAAATCAAACACGAAACGGGCTAATCACCCTAGTGCCGCAACGAAGTCGACCGTCGCGCCACGCGGCGGAGCCACATATCGGCCCAGCCGCCGGGTGGTCAGTCACCTTGGGGGAAACGACCTTCATCGAGGTCCTTCATCAACCGGTCCAGACGCCTTGCGGCATCTGCGAGATCGTGCTTCGCCACGGCCGTCACGGCCAGCAGCTTCCGGGACAGCGCCATCCTTACGCCCTCCGGGACTTGCAGTGCACGCACCCTTGCGTGCGCTTCCTTCAATCGGGCGGCGACTGCCTCGTAGAGCTCGAGTTGGCTGTCACCTTCCATGCACCGATTGTGCCATCTGAGGCGAGTTGTCGCCCGACAGGGTCTCAACAAGCGACTGCGCCCCCCACCGGACGGTGGAGGGCGCAGGACGGGAAAAGCGCTGCTCAGACCTCAATTGTGCGGGGTTTGAAGGACGGCCTGGACGCCTCGTACGCGGCGATGTCCGCTTCGTTCTGAAGGGTGAGGCTGATGTCGTCGAGGCCGTTCAACAGCCTCCATCGAGCGTTCTCGTCGAGCTCGAAATCGGCGGTGATGCCGGTCGCGCGGACCTGGCGGGCCTCCAAGTCGACGGTGATGTCGGCCGTCGGGTCGGCCTCGGTGAGCTCCCAGAGCCGGTCGACCGTCTCCTGCGGCAGCACCACGGTCAGCAGCCCGTTCTTCAGCGAGTTGCCACGGAAGATGTCGGCGAAGCGGGCGGAGATCACGGCCTTGAAACCGTAGTTCTGGAGCGCCCAGACGGCGTGCTCACGGGAGGAGCCGGTGCCGAAGTCGGGGCCCGCGACCAGGACCGTCGCACCCTGGCGCTCGGGCCGGTTGAGGATGAAGTCGTCGCTCTTGCGCCAGGCCTCGAACAGCCCGTCCTCGAACCCGTCGCGGGTGACCTTCTTCAGCCAGTGGGCCGGGATGATCTGGTCCGTGTCGACGTTGGAGCGGCGCAGCGGGACGGCGCGGCCGGTGTGCGTGGTGAAGGCTTCCATGGTGTTCAGACTCCGGCGGGCGTACGGGCGGCGGACTGGTCGGACAGATCGGCGGGCGAGGCCAGGTGGCCCAGCACCGCGGTGGCGGCGGCGACCTGCGGGGAGACCAGGTGGGTGCGGCCGCCCTTGCCCTGCCGGCCCTCGAAGTTGCGGTTGGAGGTGGAGGCGGAGCGCTCTCCGGGGGCCAGCTGGTCGGGGTTCATGCCCAGACACATCGAGCAGCCCGCGTGCCGCCATTCGGCGCCGGCACCCTTGAAGACCTTGTCCAGGCCCTCCTCGACGGCCTGCAGCGCGACCCGCACGGAGCCGGGGACGACCAGCATCCGTACGCCGTCGGCGACTTTGCGGCCGTCCAGGATCGAGGCCGCGGAGCGCAGGTCCTCGATACGGCCGTTGGTGCAGGAGCCTACGAAGACGGTGTCGACCTCGATGTCGCGCAGCGCCTGCCCGGCGGTCAACCCCATGTACTCCAGGGCCTTTTCGGCCGCGAGCCGCTCCGAAGCGTCCTCGTACGAAGCCGGGTCGGGGACGTTCGCGGAGAGCGGCGCACCCTGGCCGGGGTTGGTGCCCCAGGTGACGAACGGGGAGAGTCCGGCGGCGTCGATGAGGACCTCGGCGTCGAAGACGGCGTCGTCGTCGGTGCGCAGCGTCTTCCAGTACGCGACCGCCGCGTCCCAGTCCTCGCCCTCGGGGGCGTGGTCGCGGCCCTGGAGGTAGTCGAACGTGGTCTGGTCGGGGGCGATCATGCCCGCGCGGGCGCCCGCTTCGATCGACATGTTGCAGATGGTCATGCGGGCCTCCATCGAGAGCTTCTCGATGGCGGAGCCGCGGTACTCCAGGATGTACCCCTGGCCGCCGCCCGTACCGATCTTCGCGATGATCGCCAGGATCAGGTCCTTGGCGGTGACGCCGTCGGGCAGCTCGCCCTCGACGGTGATCGCCATGGTCTTGGGACGGGCCAGCGGCAGCGTCTGGGTGGCCAGCACGTGCTCCACCTGGGAGGTGCCGATGCCGAACGCCAGCGCGCCGAAGGCGCCGTGCGTGGACGTGTGGGAGTCGCCGCAGACCACGGTGGTGCCGGGCTGGGTCAGGCCCAGCTGCGGTCCCACGACGTGGACGACGCCCTGCTCGACGTCGCCCAGCGGGTGCAGCCGGACGCCGAACTCGGCGCAGTTCTTGCGCAGGGTCTCCAACTGTGCGCGGGAGACCGGGTCGGCGATCGGCTTGTCGATGTCGAGGGTGGGGGTGTTGTGGTCCTCGGTCGCGATGGTGAGGTCGAGCCGCCGCACCCGGCGGCCGTTCTGGCGGAGGCCGTCGAACGCCTGGGGGCTGGTCACCTCGTGCAGGAGGTGCAGATCGATGAAGAGGAGGTCGGGCTCGCCCTCGGCGCGCCGGACGACATGGTCGTCCCAGACCTTCTCCGCGAGTGTCCTACCCATCGCTTTCCCTCCGGCCCGGCAGCGCCGCCGGGCCCAACTAGAGATCGATTGCGTCTCTGTCTGCACTCCGGACACGCCGTGGTGCGCCGGGGGCGGAGGACGCCGGCCCTTGTGCGGCCGTACGTCCAGGTTCGCAACTTCTCGGAGAAATTGAACTTGCGTTTCACAGAGTGAGACGTGAGTATCGTTGCATGGACAACTCTAGCGGCGTCGGCGTTCTCGACAAGGCGGCTCTGGTACTGAGCGCCCTGGAGTCCGGTCCGGCCACCCTCGCCGGGCTGGTCGCGGCGACAGGGCTTGCACGACCCACGGCGCATCGCCTCGCCGTGGCTCTGGAACACCACCGGATGGTGGCGAGGGACATGCAGGGCCGGTTCATTCTGGGCCCGCGCCTGGCGGAGCTCGCCGCCGCGGCGGGCGAGGACCGTCTGCTGGCCACGGCGGGGCCGGTGCTGACCCATCTGCGCGATGTGACCGGCGAGAGCGCGCAGCTGTACCGCCGGCAGGGAGACATGCGGATCTGTGTGGCGGCCGCGGAGCGGCTGTCCGGACTGCGGGACACGGTGCCCGTGGGGTCGACCCTCACGATGAAGGCGGGCTCGTCGGCCCAGATCCTGATGGCCTGGGAGGAGCCGGAGCGGCTGCACCGCGGTCTCCAGGGCGCCCGCTACACGGCGACGGCCCTGTCGGGCGTCCGGCGCCGGGGCTGGGCCCAGTCCATCGGCGAGCGCGAGCCGGGCGTCGCGTCCGTGTCCGCCCCGGTGCGGGGGCCTTCGAACCGGGTGGTGGCGGCGGTCTCGGTATCCGGACCGATCGAGCGCCTGACCCGCCACCCCGGCCGTATGCACGCCCAGGCCGTCATCGACGCCGCGGCCCGCCTCACCGACGCCCTCCGCCGCACGAGCTGACCCCGCGCCTGCCGGACGGGCCCGGGCCTTCCGGTCCCGGGCCCGTCCGGCGAGCGGAGCGCGGCGACCGCGGCGGTTCAGACCGCCTTGAGACGGTCCGCCGCCCGCTCGCCCCGGCGGGCGACCGGGACGACGTCCGTCGCCGCGCCCAGCCCGAACGCCGGCATGTTCACGTACACGTTCTCGTACGATCCGGCCGGCACGAGGTACGTCTCGTGCCAGAAGCCGACCTTGTCCTTGCCCTCGCGCATCCGCCGGTTGAACGCCGTCCAGGCCGGCCGGTGCTCCTTGTCCTGCGCCGCGGCATAGGCGAGGAGCTTCTCCTTCGACTCCCAGTACTGGACCGTGTACAGGACCCGCGGCGCACCGAGCAGCAGTTGGTAGCCCAGCAGTCCGCTGTCCTTGTCCTGTGACAGTTCCCTCAGCATCCTCGGCATCGCCTTGAAGACGGGCCACCAACTCCGCACCGCCCGGAAGCTGTTGACGCGCATCCCGATGAGGAAGACGACCACTTCCCCCTGCGCCTCCGCCGTCATGCGCCCTTGGATCGGCTGCTGCTTGCCCATCGCTGGTCCCCCTTGCGAGGATTGTTGGATAGTGGAGCTATCTACTATTGGATAGTGCCACTCTCCAAGGAAGGGTGCAAGGGAAATGCGACTGGCGGAGCTCAGCGAGCGCAGCGGTGTGCCCACCGCGACGATCAAGTACTACCTGCGCGAGCAGCTGCTGCCGCCCGGCCGGCGCGTCAGCGCCACCCAGGCCGAGTACGACGAGGAGCATCTGCGCCGGCTCCGGCTGGTCCGTGCGCTGATCCAGGTCGGCCGGATACCGGTCGCCGTCGCCCGTGACGTCCTCGCGGCCGTCGCCGACGACAGCCTCGGCCACCACATGCGGCTGGGCGCGGCCGTGTGGTCCATCCCGCACGGGCCGGAGCCGGACGAGAAGGACCCGGCCACCGACCGCGCGCGCCGGACCGCCGAAGCGCTGCTGGAGCGGCTGGACTGGAGCTTCGGCCGGCAGACGGGCGCCGACTCACCGGCGTACCGGATGCTGGTCGCCGGGATCGCGACGATGAGCCGGCTCGGCTACCCCTGCGACGTGGAGCAGCTGCTCCCCTACGCCCGCAGCGCGGCCGAACTCGGCGTCATCGACCTGGACTTGGTGGAGCGGTACGAGGACGAGGAGGAGCAGGTGGAGGCGGCGGTGGCGCTCACCGTGCTGTACGAGCCGGTGCTGCTGAGCCTGCGCAGGCTGGCCCAGGCGGAGGAGTCGCACCGCCGCTTCGGCTAGGGGGTGTCCGGTGGATCAGGCTGGATCAGCGAGCGGCGTCATGGGGCTTCGGATCCAAGGCGGAGGAGGGAGACAACGCGGGAGACGGAGTCGCAGGGCGTCGCGAGCCCAGCATGATCCGCCGGACACCCCCTAAGGGGTTCCGGTGGATCCTGCCGTGCGGATCGGGCCGGCAGGATCCGGAGGCAGACTCTGGGCCATTCGGGAGACGGGAACGCGAGAAGGCCCTCCCCAAGAGGGGAGGGCCTTCTCGTCACGTACCCCCGACCGGATTCGAACCGGCGCTACCGCCTTGAGAGGGCGGCGTGCTAGGCCGCTACACAACGGGGGCAAGATCTTGATCCATTGAGCGGATCCGCTGGCCTACCTGGACTCGAACCAAGACTAACTGAACCAGAATCAGTCGTGCTGCCAATTACACCATAGGCCACTGGTGGTATAGACCAGTTGGTACCCCCGACCGGATTCGAACCGGCGCTACCGCCTTGAGAGGGCGGCGTGCTAGGCCGCTACACAACGGGGGCCCTAGCGATCCCACCCGGTGGAAACCGGGTGTTGTCACTGCGAGGGCACCGGGAGCGACCCAGGTGACCAGCAGGATGGATCTGTACCCCCGACCGGATTCGAACCGGCGCTACTGCCTTGAGAGGGCAGCGTGCTAGGCCGCTACACAACGGGGGCTTTGCAGATGAGCTCTGCGAGCTGGCCTACCTGGACTCGAACCAAGACTAACTGAACCAGAATCAGTCGTGCTGCCAATTACACCATAGGCCATCAAAACTCAACCCCCCTACGGGGGTCTTGTTTGATTGTGCGCCTTCGGTGCCGGTCTTTCGACCTGCTCCCCTCGGCGCAGGAAGAACATTACCTGAAGGTGGACGGCGCTCCAAAACGGGTATCGGGCCGCAGCAGGCCCGGAAGCTCCGCCAGCCCCGTGATCCGGATCAGCTCCGGCCGGCCGCCCCGCCCGCCCCGGTCCAGCCAGATACCGGTGAGACCGGCCCCGGCCGCGCCGCACGCGTCGATGTCCGGGTGGTCGCCGACGTAGGCGACGTCGGCGGGCGGCAGCCCGAGCGCCTCGCAGGCGGCGTGGAAGGCGGCGGGCTCCGGCTTGGAGACGCCGAGCTCCACGGCGCACAGCACCGCCTCGAACCGGTCCCGTACGCCGAGGGTGCGCAGCTTGCGGTCCTGGTTGTGGATCGAGGAGTTCGACAGGACGGCGTGACGGAAGTACCCGGCGAGCAGGTCGAGCACGGGCAGGACGTCGGGGAAGAGCGACCAGGCGCTCTCGTAGTGCACGACATGGCGGGCGAACCAGTCGTCCGCCTCCGCGTCGCTCAGCTTCCGGTCCAGGAAGGCCCGCACCCGGTCACGGCGCTGCCCCTGGAAGTCGGTCTCCCCGGCGGCCATGCGCGCCCAGTGCACATCGGTGAGCTCCCGCCAGCGCAGCAGCGCCTGCTCCACGGAGGCGTATCCGTGCGGCAGCCCGTCGTCGTCGAGCATCCGCCGCAGCCCTTCGCGGTCCGCACTGGTGTAGTCGAAGATCGTGTCGTCGATGTCCCAGAGGACCGCCCGGATGGCCATGAGCCCAGGCTAGCCCGGCAGACGCCGGGGGCGGCAGCCTTGCCGGCTGCCGCCCCCGGGGCGTACGGAACGTACGGAGTGGGACTACGCCTGCGCCGCCAGCCTGGTCAGCGCCGCGTCGATCCGCTGGAGCGTCCGCTCGCGGCCCAGGATCTCCAGGGACTCGAAGAGCGGGAGGCCGACCGTGCGGCCCGTGACCGCGACGCGGACCGGGGCCTGGGCCTTGCCGAGCTTGAGGCCGTGCTCCTCGCCGGCGGCCAGTACCGCGTTCTTCAGCGACTCGGGGCTGGACCAGTCGGCGTCGGCCAGCTTCTCGCGGGCCGTGCGCAGCAACGCGTCCGAGCCCTCCTTCATCGCCTTCTGCCAGGACGCCTCGTCCTCGGCCGGCTCGGGCAGGAAGAGGAAGTCGACGTTGGCGGTGATGTCGGACAGGACCGTGAGACGGGTCTGGGCGTGCGGGGCGATCGCCTCCCACGCGGCCTGGTCGAAGTCCTCGGGCGCCCAGGGGGCGTGCGGGGCCCGCAGCCACTGCTCGCACGCCTCGGCGAAGGTCTTCACGTCGAGCCGGCGGATGTGGTCCGCGTTGATCGCCTCGGCCTTCTTGAGGTCGAAGCGCGCCGGATTGGCGTTGACGTCCGCGATGTCGAACTTCTCGATCATCTCGGCGATCGAGAACACGTCCTGGTCGGCCGAGAAGGACCAGCCCAGCAGGGAGAGGTAGTTGAGCAGGCCCTCGGGCAGGAAGCCGCGCTCGCGGTAGAGGTTGAGCGAGGCCTGCGGGTCGCGCTTGGAGAGCTTCTTGTTGCCCTCGCCCATCACATACGGGAGGTGCCCGAAGGCCGGGATCTCCTTGGCGATGCCGAGCTCGATCAGCGCCTTGTAGAGCGCGATCTGGCGCGGAGTGGAGGACAGCAGGTCCTCGCCGCGCAGCACGTGCGTGATCCCCATCAGCGCGTCGTCGACGGGGTTGACGAGCGTGTAGAGCGGGGCGCCGCTGGCGCGGACGATGCCGTAGTCCGGCACGTTCTCCGGGGTGAAGGTGAGCTCGCCGCGGACGAGGTCGGCGAAGGTGATCGGCTCGTCGGGCATCCGGAAGCGGACGACGGCCTCGCGGCCCTCGCGCCGGTAGTCGGCCTTCTGCTCGTCGGTGAGGTCGCGGCAGTGCCCGTCGTAGCCGGAGGGCCGGCCGGCCGCCCGGGCGGCCTCGCGGCGCTCGTCGAGCTCGGTGACGGTGCAGTAGCAGTGGTACGCGTACCCGCCGGTGAGGAGCTTCTCGGCGACGTCCTTGTAGATGTCCATCCGCTGCGACTGGCGGTACGGCGCGTGCGGGCCGCCGACCTCGGGGCCCTCGTCCCAGTCGAACCCGAGCCAGTGGAAGGCGTCCAGGAGCTGCTCGTACGACTCCTCGGAGTCGCGGGCCGCGTCGGTGTCCTCGATGCGGAAGACGAGCCGGCCGCCGGTGTGCCGGGCGAACGCCCAGTTGAACAGGGCGGTGCGGACCAGGCCCACATGGGGGTTGCCGGTCGGCGAGGGACAGAAACGTACGCGGACGTTCGTCGCGTTAGCCACGCTTGATCACCTTGTTGGTGAGAGTGCCGATGCCTTCGATGGTGACGGCGACCTCGTCGCCGACGTTGAGGGGGCCGACCCCGGCGGGGGTGCCGGTGAGGATGACGTCTCCGGGGAGCAGCGTCATGGCCTCGGTGATGTGGACGACCAGGTCCTCGATGGAGCGGATCATGTCGCTCGTCCGACCCAGCTGGCGCTGCTCGCCGTTGACCGTGCACTGGATGGTGAGGTCGGCGGGGTCGAGGTCGGTCTCCACCCAGGGGCCGAGCGGGCACGAGGTGTCGAAGCCCTTGGCCCGGGCCCACTGCTTCTCGCGCTTCTGGGCGTCGCGCGCGGTGACGTCGTTGGCGCAGGTGTAGCCGAAGACGACGTCCTTGACGCGCTCGCGCGGGACCTCGCGGCACAGCCGGCCGATGACGACGGCGAGCTCGGCCTCGTGGTGCAGCTCGTGGGAGAAGGACGGGTACTCGATGGCGTCACCGGAGCCGATCACCGAGGTGGTGGGCTTGAAGAAGGCGACGGGCACGTCCGGGACCTCGTTGCCGAGCTCCGCCGCGTGCTCCGCGTAGTTGCGGCCGATGGCCACGACCTTGTTGGGGAGTACGGGCGGCAGGAGCCGGACCTTGCTCAGCGGGACCTTGGTACCGGAGAGCTCGAAGTCGGCGTAGGGAATGCCCTTGATGATGTCGAGGACGAGGCCGGCGGGGTCGCCGGTCCCGTCGCCCTCGACAGCGCCGAAGGCGACATTGCCGTCGATGGAGAATCTGGCGATGCGCACGGGATGCCTTACGCCCCTCTGCTTCCGCTGGCTGGAGTCTGACGCCCCAGGCTAACGCGGGAGAGGGGCCCGGCCTGCCCCATGACCGCGCCGCTGCGGCGCGGGCGGTACGCGGCTACGGCGCCACCGGGGCGTTCATCAGCGTGGTGCGGCGGGGGTTGGCCGTCTGGGTGGGGAGGTCGACCGAGTGCTCCGGCGGGGTCTCCGGCAGCAGTTCGCCGGCGTCATCGAGGTGCGCCAGCGTCGTACGCCGGGGGTTGGCTATGTTGCGGAACATCATGGTCTTCATCGGTTGATTCGGTCCTTGTCGGAGCGGTGGTCTTTGTAAAGCGTCAGGCTAGACAGCCGTTTCCCTGCGAAAGCATGGGTAAGGCATCGATCTATGTGTGAGTTTGCTCACGAAGTGGCTCGCAATTCCGTCATTCCGGACGGGTCACGGCCACCGGGGAAACGGACATTGCGTAGCTGAATGAGTCATTCCGCTGCCGATCATGGCGACTGGGGCACCCCCCACCCGTATGCGACTCGTTGTTAAAAGTCCTATTCCTCCGAGATCACTTTCTACGGCTCGTGACACGACAGTTACAACGTGTCACTCAGGTCACAGGCCGGTACACGGCCCTTGTTGGAGATCCGTCACTGTGCTGGAATTCCACGCACCGCCGCGGGTTTCAGGCCGGCGCGCAGGGGCGCAACGCAGCGCCGAGTGGCGGCGGGAAGGGGGATCAGCGCCAGTCACTCACCATCAAAGGGGCGCGCTCATGGCCCCGGACGACGCCGACACCGTCTCGCCGTTCACGCGGAGGGACGCCTGGTCCAGAGGTTGCGACGCTAGTGCAGGGACGTTTCAAGAGGGATGGCATGGGGTCTCCCCCGGCCCGCCATGGCCGAGGGGATGCTGCGGCGGAGCACGAGCCGCACGGCGGGACCGACCGCGGCTCCTCGCCCCAGCACACCCAGAACCAGGCCCAGCCCCCGGGCAGTGACGGCGGCGACCGCGGTACGCGCTCCGGCGCGGCGCCAGGCGGCGCAGCCGGCGCGACGGCCCCGCTGAAGCCCAAGGGCCCCACCGACACGGGCTCGCGAATAGCGCTGCGCAACTGGCGCATCAGCACCCGACTGGTCTCCCTGCTCACGCTCCCCGTGGTCGCCGCGACCACGCTGGGCGGACTCCGTATCAACGAGTCGATGAGCGACATGGAGCAGCTGGAGCACATGCAGCTGCTCACGAAGATGACCAGAGAGGCGACCGCGCTCGCCGAGGCGCTCCAGAACGAGCGCGACCACGCGGCCGGCCCGCTGGCGCACGGCAGCGACCCCGCGACGGACTTCAAGGTCACACAGCCCCGCAAGGTCACCGACCAGCGCAAGGAGGCATTCCTCGATGCCACCAGCGACATCGGTGACACCACGGGGGACGACGCGCTGGAGAGCATCCGCTCCAACGTCGCCCAGATCGCCCAGCAGATCCACGCGATCACCGAGATCCGGCAGAAGGCGTACGCCAAGGGCGGGTCGCCCACCCAGACGATCACGCAGTACGGCCGTCTGATCGACTCGCTGCTGAGCCTGTCCCAGGACATGGCCCAGGCGACCAGCAACCCGGACATGATCAAGCGGACCCGCGCGCTGGCCGCGTTCTCGTCCGCCAAGGAGTACGCGTCGATCCAGCGCGCCATCATCGCGGCCGCGCTGCCGAAGAACGCCACGGGCTCGATCACGCTGTCCGAGAACGACCGCCAGACCGGCCAGGACGCGGCGGAGAACGAGCGCCAGGAGATGGAGTCGTTCAACGCCATCTACGCCTCGCTCGGCGGCAACGCGGAGGAGCTGGTGGCTCCGCTGGAGACCGGCAACTCCGAGATCGAGAAGGCGGACAAGTACGCGGACCGGCTGCTGCGCAACAAGGGCAACCTGACCGGCTTCGAGCGCCGCAGCTACCTGGACTGGACCGACCAGGCGGACACCAAGATCCAGGCGATGAACACCATCGAGGAGACCCTCCTCGGTGAGATGGAGAGCCGCGCCCGCGAGCTGAAGCAGGAGTCGCAGCAGGACGCCATCATCAACGGTGCGCTGATCCTGGTCGTCCTCGGCGTCTCGCTCGTCGGCGCCTTCGTCGTCGCCCGGTCCATGATCCGCTCGCTGCGCCGCCTCCAGGACACCGCGACCAAGGTCGCCCAGGACCGGCTGCCCGAGCTCGTCAAGCAGCTCTCCGAGTCCGACCCGCAGGACGTCGACACCCACGTCGAGTCCGTCGGTGTGCACTCCCGGGACGAGATCGGCCAGGTGGCCGCGGCCTTCGACGACGTGCACCGCGAGGCGGTCCGCCTCGCCGCCGAGCAGGCCCTGCTCCGTGGCAACGTCAACGCGATGTTCACCAACCTGTCGCGCCGTTCGCAGGGTCTCATCCAGCGTCAGCTGTCGCTCATCTCCGAGCTGGAGTCCCGCGAGGCCGACCCGGACCAGCTGTCCTCGCTCTTCAAGCTGGACCACCTCGCGACCCGTATGCGCCGGAACGGCGAGAACCTCCTCGTCCTCGCGGGCGAGGAGCCGGGCCGCCGCTGGACCCGGCCCGTCCCGCTCGTCGACGTGCTCCGTGCCGCCGCCTCCGAGGTGGAGCAGTACGAGCGCATCGAGCTGGCCGCCGTGCCGGCCACCGAGGTCGCCGGCCGCGTCGTCAACGACCTCGTGCACCTCCTCGCCGAGCTGCTGGAGAACGCGACGTCGTTCTCCTCGCCGCAGACCAAGGTCCGGGTGACCGGTCACGCGCTTCCGGACGGCCGCGTCCTCGTCGAGATCCACGACACCGGAATCGGCCTCTCCCCCGAGGACCTCGCCGCGATCAACGAGCGGCTGGCGTCGCCGCCGACCGTGGACGTCTCGGTCTCCCGCCGCATGGGTCTGTTCGTGGTCGGCCGCCTGTCCCTGAGGCACGGCATCCGGATCCAGCTGCGTCCGTCCGACTCCGGTGGTACGACCGCGCTGGTCATGCTCCCCGTCGATGTCGCCCACGGCGGCAAGAAGGCTCCGGGCAAGCCCGGTGCGGGCGCGCAGAACGGCGCCCCGCAGGGGCCCGCGGGTCCCGGTGGCGGACGCGGTCCGGCCGGTGGGCCCGGCGGTCCGGGCGGAGCCGGTGGCCCCGGCGGCGGCCGGCCCGGTCTCGGCGGAGGTCCCTCGGGCGGCCCCGGCGGCGCGTCCGCGGGAATGCTCGGCGCCGGTGCGCCGCGCGGCCAGGTCGGCGCGGGATCGGCGCCGCGGGCGGCGCTGCCCGGGCGGGACGGCGCGCCGTACCAGGGCGGCCCCCAGCAGGACCCGTCGCGTCAGGCCGGGGCTCCGGCCGGCGCGTTCGGCGCCGACAGCGGCCGTGGCCGGCCCGGCGCCCAGGACCGTCAGGACACCCCCCAGGGCGGCACCCGCGGACGCGGACGCAACCGGCAGGGCGCGCCCGCCGCTGACGACCGCGGCCGTCAGCTGCCGACCTCCGGTGGCCCGCGCGGCGAGCTGCCGGGCAGCGGCCAGCAGGGCCCGCGCGCGCAGCGCCCCGAGACCACCAGCTGGGGCAGCGAGCAGCCGTCCGTGCCGCAGCGCTCCCCGATGGACGCCCCGCGCGGCCACGAGGACCCCGAGTCCACCGGCCAGTACGCCCGCCCCATGGGCGCGGCGAACGACCGGCAGGGCCCCGGCTCCACCGCCGAGTTCGCCCGCCCGGACTTCCAGGGCCCCCGGCCCGGCGCCCAGGACCCGGCCGCCACGGAGCAGTTCGCGCGTCCGGACTACAACGCCCCGCGTCCCGCCCCCGCGCAGCAGGCTTACGGCCAGGGCGCCCAGCGTCAGCAGCGCGACACGGCCGACTACGGAGCACCGCGTCCCCCGGCCGGGAGCCTGCCTCCGCAGCAGCAGCACGACGCGCTGCCGCCGGCGAACAGCCCCGGTGACGGCCGTACGCCGCTGTACGACACACTGGAGACCAACTGGTTCCACGGTGCGCACGGCGGCCAGGGCGGCCAGGGCGCTCCGAACGGCTACGGCGCTGGGGGCCAGCAGCCCCCGGCCGCTCCGCAGCAGCCCGGCGGGCGTCCGGCAGCGGCCATGCCGCCGCGCCGCCCCGCAGGCCAGGGCGGTCAGCCGGGCCAGCCCGGCCAGAGCGGTCAGTACAACGCGAGTGCGCCCGCCTGGCGCACCTCGCCCAACGACGATCTGGTGCGCCAGGCCGAGCGGGCCCGCAAGCCCTCGGCCGGCGGGATCACCACGTCGGGTCTGCCCAAGCGGGTTCCGCGCGCCAACCTGGTGCCCGGTACCGCGCAGGAGCAGAGCCACCAGTCGGGTCCGCAGGTCTCCCGCGCCCCCGACGACGTCAGGGGCCGGCTGACCAACCTCCGCCGGGGTATCCAGCAGGGCCGCCAGGCGGGCAGCACCGGCAACACGGGCAGCTTCAACGGCGGCCCCACTCACCGTCAGGAGCGTTAGTGTGAGCCCGATGAGCCAGGCGGCGCAGAATCTGAACTGGTTGATCACCAACTTCGTGGACAACACCCCCGGGGTGTCCCACACCGTGGTGGTCTCCGCCGACGGACTCCTGCTGGCGATGTCCGAGGGGTTCCCGCGCGACCGCGCCGACCAGCTGGCGGCCGTCGCATCCGGTCTGACCTCGCTGACCGCAGGTGCCTCGCGCATCTTCGAAGGCGGCACGGTCAGTCAGACCGTCGTGGAGATGGAGCGCGGCTTCCTCTTCATCATGTCCGTCTCGGACGGCTCCTCGCTGGCCGTACTCGCCCACCCCGACGCCGACATCGGCCTCGTGGGCTACGAGATGGCCCTCCTGGTCGACCGCGCCGGCAGCGTCCTCACCCCGGACCTCCGCGCCGAACTCCAGGGAAGTCTGCTGCACTAGTAGTCGTACGAAATGCTCCTCACATCCGCCCTACACCGTCAGGCCGCCCCATCCGGCCCCCCACCGGCCCAGTCAGACGGCACAGCCGACCACTTGCTGTCACTCCCGGAGGATTCATGACCCCGCCCCCCGCCTCTCACGATCCGTACGGTGTCCCGGTGGACACCGATTACGGTCATGAAGGCGACCAGCCGCTGGTGCGTCCTTATGCGATGACCGGCGGCCGGACCCGGCCGCGCTACCAGCTCGCCATCGAGGCGCTGGTCAGCACCACGGCCGACCCGGCGCATCTTGCGACACTTCTGCCCGAGCACCAGCGGATCTGCCACCTGTGCCGGGAGGTCAAGTCGGTCGCCGAGGTGTCGGCGCTGCTGTCCATGCCGCTCGGTGTGGCGCGGATCCTCGTGGCGGACCTGGCGGAGGCAGGCATGGTGGCGATCCACCAGCCGGGCAACGGAGAGGCCGGCGGCACGCCGGACGTGACACTGCTCGAAAGGGTGCTCAGTGGACTTCGGAAGCTCTAGCGGCGGAGCGGGACGGGCGACCACCTCCGCGAAGATCGTGGTGGCGGGCGGCTTCGGCGTGGGCAAGACCACGTTCGTCGGCGCCGTCTCGGAGATCAACCCGCTGCGTACCGAGGCCGTCATGACATCCGCGTCCGCGGGCATCGACGACCTCACTCACACCGGAGGCAAGACGACCACCACGGTCGCCATGGACTTCGGCCGCATCACCCTGGACCAGGACCTGATCCTGTACCTCTTCGGTACCCCCGGACAGGACCGCTTCTGGTTCATGTGGGACGACCTCGTCCGCGGCGCCATCGGCGCCGTCGTACTCGTCGACACCCGCCGCCTCGCCGACTGCTTCCCCGCCGTCGACTACTTCGAGAACAGCGGACTCCCCTTCGTCGTGGCACTCAACGGCTTCGAAGGACACCAGCCGTACACCCCCGACGAGGTACGTGAAGCGCTCCAGATCGGGCCAGGGACCCCGATCATCACCACCGACGCCCGCCACCGCGCGGACGCCAAGAGCGCCCTCATCACCCTCGTCGAGCACGCACTCATGGCCCGTCTCAAGTAGGCGCGTGTATACGGCAGTTGTCGTAGAGAAATCGTGGGCGGGCTGTGTCTTTTGACACGGTCCGCCTCCGTGTTCATAACGTTTCGACAGAGAATTGGCCGGGCTCGGACACTCGACGCATCCGGCTGGTACCGCTGTGCTCACATTGGCCCCGCTATTTGCCGGGGCTCGCTCTTTATGCCCGTTTTATCGGTGGCCAGGAGAGCCCGGAACGGCCTGTTCCCGCTGTTTGGAACGGACCCGCCCGGCGTGCTGAAATCAACGAACTCGTGAGTAGTACGGCCCTGAACAATAATCGGCACAACGTAGGTGCCGACGCCGAGAGGTTGTTGGTCGAGTGAGGCGAAGCAAATCGAGCTCCGCAGAGCAGCTGGCGCGGGGCAACTTCACCCCGCCCCCGCGTGCAGCGGCGTCGCCTGCGGATGTGCAGCCCGTGGCGACCCCCAGCAGCGGCAGCTCCAGCAGACTGTCCCCGCGCAACTGGCGTGTGCCCACCCGGCTGAACGCCATCCTCCTGATCCCTGCACTGGTCGGCCTCGTCATGGGCGGCTTCCAGGTGAAGGGCTCGATCGACACCTGGAACGAGGCGCAGGACGCCGAGAAGACGGCGCTCATCGTGCGCGCCGCCTCGGAGTACGGCCAGGCGCTGCTCAACGAGCGTGACCTCACCGCCGAGCCGCTGCTCCAGGGCAAGCGGGACGCCGAGATCGTCGAGCAGACCCGGGCGGCCACCGACGCCGCCAAGAAGAAGTTCGACGAGGCCGTCCAGGACATGCCCCAGAAGCAGGGCCTGGAGCGCCGCCTCAAGCTCTTCCGGAACGCCGAGCCCGCCCTCGCGGACCTGCGCAAGGCCGCCTACTCGGTCGCGTTCGAGACCGCCGAGAAGAAGCAGGACAACTCCGGCGGGCCGGTGGCCACGCAGGAGGGCTACGTCGGGGTCCACCACTACCTGATGGAGTTCTCGAACGAACTCGGCCTCGGTACCGGGAACGTCACCAGCTTCGGCCGCATGGTCTACGCGATCCAGCTCGCCAAGGCCGCCGAGTCGCTCCAGCGCTCCATCGGCATGGAACTGCTGGTGCGCCCGAGCGACAAGCAGGCCGTCAAGGGCGGCCAGGTCCTCGCCTTCTCCTCGTACGCCTACCTGGAGGGCATCGCCCTCGGTGAGTACGTCTCCGGCGGTACGGACGAGGACACCGAGAAGCTCAAGTCGGTCATGGGCGCCAAGTCGGAGGAGGGCGCCGCCAAGCTCACCGCCGCCGCCCAGCAGGCCAAGGCCGCCGGCATCGACTTCAAGGCCCCGCCCGTCAAGAACGGCTCCGTCTACGACGGGATGGTGGCCGCCATCGGCACCGGCGACGACCCCGAGGAGCTCGCCGCGCGCGGTGTGACGCCGACGGTCTGGATGGCCGCCGCCACCGCCAAGTTCGACGGCTACACGGAGATCGAGAAGGACCTCGTCGACAAGTCCGTGTCCGAGGCCGCCCGGATCGCCGACGAGGCCAGGACCGACGCCGTCGTCAACGGTCTGATCACCATCATCGCCCTGCTCACCGCGTTCATCGTGGCCGGCATGGTGGCCCGCCAGATGAGCCGCTCGATGCGCCAGCTGCGCACCGCGGCCTTCGGCATCGCCGAGCAGCGGCTGCCGATGCTGGTCGACCAGCTGTCCCGTACCGAGCCCGGCCGGGTCGACACCCGGGTGCAGCCGATCCCGATCGACACGCAGGACGAGATCGGCGAGGTCGCCCGCGCCTTCGACCAGGTCCACCGCGAGGCCGTGCGGCTCGCCGCCGAGCAGGCCCTGCTCCGTGGCAACGTCAACGCGATCTTCACCAACCTGTCGCGCCGCAACCAGTCGCTGATCGAGGGCCAGCTGACCCTGATCACCGACCTGGAGAACAACGAGGCCGACCCGGACCAGCTGGAGAACCTCTTCAGGCTGGACCACCTCGCGACCCGTATGCGCCGCAACGGCGAGAACCTCCTCGTCCTCGCCGGCGAGGAGCCCGGCCGCCGCTGGAACCAGCCGGTGCCGCTGGTGGACGTGCTCCGCGCCGCCTCCTCCGAGGTGGAGGCGTACGAGCGCATCGAGCTGACCGGTGTCCCGGAGAGCGAGATCCACGGCCAGGCCGTGACCGACCTCGTGCACCTCCTCGCCGAGCTGCTGGAGAACGCGACGACGTTCTCCTCGCCGCAGACGAAGGTCCGCGTCACCGCGACCCGGCTGCCCGACGGCCGCGTCATGGTCGAGATCCACGACAAGGGCATCGGCCTGACCGCCGAGGACTTCGCCGACATCAACCACAAGCTGGCCAACCCGCCGACGGTGGACGCCGCCGTCTCGCAGCGCATGGGCCTGTTCGTGGTCGGCCGCCTCGCCGACCGGCACGGCATCCGCGTCCAGCTGCGCCCCTCGGGCGAGCAGGCCGGTACGACCTCGCTGGTGATGCTCCCGGACGCGATCACCCACGGTGGCGGTGGCGAGCCCCTCGCCGCCCAGGACGACTTCACCGTCTCGCAGATGATCCCGACGCAGCAGGCGTTCGACGCCGCCCCGATGCGCACCGCCGCGGAGCTTGGCTTCGACGACTCCCGCTACGAGGACCAGCCGGCGGACTCCCGCCAGCTGGACCCGGTCAACCGCTCGCTGATGCGCGAGGAGCGCCGGGCGGCGCTCGGATCGCAGGCGCACGGCGGCGACCGCCCGCTCTTCCGCGACGAGGCCCAGCAGCCGGCCTACGGCGAGCAGGAGCAGTACGCCGAGTACGCCGAGGGCCAGTACGCCGACGAGCAGTACGACCAGGGCTTCGCACCGCAGGAGCAGCAGCCCGCGTACGAGCAGAACGGCTACGGCTACGACGGTGGCGACGGCTACGACCGCACCGGCGAGTTCCCGGCCTCCGGCGGTTACCCCGAGCACGCCGAACAGGGCTATGCGGAAGGCTCGTACGACGCGCCGCAGGAGCACCAGGCGCCGTACGACAACTCGTTCGCGCACGGCTCCCACCAGGGCGACTGGGCCGAACAGAGCGGCTACCAGGGCGCGTACGAGCCGGAGTACCGGCCGGATGCGGAATCTGCGCAGGGCGCTCCCGCGAACGGCTCCGACCGCGTAGGCTTCGACCGTCCGGGCACCGCTCCGAGCAACGGCCACCAGCTCACCGACGCCGGTCTGCCGCGCCGCGGTGGCGGCCAGCCGGCCCAGGGCGGCCAGGCCGCACAGACCCCGGCTCCGCAGGCACCGCCGCACGACGGCCGGGGCGACACGGAGGGTTCCGACGGCTGGCGTTCGGCGAATGACGAGCGCTGGCAGCGGGCCGAGAAGCTCCGCAAGCCCGCGGCCGGCGGAGTCACCACGTCCGGTCTCCCCCGGCGCGTCCCCAAGGCCAATCTGGTCGAGGGCACGGCGGAGCAGACCCCGCAGGGCGGACCCCAGGTTTCCCGCGCCCCTGAAGACGTGCGCGGCAGGTTGAGCAACCTGCGGCGCGGTGTTCAAAAGGGACGCAGCGCGGGAAACGACACGAACGGAATGGCCACTCGCGATCCACAGAGTGGCCCGGGTAATACCTACAACCAGGAGCGTTAGTGTGAGCCCGATGAGCCAGGCGGCGCAGAATCTGAACTGGTTGATCACCAACTTCGTGGACAACACCCCCGGGGTGTCCCACACCGTGGTGGTCTCCGCCGACGGACTCCTGCTGGCGATGTCCGAGGGGTTCCCGCGCGACCGCGCCGACCAGCTGGCGGCCGTCGCATCCGGTCTGACCTCGCTGACCGCAGGTGCCTCGCGCATCTTCGAAGGCGGCGCCGTCAATCAGACCGTCGTGGAGATGGAGCGCGGCTTCCTCTTCATCATGTCCGTCTCGGACGGCTCCTCGCTGGCCGTACTCGCCCACCCCGACGCCGACATCGGCCTCGTGGGCTACGAGATGGCCCTCCTGGTCGACCGCGCCGGCAGCGTCCTCACCCCGGACCTCCGCGCCGAACTCCAGGGAAGTCTGCTCAACTAGCAGAACGACAGTGCGTTTCCCGCCACCGCACCATAGGGTGCGGTGGCGCGGCACCACAGGGACATGGACCGGGCGTACGGCACTCGGAGGAGGAGAACAGTGGCAACACCCCCAGGCGGACACCCATATGACGGTGCTCACCAGTCTCCGGGTGAGCAAGGCCGGAACCGCTTCAACTTTCCCTCCACGCCGAGCAGACAGGGCGGTCCGCAGCCGTACCAGCGGCCGCAGCAGCCGTACGACCCGTCCTACGACCAGCCCCAGCCTCAGTCTCAGCCCCAGGCACCCCGGATCCAGCCGGTGGCGCCTCGCCGGAGCCCCGCTCCGGCACCCGCGGCGGCCAACCACAACCCGTTGGTGCGTCCGTACGCGATGACCGGCGGCCGGACCCGGCCGCGCTACCAGCTCGCCATCGAGGCGCTGGTCAGCACCACGGCCGATCCGATGCGGCTGCAAGGGCAGTTGCCCGAGCACCAGCGGATCTGCCAGCTGTGCTTCGAGATCAAGTCGGTCGCCGAGATCTCGGCACTCCTCTCCATCCCCCTCGGCGTTGCCCGGATCCTCGTCGCCGACCTGGCGGAGGCCGGACTCGTCGCCATCCACCAGCCCGGCGGCGACGAGTCCGCCGGCGGCCAGCCAGACGTGACACTGCTCGAAAGGGTGCTCAGTGGACTTCGGAAGCTCTAGCGGCGGAGCAGCCCGCTCAACCACCAGTGCGAAGATCGTGGTGGCGGGCGGCTTCGGCGTGGGCAAGACCACGTTCGTCGGCGCCGTCTCGGAGATCAACCCGCTGCGTACCGAGGCCGTCATGACATCCGCGTCCGCGGGCATCGACGACCTGACCCACACCGGGGACAAGACCACCACCACGGTCGCCATGGACTTCGGCCGCATCACCCTGGACCAGGACCTGATCCTGTACCTCTTCGGTACCCCCGGACAGGACCGCTTCTGGTTCATGTGGGACGACCTCGTCCGCGGCGCCATCGGCGCCATCGTGCTCGTCGACACCCGCCGCCTCGCCGACTGCTTCCCCGCCGTCGACTACTTCGAGAACAGCGGACTGCCCTTCGTCGTGGCACTCAACGGCTTCGAAGGACACCAGCCGTACACCCCCGACGAGGTACGCGAGGCGCTCCAGATCGGGCCCGACACCCCGATCATCACCACCGACGCCCGCCACCGCGCGGACGCCAAGAGCGCCCTCATCACCCTCGTCGAGCACGCACTCATGGCCCGCCTCCGGTAAGCCGGCCGCCGTACCGGTGTCCCGTACGCAGGGAAGGCCCCGCACTCCGTCATGGAGTGCGGGGCCTTCCTCTTCGGCACCGTGCCGACACGCACGAAGGCCCCCGTTCCGGGAAGGGAGCGGGGGCCTTCGGAGGCGTCGGGCGTCAGCCCTGCCAGGAGTGGGGGGCGCGGAAGCCGGACTGGCGTTCCAGACGGCGCCAGCCGGCCGTGCTGCGGCCGCGGCCGGCCGGGGCGGCGGGGTGCGCGGCGGCGCGGGCGAGCAGGACGGCGGTGATCGCGGCCAGCTCCTCGGCGTCGGCGTGGCCCTTCTCGACGCGGAGCAGGGACTCGGCGGACATGGTCATCTGCAGTGTTCTCCTCGTGGGTTACTGCGGGGGGTTGCCGTGCTTGCGGGACGGCAGGTCGGCGTGCTTCGTGCGGAGCATGGCGAGGGAGCGGATGAGCACCTCGCGGGTCTCGGCCGGGTCGATGACGTCGTCGACCAGGCCGCGCTCCGCGGCGTAGTAGGGGTGCATCAGTTCGGCCTTGTACTCCTTGACCATGCGCGCGCGCATGGTGTCGGGGTCCTCGGCGTCGGCGATCTGACGGCGGAAGATGACGTTGGCGGCGCCCTCGGCGCCCATCACCGCGATCTCGTTCGTGGGCCAGGCGTAGGTCAGGTCCGCACCGATGGACTGGGAGTCCATGACGATGTACGCGCCGCCGTACGCCTTGCGCAGGATCAGCGAGATCCGCGGCACGGTCGCGTTGCAGTACGCGTACAGCAGCTTCGCGCCGTGCCGGATGATGCCGCCGTGCTCCTGGTCGACGCCGGGCAGGAAGCCGGGCACGTCCAGCAGGGTGACGATCGGGATGTTGAACGCGTCGCACATCTGCACGAAGCGAGCGGCCTTCTCGGACGCCTCGATGTCGAGCACGCCGGCCAGCGTCTGCGGCTGGTTGGCGACGATGCCGACGACCTGTCCGTCCAGGCGGGCCAGGGCGCAGATGATGTTGCGCGCCCACCGCTCGTGGATCTCGAGGTAGTCGCCGTCGTCGACGACCTCCTCGATGACCTTGTGCATGTCGTAGGGGCGGTTGCCGTCGGCCGGGACGAGGTCCAGGAGGACGTCGGAGCGCCGGTCGGCCGCGTCCTCGGTGTGGGCGTGCGGCGGGTTCTCGCGGTTGTTCTGCGGGAGCATCGACAGGAGGTAGCGCACCTCGGCGATGCAGGTCTCCTCGTCGTCGTACGCGAAGTGCGCGACGCCGGAGGTCTCGGCGTGCACGTCCGCGCCGCCCAGCCCGTTCTGGGTGATCTCCTCACCGGTGACCGCCTTGACGACGTCCGGTCCGGTGATGAACATCTGCGAGGTCTCGCGGACCATGAAGACGAAGTCGGTCAGCGCCGGGCTGTAGGCGGCGCCGCCCGCGCACGGGCCGAGCATCACGCTGATCTGCGGGATGACGCCGGATGCCTTGGTGTTGCGCTGGAAGATGCCGCCGTAGCCGGCCAGGGCGGAGACGCCCTCCTGGATACGGGCGCCGGCGCCGTCGTTGAGGGAGACCAGCGGCGCGCCCGCCGCGATGGCCATGTCCATGATCTTGTGGATCTTCGTGGCGTGGGCCTCGCCCAGCGCACCGCCGAAGATCCGGAAGTCGTGTGCGTAGACGAAGACCGTCCGGCCCTCGACCGTGCCCCAGCCGGTGATCACACCGTCGGTGTACGGCCGCTTCGCCTCCAGGCCGAAACCGGTCGCCCGGTGCCGCCGCAGCTGCTCGACCTCCCGGAACGAACCCGCGTCCAGCAGCAGCTCGATGCGCTCACGCGCGGTCAGCTTGCCCTTGGCATGCTGGGCCTCGGTGGCTCGGTCACTGGGGCCGCGCCGCGCCTCGTCACGGAGGGCGTGCAGCTCGGCCACCCGCCCGCGCGCATCGGTCGCCTCGCCGGCGGTCTCGTCCAAAACGGTCATGTACCGACCCTACGGACCCGGACAAGAAAATCCTGCCGTTGACTCCGTACAGTCTCGCGGCCGTTCTGCTGTCAGCCTCGAACAGAACCATCCCGCCTGGCGGGCGAAGTACCAGCTCGTCACTGCCCCGGATTGTCGGGGTCCGACAAGGACGTCATCCTCCCGTCAGCCGGTGGCCATCTCGCGCGGGCGCCTGGCCGGCCCGGAGAGTGGCGGCGCGCTCACACAGGGTACGGACGTCCGGCGCCGGGGTGCGGTGTTGTCGGGGGTCTCCAGCCCGGCGCCGTCGGTGTGGCCTGTCGGAGCGGTCCGTCGGAGCGGCTCGGGGAGGACTTCGGCATCATCCCGCACGGGGAATCTTCGCAGAGGGACCATTCACCGGATCGGCGCCATGGCCGGGTACGCCACCGGCCCCCGCCCTGGTGCCAGGGCGGGGGCCGGTGCGGGGGCGGGTGCGGGGGCGGGTGCGGGGGCCGGTGCGGGGGCGGGTGCGGGGGCCGGTGCGGTCCGCGCGGGTCAGGACGCGCAGTGGAAGCGCGCACTCCCCCAGTCGGCGTGGTCGTTGCCGTTCCCGTCGCCGCCGTCGTCCACGACCAGCTCGACGTACTTCGCGCCGGTGACGTCCGCGCTGAGGCCCCACGCGCTGTCGGCGGCCTTCAGCACGGGCGAGGCGACCTTCTCCGTGCCGTCGGCGGTGACGCTGAACCGCACGCTGCCGCGGGCGGTCTGGACGTCGTCCACGCCGACCTCGGCCGTGAACGAGGTGCACTTGCCGCCCAGGTAGTAGCGGACCTTCGCCGGGGCGTGGGTGCCGAGCCCCTTCTCGTAGGCCACTCCCCCGATCTTCAGAGGACTGCCGTCGCCCGCGCCGGTCTCGCCGTTGGAGAGGTCGCGCTCGACCGGCCCCCAGCCGTTCTCGGCGGCGGTCCAGTCGAGGTCGCTCGCCCAGGCGTCGGCCGTCGGCGGCGGCGGCAGGGTCCGTACGGAGGTGGCCGCCGCGAGGCTCCGCGGGGAGCCCGCCACCTTGTACGCGGCCGACGAGCCGAGCTCGTACGTCCGGTACGCGGCGTCGACGGGCGGGGTGACCTGCCAGGTGGCCGTGGCCTTCGCGCCCGGTGCCACGGAGTCGAAGGACACCGCGCCCGCGGGCTCGGCGGTCCAGCCCTCGGGGAGGGCCAGTCCCAGGGCGACGTCGGTGGCTGCGGTCGCCTCGTCGTTGGTGAAGACGGCCCTGACCTCGTTGCCGGTGCCCGGCTCCAGCGTCTCGGCGGCCGCGGTGACGGCGAGCGTGCCGCAGGCGGGCGCCTCGGAGGCCGGCCCGAGGTCGGTCACGGTGAAGCCGTCCATGACGAAGTCCGCGCCGTCCGGGGCGCTGTCGCGCTTGCGCAGCCCGGTCCAGGTGTCGCCGCAGCCCGCGGTGACGGTCTCGCTGAAGTGGCCGGTGGTGCGCTGCTCGCCGATGGGTGTGCCGCGGGTCTCGACGGAGCCGCCGGAGGCCCGGTCGTAGCCGGTGATCCACTCGTAGGCGCCGGCGTGGCTGGACTGGTAGGAGTACTCGACCCGGTAGCTGTGCCCGTCCTTCATGGGCACGGTCCAGGGCGCGGTCCGGTAGACCAGGCCGCTGTTCTCCTCGTGCGACTTGAGGGACTCCTTGCCGGCGAGCACGTCGTCGATGCGCTTCCCGTTCCAGCCGGCCTGGGTGTACGGGGCGTGCAACTGGCTGACGTGCGTGCGCGGGTCCGTCACTCCGCCCGCATCGCCCTTGACGAACGGCCCCCAGCCCTGGTCGACGGCCTCGAAGTCCTCGTGTACGAGCGCCCCGGGCCTGGTGGCGGGGGCGTTGGCGACGAGCCGTACGTCATCGACCCGTACGGCGGCGGCCGGACCTCCCGCGGCGTCGATCCGCAGGGTGACCGCGCCGCCCGCGGGGGCGGTGAAGTTCACCTTGGCGCGCTGGAGGTTGGTGGAGTGCCAGTCGGACGCGGCGACGGTGTTCTCGACGGCGGAGCGCTCGACGGTGGCGGACTGTCCGCCGGCGGACAGGACGGTGCGGCGCGAGGTGCCCGGCTCGACCTCGATCCACGCGGAGGCGCTGTACCGCTTGCCCGGCTCAAGCCCGGTGATCCGCTGGGAGAGCGAGGCGGCGCCGGTGCCGGTGATCCGGGCGGAGTTGCGGCCGTGGGCGTCGGTGTCGCGGGCGACGGCGCCGGTCTTCGTCCAGGCGCTCAGCCCGGCACCGTTGAAGCCGGGGTCGTCGACGGGGCTGCCCTCGCCCCACCGCGGGTCCTGCGCCGTGGGCGCCCGGTCCGGGTAGAGGACGTAGGGCCGGCCCGCCTCGGCCTCAAGGGTGACCTTGCCGCCGGCGGGCCGTACGGTGCCGGTCTTCACGCGGCCGTTGTCGGTGAGCTTGTAGACGGTGTACGAGCCGCTGCCCGGCACCGACCAACTGCTGCTTCCACCCTGCTTGTTGTAGTGGTAGAGCTTCTTCCCGCCGTCCCACGGCAGCAGGTAGCGGTCCCCGTCGAGTACCTTGCGCCCGTGGTCGTAGAAGGCGCGGCGGCCGTCCTCGACCGTGCCGCGCAGCTCTCCGGTGAGGCTGATGTCGTTGCCGTCCCAGCGGGTGATGCGCTGGTGCTGGAGGAACTTGGCGGGGAGGTTCTTCTCCCAGATGTTGGTGGAGAAGGCGGTCCAGTCGGTCTCTCCGGTCCAGCCCTCGAAGTCTTCGAGGGCGGTCTGGCCGAGGACCGGGTGGTTGTTCCAGACGTCCTTCTCACCGTTCCGGATGAACCGGATGATCTGCGAGTTCAGGCCCTTGTTGGTGGCGCCGCCGTAGTCGAGGTCGTTGGCCCAGTGGGACCAGAGCGAGCCACGCTCGAACTTGTCGGCCCACTCCGTGCCCACGGTCCAGCCCTGCGCCTGCACGGCCTGCATGGTCTTGTCGGCGATCCAGCCGTGCGTGTAGTAGACGTCGATGTAGAGGAAGTTCAGGTTCGGGTCGGTCTCGTCGCGCAGTTGCCGGAAGCGCCGGGCGAGGTCGCCGCTGTTGATGTCGCGGCGCTGGTCGATGTAGTAGCTCTGGTTGAGCCAGTTCCAGCCGGGCTTGCTCTTGTCGACGAGGGTCTCGCTGAAGTTCTTCGCCTCCGGGTAGGACTCGGTGGCGTTGACGTGCACGCCGAAGGTCGCGCCCCACTTCCTGCCGCTCGCGAGGAGCTTGTTGAGGTCGGTGAGCCCGCCGGCGCGCTTGTTGTAGTTGCCGCCGTAGTCGGGGTGGGCCGAGTCATGGCCCTCGGAGCCGTACCCCTTGAGGACGGCGAGCTGCCCGAGTCCGTCCGTGGAGAGCGAGATCCGCTTGACGTCGTCGAGGGTGCGCAGGAAGGGGTGGGTGGCCTGGCTGGCGAAGTTGAAGGGGATGTGGGTGACGACCCGGTCGGGGGTCTCCTCGCTGCCGGGCGCGGTGATCCCGATGGTCCGGAAGGCGACGGCGCCGTCCTGCCAGTCGGTCTTCCCGTCGCCGTTGGCGTCGGGCGTGACGACGACCTTGGCCCACGGGAGGTCCTTGCCGCTCTCGGGGCGGGGGGCGCCGTCGCCGCGGTAGGTCCACTGCCCTGACCAGACGCCGACGCGCGTGCTGCCGTCGGCGTCCTTGCGGGCCTGGTGCCAGAAGCGGGCGTCGTCGCCGCCGGTGGCGCCGGAGGGCTTGTCGTAGCTGGAGTTGGACTCGACGGCGGCGGCGAGGGCGCTCGTGTTGACGATGGCGTACGAGGCGCCGACGGGAGCGGCCTCGGGGGCCGTCGCGTCCGTGACCGTGCCGAAGACGTCCGCGGTCTTCGTCGAGTCGGGGTCGAGCCGGGTGAACGCGGTCGCGGCCCCCGCCTCCGTGCTCCCGACCGACACCAGGTCGTGCCCCGGGATGTCGATGGTCCCGACCCGGAACTCCTCGGTGTCCCGGACGGCCGTGACCCTGAAGGTGGTGGCACGGCCGGCGAGGGAGAGCACGGCGTCGATCTCGACGCCCGCGAGACCGGGGAAGGTGAGGGTGTACGCGGCGCTCGCGCCCTTGACGACGGGCGGGGCCTTCAGCTGCACGCGGTGGGCCGTGCCGTTGAGCGTGACCTCGGTGACCGCGCGGGTGCTGCCGTTGAGCCGGGCTCCGGTCGCGCGGTCGGTGTACGAGAGGACGCGCGGGAAGTCGTCGGCGACGGCGACGGCCAGCTGTCCCGAGGTGAGGACGGCGGACCCGTCCGCGGAGTCCGGGGCGGCGACGGCGGGCCCGGTCGGCGCTATGAGCGCGGCGGCCGTCGCGGCGGCGACGGCGCCGGTGGCCCAGGATCTCTTGGTGAACGACATGGGGACTGGGTAGCGGGGGCGTGTCCGCACCGTCAACGAAGTCGGACGGGAGGGACGCACCCAGTCCAACAACGCCCTTCGTTTAGTCCAAGTAGCCCGGACGGGCGAACCTCTCCCCCGATGCCGAAGAAAATGTTGAACCTTTAAGGGAATGGGTCTACGGTTGAGCTCGTTGAAGATTCAACGAGTGGCCGGGTAGGTCACTCCACCGCCCGACCCAAGCGTCCCCGAGGAGTAGTCATGGGCCTGTTCAACCGCAAGAACGACGTCGCCACCACCACCGCCGCCCCGCAGACGGTGAACCCCGCGCTGGCCGCGCTGACCGGCGAGTACACCATCGACCCCGCCCACAGCAGCATCGGCTTCACCGTCCGTCACGCCATGGTCACCAACGTCCGCGGCAGCTTCTCCGACCACGAGGGCACGCTGCGCCTCGACGGCTCGGACCCGTCCTCCTCGACGGCCACCATCGACGTCAAGATCGCCAGCGTGGACACCGGCATCGCCGACCGCGACGGCCACCTGTGCAGCGGCGACTTCTTCGACGCCGAGAAGTTCCCGATGATGACCTTCCGTTCCACCACGGCCGAGCAGCTGGGCGGGGAGAAGTACCGCATCACCGGCGACCTCACGATCAAGGACGTCACCCGCCCGCTCTCCATCGACCTGGAGTTCAACGGCGCGGCGACGGACCCCTACGGCAACGAGCGCGTCGGCTTCGAGGGCAGCGCGGAGATCCTGCGCTCCGAGTGGGGCCTGACCTGGAACGCGGCGCTGGAGACCGGCGGTGTGATGGTCAGCGACAAGGTGAAGCTGAACTTCGACATCTCCGCGATCAAGTCCGCGGCCTGACCGGGCCCGTCGAACCCCGGCCGGCCTCCCCGGCCCGCGGGTTCCGGGACCCCCATGAGCGCGCCCGCCGTTCCTACCCACCCCCAACCGGAACGGCGGGCGCTCGTGCGCGCGGACGACAACGGGCGGTCGGTTCAACGGACTGCCTGCCAGAGCCCGAGGACGGCTACCGCAACCCCGTGCCCGGGGAGCTGAATCCCCCACTTGTGGACACCTGCAACAAATTTGCATCATAATCAGCCAATTCCACCCAACGGTGCAACGTCTTCACCGGCCCGGCTGTCTCATCCACAAGGGAACCGCCCTCAACTGTCTGGAGCACGTCATGCGAACGTTAAGGAAATCAGCCATCGCGGTTGCGTTAGCGAGCGTCCTGCTCGCGGGTACGGCGGGAGCGGCCACTGCCGCGACCCCGACGGCGGCCAGGCCCGCCGCCTGCTCGACCCATTGGGGCAGCCTGCTCAAGTCGGCCCCGGACTCGGGCATCGCACCACTGAAGAACATCAGGACCGGCCGTCACGCCTGCTTCGACCGCATGGTCTTCGACGTCCCCGCCGCGACGGGCAAGGTGGGCTACCACGTCGGCTACGTCGACGCCTTCCACCAGGACGCCTCCGGCAAGCTGATACCGGTCGCAGGGGGCGCCATCCTGGAGATCTACGTGTCCGCGCCGAGCCACGACGCCGCCTACCGGCCGACCTATCCCGCGAAGGCGGCCAAGCCCCTGCCGGGCGTGAACCTCGCCGGTTACAAGACGTTCAGGGACACCAGGTTCGGGGCGAGCTACGAAGGCCAGACCCAGGTCGGTCTCGGCGTCCGGGCCAGGCTGCCGTTCCGGGTGCTCCAACTCGAAGACCGACTGGTCGTGGACGTCGCCCACACCTGGTGACGACGCCCTCCTACGCCTCCCGCAGCCGTCCGACCCGCTCCCCGGTCCGCGTCTCGATCTCCGCCGCCACCTCGTGGAGCAGCTCATGGCTGACTCCGCTCAGGGCCCGGGCGACCGCGAGTTCGTCGCCGATATGAGGGATGTCCTGATCGGTGCGGTTGCGGTGGGCCGTGCCCTCGCCGACGAAGAGTTCGGCATTCTGGCCGCGCAGGCGCGCCTCGGCCTGGGTGGTGCGATCGCTCTCCGTGATGACGATCTCGATGTTCCACTTCTTCGTACGCATCAGAAGCCACCTCCGTCGAACCCGCCGCCGCCGAATCCGCCTCCGTCGAAGCCTCCGCCGCCGAAGTCTGAGGCGTTGAAGTCACCGCCGGAGACATCGCCGCCGCTGAAGTCGCCGAAGTCGCCGCCGCCGTACTCGGCCGCGTACGCCGGGGTCGACAGGGCGCTGCCGAGCAGCGTGCCCACCAGCAGGCCCGGCAGGAGGCCGCCGCCGAAGTAGCCGCCGGCCCAGGGGCCGTAGGCGGGGCCCGCCTCCCAGTAGGGGCGCGGGCCGGACTCGGTGTCGACCTGGCGGGCCAGGGGGTCCTTGCCGTCGGCGAGACGGGCGGCATCGGCGGCGCAGACGGGGACCTCGCGGGCGGCACCGCCGGCGGGCATCCAGGTCCTGTCGGCCGTGGACGGGCCGTGGCGGGGGTCGAAGAAGCACGGCGCACGGCGCTCGGGGAGCGGTGCGCCCTCTCGGCGTGCGGCCAGGACCGCGAGGGAGTATCGGCCCGCCTCCAGCGCCTCGGTGACCTGGCGTACGTCGTGCGGGTGCTGGGCGGAGGCCATGGCGGACTTGGCCTCGTCGTAGGAGTCGAGGGCGCGTTCGTAGTCGGCGCGCATCGCGTCGTCGGCGCCGCGCTCGGAGGGGTGGAAGTCGAGCCGGTCGAGCTCCTCGCCGTACGCGGTGATGTCCTCGTCCACCACGACCCGCAGCTTCTCGAGCGCTGCCCGCTCCTCCTCGGCCCGGCGGCGGCGGTTACGGCGGACGACGGCGTACGCGCCCGCGCCGCCCGCGGCGAGGACCGCGGCGAGGGCGATCAGCTCGGCGGGGTTGCCGACGGTGCCGGAACCGGATCCGGAGCTCCAGGAGGCCGGGGCGGCGCCGCGGACGGTCGGCAGCGACTGGTCGACGAAGTTGTTCAGCTGGGTCGCGGCGTCGGCGCCGGGGGTCTTCACCCCTGCCACGACGTTCTGTACGGCGTTGGCGGGCATCACGGTGCGGTCCGCGCCCGCGTTGAAGCCGTCGCCGAGCCGGATCCCGTACAGCCCGGTGATCCCGGTCGCGGTGCGCAGATCCCGCAGGACGCTGTCGGCGGGGAAGGCCGGGCTCTGCGGCAGTACGGCGATGAACACCGGCTTGTCCGCGGCCTCGATCTTCTGCTCCAGCGCCTGCTCATCGGCCTCGGACAGTTGCGCCCGGGCACCCGGGTCGACGTACACGGGCCCCTGCTTCAGGGCCGCGGCCGCGTCGGATATCCCGGTGGCCTTCGCCCCCGCGCCGGGAGCCAGGGCCAGCAGCAGAAACAGCGCCAGCCCGGCGAGGGCCGACAACAGGGTGAACGGCCTGATCCTCATGGTTTGACGCTACCCGAGCGGAAGAAATATGGACATACTCGCCGGTCAGGGATGGGGGCCGCTCAGGACGAGCGGGCCCGCCGCGGGCGGCGTACGCCGGGACTCCCTGTGCCGGGGCCTACGCCGCCGGCTCGACGCCCGCCCGCAGCAGCCCGTAGGTGTATGCGTCCTCCAGGGCCTCCCAGGACGCCGCGATCACGTTCTCCGCGACGCCGACCGTCGACCACTCGCCGCCGCCGTCGCTCGTCGTGATCAGGACGCGGGTGGTCGACTCGGTACCGTGGCGGCCTTCGAGGATGCGGACCTTGTAGTCGACCAGTTCCAGCTTGGCGAGCTGCGGGTAGATCCGCTCCAGGCCCACCCGCATGGCCCGGTCGAGGGCGTTGACCGGGCCGTTGCCCTCGGCGGTGGCGACGATGCGCTCGCCCTTGGCCCACAGCTTGACCGTGGCCTCGTTGGCGTGGGTGCCGTCGGGGCGGTCCTCCACGATCGCGCGCCAGGACTCCGTACGGAAGTAGGTGCGCGGCCTGCCCTCCGCCTGCTCCCTCAGCAGCAGCTCGAAGGAGGCGTCGGCGGCCTCGTACGTGTAGCCCCTGAGCTCGCGCTCCTTGACGCGCTCGACGACGCGGCCGACCAGCTCGCGGTCGCCGCCGAGGTCGATCCCGAGCTCCTTGCCCTTGAGCTCGATCGAGGCGCGGCCCGCCATGTCGGAGACGAGCATCCGCATGGTGTTGCCGACCTGCTCGGGGTCGATGTGCTGGTAGAGGTCCGGGTCGACCTTGATGGCGGAGGCGTGCAGTCCGGCCTTGTGGGCGAAGGCCGAGACACCCACATAGGGCTGGTGGGTGGAGGGCGTCAGGTTGACGACCTCGGCGACGGCGTGCGAGATCCGGGTCATCTCCTGGAGCGCGCCCCCGGGCAGCACCTTCTTGCCGTACTTCAGCTCCAGCGCGGCGACCACGGGGAAGAGGTTGGCGTTGCCGACGCGCTCGCCGTAGCCGTTGGCCGTGCACTGCACGTGCGTGGCGCCCGCGTCGACGGCGGCCAGCGTGTTGGCGACGGCGCAGCCGGTGTCGTCCTGGGCGTGGATGCCGAGGCGGGCGCCGGTGTCGGCGAGGACGGTGGCGACGACGGCCTGGACCTGCGCGGGGAGCATCCCGCCGTTGGTGTCGCACAGGACGACGACGTCGGCGCCGGCCTCCGCGGCCGCCCGGACGACGGCCTTCGCGTACTCCGGGTTGGCCTTGTAGCCGTCGAAGAAGTGCTCGCAGTCGACGAAGACGCGGCGGCCCTGGTCCCGCAGGTAGGAGACGGTGTCGCGGACCATCGCCACGTTCTCGTCGAGGGTGGTGCGCAGGGCGAGCTCGACGTGCCGGTCGTGGGATTTGGCGACCAGCGTGATGACCGGAGCCCCGGACTCCAGCAGGGCTCTGACCTGCGGGTCCTCGGCGGCCGCTCCGCCCGCCCGACGGGTGGCGCCGAAGGCGACGAGCTGGGCGTGCCGGAACTGGATCTCGTCGCGGGCCCGGGCGAAGAACTCGGTGTCCCGGGGGTTGGCGCCGGGCCAGCCGCCCTCGATGAAGCCCACGCCGAACTCGTCCAGGTGCCGGGCGATGGTCAGCTTGTCCGCGACAGTCAGGTTGATGCCCTCGCGCTGGGCACCGTCGCGCAGCGTCGTGTCGAAGACATGGAAGCTGTCGTCGGGCCTGGCGTCAGTCGTGGTCATGGCGTGATGACTCCTGTCGGAAGAGTGGCTCCGGAACTGCTGGCTCCACTTGCCCCCATCTTCGCGCGTCCCGTTTCGGGCCGGGGTGGGGCCGCAAAACGAAAAAACCCCTCGCGGGTGCGAGAGGTCTGCGCGCGGGTCTGAGGCACGGTGCCACTGCCGCGAGGGATGCTGCCACGGTCAGTGGTCACTGCGGACCGGCGCGCTGCTGCCGATAATCATGGCGAATGCGAGCACGGTGGCAGTCTGCCACAGGAGCGTGACACTACGGACACCGGTCTCACCATGCGGGCACACCCGCGGCGGCCGACGGGGCGGCTACAGCAGCGCGTCCTCGATGAACTCCCGTACGTGGGCCAGAACCTGGGCCCGGCTCGCACCAGGTATGCCGACCGCCACATGGACGCTGAAGCCGTCGAGCAGGGCGCGCAGCCGGGCGGCGAAGCGGTCGGGGTCGACGGCGCGGAACTCCCCGTGCGAGATGCCCTCGGCGAGCAGCGCGACGAGGTCCCGGTGCCAGGCGCCCTCGATCGCGGCCTGGCGGGCGCGGGCGTCGTCCCCGGCGTTCTGCGAGCGATTCCAGACCTCCAGCCACAGGGTCCAGTGCGGATCGCGAGGCCCGTCGGGCACATACAGATCGACGTATGCCTCCAGCCGCTCGCGCACGGGCGCCGGCCGGGACAGCAGCGCGCCGCGCTCGGCGCCGAGGCGGCCCTCGCTCCACTCCAGGGTCTGGAGCAGCAGTTCGTCCTTGGTGCGGAAGTAGTAGAGCAGGTGCCCGCTGCTCATCCCGACCTGCCGCCCGAGCCCGGCCATGGTCAGCCCGTCGAGCCCGCGCTCGGCGATGGTCGCCATGGCGGCGGCGAGGAGCTCCTCGCGGGGCGGGGCGACGTTGCGGCGCCGGGGGGTCGATGCGGTCACCCGTACGTTGTACCCGACCGGCCTCCGGACGGGCCCTTCCGGAGCCCCTGCGGAAGGCGCTCCGGCGACGGGCGGGCCCTGCGCGCTCAGACCTTCGGCTGCTGCTGGGTGATGCAATGGATGCCTCCCCCGCCAGCGAAGATCGCCCGCGCGTCCACGAGGGTCACCGTCCGCTCCGGGAAGAGCCGGCGGAAGATCCCCGCCGCGATCTCGTCGTTCGGGTCGCCGAACCCGCACAGCACCACACCGCCGTTGCAGAGGTAGTGGTTGATGTACGAGTAGTCGACCCACTCCCCCTCCTCGTCCTTCAGGACCGTCGGCGCGGGGACCTCGACGACCTCCAGTGCGCGGCCACGGGCGTCCGTACTGCCGCGGAGGAGGTCGACGTACGTCCGGGAGCGCTCGTGGTCGGGGTGGGCCGGGTTCTGCTGGCTGTGGACGACGACCACGCCGGGGTGGGCGAAGGCCGCGACGATGTCGACGTGCCCCTGGGTGCCGTACGTGCCGTAGTCGCCCGTCAGTCCGTGCGGCAGCCAGATCGCCTTCGTCGTGCCGAGCCGGGCGTGGATCTCGGCCTCGACCTGCTCTCGGGTCCGGCCGGGGTTGCGGCCCGCGCCGAGCTGGACGGTGTCGGTCAGCAGGACCGTGCCCTCGCCGTCGACGTGGATCGCGCCGCCCTCGTTGACCAGGTCCGAGGAGTGCACGGGGACGTCCAGCAGCTCCGCGACATGGCGGGCGATCTTGGAGTCGTTCTCCCAGCGGGCCCACTCCTGGGCGCCCCAGCCGTTGAAGACCCAGTCGACCGCGGCCAGGCCGCCCCGCCCGTCGGTGACGAAGGTGGGGCCGATGTCGCGCATCCACGCGTCGTCGAGCTCGCGCTCCACGAGGTCGACGTCCCCGCCGAGCAGTTCACGGGCGCCCTCCCGCTGGCCGGGGCCGACGACCATGGTGACCGGCTCGAAGCGGCGTACGGCGCGGGCGACGGCCGCCCAGGCGGCACGCGCCTCGGCGAGCTCCTCGGCGTTCGTGAAGGTGGGGTTGGGGCCGGGCCAGGCCATCCACGTGCGCTCGTGGGGGGCCCACTCGGGCGGCATGCGGAACGTCATCACAGGTCCTTGGATAGGGAGTTCAAGGGGTCGAGGGAACCTCGAAGGAGCCGGCGGAGCCAGCGAAGTCAGGGGAGCCGGCGAAGCCAGAGGAGTCAGAGGAGCCGGCGAAGCCAGAGGAGTCAGAGGAGTCAGAGGAGTCAGAGGAGTCAGAGGAGTCAGAGGAAGTAGAGCCGGTTCAGGGACATGGACTCGACCGGGTCCGAGCGCAGCGGATCCCCGTCCAGCGTGACCAGTCCGCTGTGCGCGTCCACGGCCACGTCGCCGATCCGGGAGTTGAGGAGCAGGTCCCCGGGGCCGATGCCCCGGGTGCCCCGCACACCGACCCGGCGTCGGCGCGTGGGCATCCGGTCGTTGCCGAGCGCCGCGGCGGCCTGGGAGACGAAGGCGACCGAGATGTCCGCGGGGGTCGCGCCATGGGCGCCGAACTGCGGGCCGAGGACCAGCGGTTCGCAGGTGTCGGTGGCGGCGTTCGGGTCGCCGGTCACCCCGTACGCCGGGAAGCCGGCCTTCAGTACGAGCTGCGGCTTCGCGCCGAAGAACTGCGGCTTCCACAGGACGATGTCGGCCAGCTTGCCGGTCTCGATGGAGCCGATCTCGTGCGCGAGTCCATGGGCGATCGCGGGGTTGATGGTCAGCTTCGCCATGTAGCGCAGCACGCGCGCGTTGTCGTCGTGGGCGCCGTCGCCCTCCATCGGGCCCAGCTCGGCCTTCATCTTCCCGGCCATGGCGAAGGTCCGGCGCACGGTCTCGCCCGCGCGCCCCATGCCCTGGGCGTCGGACGAGGTGATGCCGATCGCCCCCAGGTCGTGCAGGACGTCCTCGGCGCCCATCGTCCCGGCGCGGATCCGGTCGCGGGCCATGGCCGCGTCACCGGGCAGGTCGGTCTTGAGGTCGTGGACGGAGACGATCATCCCGTAGTGCTCGGCGACCGCGTCCCGGCCGAAGGGCAGGGTCGGGTTGGTGGAGGAGCCGATGACGTTCGGCACGCCCGCCATCTTCAGCACGTTCGGCACATGGCCACCGCCGCAGCCCTCGATGTGGAAGGCGTGGATGCTCCGGCCGTCGAGGACGCGCAGGGTGTCCTCGACCGACAGGCATTCGTTGAGGCCGTCGCTGTGGAGGGCGACCTGGACGTCGTACTCCTCGGCGACCCCGAGGGCGGTGTCGAGCGCGCGGGTGTGGGCGCCCATGTCCTCGTGGACCTTGAAGCCGGACGCACCGCCCTCGGCGAGCGCCTCGACGAGCGGGGCGTCACCGGAGGACGAGCCGCGGGCGAGGAAGCCGATGTTGACGGGCCAGGCGTCGAACGCGTTGAACGCGTGCTTGAGCGCCCAGGGCGAGTTGACGCCGACGCCCCAGACAGGGCCGAACTCCTGCCCGATGATCGTCGTGACGCCCGACGCGAGGGACGCCTCCATGATCCGGGGCGAGAGCAGATGCACATGGGTGTCCACGGCGCCGGCCGTGGCGATCAGTCCCTCCCCGGAGACGATCGATGTGCCGGTGCCGACGACGACGTCCACGCCGTCGAGGGTGTCCGGGTTCCCGGCGCGGCCGATCCCGGCGATGCGGCCCTCGCGGATACCGACGGACACCTTGCGGATGCCCTGCACGGCGTCGATGACGAGGACGTTGCTGATGACGACGTCGCAGGTCTCACGGACCGCCGCGGCCTTGAGGTGCAGTCCGTCGCGGGCGGTCTTGCCGAAGCCCGCGAGGAACTCGTCGCCGGGCTTCTGGGAGTCGGACTCGACGCGGACGACGAGGCCGCAGTCGCCGAGGACGACGCGGTCCCCGGCGCGCGGGCCGTGCACGCTCGCGTACTCGTGCGGGTCGATGCGGGTCATCGGTCCTCCTCGTGCGGTGCGGGGGCGGCGCCGAGGTAGCCGCAGGCGGCCGCCCTGCGCAGGGCCTCCTGCCTGGCGCCAGGCGCGTCGAGCGGGCCGTCCACGAGGCCCGCGAAGCCGATCGCGATCCGGTCGCCGCCGATCGGCACGAGACCGACCTCGGCCTCGCCATCCGGATCGAAGCGGACGGAGGAGCCGGCGGGGACGCACAGCCGCATGCCGTAGGCCGCGGCGCGGTCGAAGTCGAGGCGCGGGTTGGCCTCGAAGAAATGGAAGTGGGAGGTGACGCTGACGGGCACGGCGGCGGTGTTGCGCACGGTCAGCCGCACCTCGGGCAGCGGCTCGGGGTCCGCCGGGCCGGGCAGTACGGCGCCGGGCGCCGCGTCACCGAGGCCGCCGCCCCCGATGGGGTCGGAGACGACCGCGAGCCGGGAGCCGTCGTCGAAGACGGCCTCGACGTGGACCTCGGTCACGACGTCGGCGACGCCGGGGAGGACGTCGTCGGGGCCGAGGACGGAGCGGGCGGCCTCGATCGCCTCGGCGAGACGGCGTCCGTCGCGGGCCGCCTCGCAGACGGTGTCGGCGATCAGCGCGGTCGCCTCGGGCACATTGAGCCTCAGCCCGCGGGCGCGCCGGGCCCGGGCCAGCTCGGCGGCGCCGAAGAGCAGCAGCCGGTCGCGCTCGGTCGGGGTCAGTCGCACGTCACCACGCCTCCGTCCAGATCCTCTGCGGCTCCCCCGGGGGGCGCACCGCCACGGAATCCTGAGTCCGATTCCAGTCGTTTGAATGACACTCTAACCGTCTACGTCCCACGCGGAAAGCATTGACCGGTGATCGACATGGCGAGGACTTAGAGCGACGCTCAATTCATCGCCTCCGAACCTACGGAGAGCCCGATGCCGATCGAACCGGCGCGGACACCGAGCTCCGAACCGGCCGGTAACATCGTGGAGGCCGTGGACCGACGGCAGTTGGAGAAAACACGGGGGAAGTACGGGGAGGAACGATGGAAGAGGCCGCGCTGCTGATGGGCAGGGCCGTCAAGGGGATCGCCGGCCTGGCCTGCGCCTTCGGCGAGTTCCTGGCCGCCTTCGCACCGGACGGCTCGTCCAGGTCCGGCAAGGGCGACAAGGTCCGGCAGGCCCGGCAGGCCCGGCAGGCCCGGCAAGGCGCCGAACGAAAGCGCGGGCGCGGGCTGAGCCGGGGGCGCTGACCTCGCCGACCGGCAGCCGAAGGTGACGGGAAGGCCCCCACGCGCGGCGCGCGTGGGGGCCTTCCTGCGTCCCGGTGGGACGTCCCGGTCCTGCGCCCGGTCCTGCGTCCCGGTGGGACGTCAGCCGATGACGTGGACCCAGCCGTGCGGGTCCTCGGCGGCGCCGGTCTGGATGTCGAGAAGCCGCTTGCGCAGCTCCAGCGTGACCTTGCCCGGCTCGCCGTTGGCCTGCGACCACTCGCCGCCCGCGGACTTGACCGTGCCGACGGGGGTGATCACCGCGGCGGTGCCGCAGGCGAAGACCTCGGTGAGCGTGCCGTTCTCGGTGTCGCGCTTCCACTGGTCGATGGAGACCCGGCCCTCCTCGGCCTCGTAGCCGAGGTCGCGGGCGAGCTTGAGCAGCGAGTCGCGGGTGATACCGGCGAGCAGCGAGCCGGTGAGCTCGGGCGTGACGATCCTGTCCCCGTACACGAAGTACAGGTTCATACCGCCGAGCTCCTCGACCCACCGGTGCTCCACCGCGTCGAGGTAGGCGACCTGGGCGCAGCCGTGCGCGGCCGCCTCGGCCTGGGCGAGCAGCGACGCCGCGTAGTTGCCGCCGGTCTTGGCGAAGCCGATGCCGCCGGGGACGGCGCGGACACGGTCCTCGGAGAGCCAGATCGAGACGGGCTTGACCCCGCCGGGGAAGTACGGACCCGCGGGGGACGCGATGACGAGGAAGAGGTACTCGTTGGCCGGCTTCACACCGAGGCCGACCTCGGTGGCGATCATGAACGGCCGCAGATAGAGCGACGCCTCGCCGCCGTGCGCCGGGACCCACGCCTTGTCCTGCTGGACCAGTGCGTCACAGGCCGCGACGAAGGTCTCGACCGGCAGCTCGGGCATGGCCATGCGGTGGGCCGAGATCTGGAAGCGCTTGGCGTTGGCCTCGGGCCGGAAGGTGGCGACCGAGCCGTCGGGCCTGCGGTACGCCTTCAGCCCCTCGAAGATCTCCTGCGCGTAGTGCAGCGTCATGTTGGCCGGGTCGATGGACAGCGGCGCGTACGGGGTGAGCTGAGCGTCGTGCCAGCCGCGCCCCTCGGTCCACTTGATCGCCACCATGTGGTCGGTGAAGTGGCGGCCGAATCCGGGGTTGGCCAGGATCGCCTCGCGCTCCGCGTCCGACAGCGGGTTCGAGGAGGGCTTGAGCTCGATCGTGGTCGTCGTCATGTCTGCGTGTCCTTCACCGTGTGTTTGTGACGGACCGCCTTCACGCCTCTCCTAGGACGTCCGAGCTTTCCCGCATGATGCGGCCCCACGTCCGATTATCGCAGTGCGTGGGGGCCGGAGCAGAACGCGGCGGAACGGCGTGAATCGCGGCCCATGGCTTGATGGTGGCACCCGGAGGCCGCACAGGAGAAGCCGCCGGGCGCTGTGCGACCCGGCGGCTTCGAGGTTTCGAGCTTCGAGGATTCGAGATCCGAGGTTCGAGAGCCTGGGGGTCCCCCCAGGCCCTTGGGCTCTGAGGGAGGGTCAGCCCGCTACTCGTACGGCGAGCGCGTCGCCGGTCTCGTCGGTGCTACGGGTGGTGCTGCCATCGCGTTCTGCCAGGTCGGCGGCGACGGCGTCCTCGATGCGGGCGGCCTCGGTCTCGTAGCCGAGGTGGCGCAGGAGGAGGGCGACGGACAGGATCGTGGCCGTCGGGTCGGCCTTGCCCTGGCCCGCGATGTCGGGCGCGGAGCCGTGGACGGGCTCGAACATGGACGGGAATTCACCCGTCGGGTTGATGTTGCCGGAGGCGGCCAGGCCGATACCGCCGGTCACGGCAGCGGCGAGGTCGGTGAGGATGTCACCGAAGAGGTTGTCGGTGACGATGACGTCGAAGCGCTCCGGCTGGGTGACGAAGAAGATCGTCGCGGCGTCGACGTGCAGATAGTCGGTGGTGACCTCGGGGTACTCCTGGCCGACCTTGTCGAAGATGTTCTTCCACATGTGGCCCGCGTAGACGAGGACGTTGTTCTTGTGAACCAGCGTCAGCTTCTTGCGGGGGCGGGAGTCGGCCCGCTCGAACGCGTCACGGACGACGCGCTCGACACCGTACGCCGTGTTGACGCTGACCTCGGTGGCGACCTCGGCGGGCGTACCGGTGCGCAGCGAACCGCCGTTGCCGGTGTACGGGCCCTCGGTGCCCTCGCGGACGACGACGAAGTCGATGTCCGGACGGCCCGCCAGCGGCGTCGCCGTGTTGGGGAAGAGCTTCGAGGGGCGCAGGTTCACGTAGTGGTCGAAGGCGAACCGCAGCTTCAGGAGCAGACCGCGCTCCAGGACGCCGGACGGCACGGACGGGTCGCCGATCGCGCCGAGCAGGATCGCGTCGTGGTGCCTGAGCGCTTCGAGCTCCGCGTCCGGGAGGGTCTCCCCGGTGCGGTGCCAGCGCGTGGCACCGAGGTCGTACTCCTTGGTCTCCAGCTTCACATCCTCAGGGAGAACGGCCGAGAGGACCTTGAGGCCCTGGGCCACGACCTCCTGGCCGATGCCGTCACCGGGGATCACTGCGAGATTGATGCTGCGAGACATATCCGCACCGTACCCCCCGTCCCAGCGAATGACATGGGACGTCCACCATGCGGACGCACGTCTCGTCAACAAGGGCTACACGGACGGCGCGCAGACGGCGTGGCTGGACAGGAGGCTCGGCGAGCTGCGCGCGCGGCCCGAGATCGACTTCGTGGTCGTCTTCTTCCACCACTGCATGTACTCGACGTCGACCCACGCCTCGGACGGCGGTCCGCGCGACGCATGGCTGCCGCTGTTCACCCAGCACCAGGTGGACCTGGTGATCAACGGCCACAACCACGTCTACGAGCGCACGGACGCCGTCAAGGGCGGCGAGGTCGGCAAGCCCGTGCCGATCGGAGCGACGACCGACCCGACGCGGGACGGCATCGTGTACGTCACGGCGGGCGGCGCCGGTGTCGACCTCTACGGCTTCGGGCTCGGCGTGGAGGACAGCTACGAGGGCCAGGTCCATGACCACGACCACATCGTGACGTTGACTGGACGAAGCTGCGACCGCCCGACCCGACTGTGCTTGATCCAGACGTGGTCGAGTGGTCGCGCGTGCGCTACACCGGCTTCTCCTTTCTCGCGGTCGAGGCGGAGTCCGGTGCGAACGCACGGCTGAAGGTCTCCGCGCTCGCCGAGAGCGGCGAGCGCATCGACTACTTCGAGGTCAAGCGCGGTCAGTGAGCCCGGGGCTCAGTGGCCGGTCTCGCCGCCGTTGTCCCTGCGGTCAAGGGCTCGCTGCAGGGCGGCGGCGGCGTTGGCGGCGGCGCTCTTGCGGTCGGACTCGCTCGTACGGGACGTGTGGCGGACGCGGCGGCGGAGGGTCGTCGTCTCGGACATGGTGATCGACTCCTTGAGATCACAAACGATCGAAGGCGCCGGAAGGGGCGGGGAGCCGCGGGCCGCAGGGATTGCCTGCACGGGGCACCGACTCACGACCGCCATTCGCTTGATCGAGCGAGACGTTCGGCTCCTACAAAACTACGGGAGTCCGGCCGCTCTGTCTCCACAGTTAGTCGGACTTCCTACTATCTGAGACGCGATCTTGGAAAAGTGCAGGTCGGGGGTGCGCCCTCCATCCGGCCGCACCCCCGACCGCATCAGTACACGTTGACGCCGTACGCGGCCAGCGCCTCCCGCACCGGCTGGTGGATGGCGGAGCCGTTGGTCCCGGTGCAGCCGGAGCTGCCCGAGTGGATGCCGAGGGCGACCGAGCCGGCGAAGTGGGCCCCGCCGCTGTCGCCGCCGGCGGAGCAGGCGGTCGTACGGACCATGTTGTAGACGGGTCCGTCGCTGTAGTTGACCGTCACGTTGACGGCGGTGACCGTGCCGCTGGTCACCTTGGTGGTCGAGCCGCTCTTCTGGATCGACTGGCCCACGACGGCGTCGGCCGCGGACGTGATGTCCTGGTAGCTGCCGTTGTAGAGGTTCACATGGCCGGACGGGGCCGAGCCGTCGGTGTAGCGGACGATGCCGTAGTCGTTGGTCGGGAAGCTGGTGCCCTCACGGACACCGATCACCGAACCTCCGGACGCGGCCGCCCAGTTGGCGCTCAGGTTGGTGCAGTGGCCGGCGGTGACGAAGTAGCGGTTCGAGCCGGCGGAGACGTTGAAGGCGGCCGAACAGCGGTAGCCGCCGCCGTAGATGGCGTCGCCGCCCGCCACCTCGCGGTGGAAGGTGCCGGGTACGCGGGCGATGCGCACGGCGCCGTCGAGCGAGTCGGCGACCCGGTGCAGCCGGGCCAGGTCGCGGGCCGAGACCGACTCGTCGGCCTCCACGGCGATCTGGTTGGTGCGGGGGTCGATGCCCCAGGAGGTGCCGGTGATCTTGGCGCGGGACTCCAGGGCCGCCATGGCGGCCTCCAGCAAGGCGGCGCTGCGCCGCACCCGCTCGGGCGTCGCACCTGCCGCGCGGACGCGCTCGGCGGCGGCGTCCGTGGTGACGGTGACGACGAGCTTCCCGGTCGCCCGGTCGAGGTAGGTGCCGGCGCTGTCGGTGCCCAGCTGCCGTTCGACCTGGGTGTTCAGCGCGTTGAGCGGGAGCGGGGCGGGAGTCGGCTCGGGCGCGGCGCCGGCGGGGGCGGCACCCAGCCCGAGCGAACCGGCGACGAGCAGGGCGGAAAGACCTATGCGCGCACGGGTGGTGCGTCTCATGGGAGGGGTCTCCTTCGACGGTTACGTGTGGGGACGTACCGACGAAGGAATTTGGCATGGCCATTTCATAGACGCAAGGGTCTGGACCAATCCAGGCCGAAAATACGGCGGCGCCCCCGGCCACTTGGGCCGGGGGCGCCGCCATGCGCGCGGGGCGGACCGCTACGACGAGGTGGCCTTCTCGAGCCGCTCGGCCACATGCCCCACCCATGCGGTGAACTCCGCCCGGTCGTGCGCCTCGCTCCCGCACAGGGCGGCGGCCTGCGGATCCGTGATCCGCTCGGGCCCCTCCGTGTCCAGCAGCCGGTGCAGCTCCTTCATCACGGACGTGAGCCGCTGTGCATCGGGGTGCTCGATCGCGTCGACCCCGTGTCCGGGGCCGAGAGTCGTGGAACCAGGCATGTCGTCCTCCTCGGCGCGAGCCCCCCTTCCCCAGCAGCGTAGGCCCGCAGGACGTGAGCCGCCCCCGGCCGGACTGTGGGGGACCGGCGGGGGGCGGTGTTCACGGGGCGGGCCCACGGGGGCCCGCCGGGGGGCGTCAGCCCATGTGCGGGTAGCCGTACTCGGTCGGCGGGACCAGCGTCTCCTTGATCGCGCGGGTCAGCGTCCAGCGCATCAGGTTCTGCGGGGCGCCCGCCTTGTCGTTCGTACCGGAGGCGCGGCCGCCGCCGAAGGGCTGCTGGCCGACGACGGCGCCGGTCGACTTGTCGTTGATGTAGAAGTTGCCCGCGGCGTAGCGCAGCTTCTCCATCGCGTCGGCCGCGGCGGCACGGTCGCCGGCGATGATCGAGCCGGTCAGCGCGTACGCCGACACCGACTCCATCTGCTCCAGCATCTCGTCGTACTTGTCGTCCTCGTAGACGTGCACGGCGAGGATCGGGCCGAAGTACTCGGTCGTGAAGACCTCGTTCTCCGCGTCGGTGCACGCGATGACCGTCGGGCGGACGAAGTAGCCGACCGAGTCGTCGTAGGTGCCGCCCGCGACGATCGTGCAGCTCGGGTCCTGCTTGGCGCGGTCGATCGCGGCCTTGTTCTTGGCGAAGGCACGCTCGTCGATGACGGCGCCGATGAAGTTCGACAGGTCGGTGACGTCACCCATCGTGATGCCGTCGACCTCGGCCGCGAACTCCTCCTTGAAGCCGGAGTTCCAGATGGAGGCCGGGACGTAGGCGCGCGAGGACGCGGAGCACTTCTGGCCCTGGAACTCGAAGGAGCCACGCGTCAGCGCGGTCTTCAGGACGGCACGGTCGGCGCTCGGGTGGGCGACGACGAAGTCCTTGCCGCCCGTCTCGCCGACGATGCGCGGGTAGGAGCGGTACTTCTCGATGTTGCTGCCGACCGTCTTCCACAGGTGCTGGAAGGTCCTGGTCGAGCCGGTGAAGTGGATACCGGCCAGCATCGGGTGGTTGAGGGCCACCTCGGAGACGGCGATGCCGTCGCCCGTCACCAGGTTGATGACGCCCTTGGGCAGGCCCGCCTCCTCCAGGAGCTGCATCAGCAGCACGGCGGCGTGGGTCTGCGTCGGGGACGGCTTCCAGATGACGACGTTGCCCATGAGGGCGGGGGCGGTGGGCAGGTTGCCCGCGATGGCCGTGAAGTTGAACGGCGTGATCGCGTAGACGAAGCCCTCCAGCGGGCGGTGGTCCAGACGATTCCAGACACCCGGGGAGTTGGCCGGCGGCTGCTCGGCGAGCAGGTCGCGGGCGTACTTGACGTTGAAGCGCCAGAAGTCGACGAGCTCGCACGGGGTGTCGATCTCGGCCTGCTGCGCGGTCTTCGACTGGCCGAGCATGGTGGAGGCGGCCAGCGTCTCGCGCCAGGGGCCGGCCAGCAGCTCGGCGGCGCGCAGGATGATCGCGGCACGGTCGTCGAAGGACATCGCGCGCCACGCCGGGGCGGCGGCGAGCGCGGCGTCGATCGCGTCCTGCGCGTCCTGCTGGGTGGCACCGCGGAAGGTGCCGATGACGGCCCGGTGGTTGTGCGGCTGGACGACCTTGAACTCCTCGCCGCCGCCCATCCGCTTCTGGCCGCCGATGGTCATCGGCAGGTCGATGGGGTTCTCGGCCAGCTCCTTGAGCTTGGCCTCCAGCCGGGCGCGCTCGGGCGAACCGGGGGCGTAGCCGTGCACCGGCTCGTTGACCGGGGCGGGGACCTGGGTCACAGCGTCCATGAGTTCCGTGGCTCCTTTGCGAGGGGGTGGGGAGGGCTCGGGGGTGTCCGGTTCTGGGCCCTGGTATCAGTTCTTGGTGATCATCGAGCGTACGAAGAACAGCAGGTTCGCCGGCTTCTCGGCGAGGCGGCGCATGAAGTAGCCGTACCAGTCCGTGCCGTACGCCGTGTAGACGCGCATCCGGTGGCCCTCGGCGGCCAGGCGGAGGTGCTCGTCGCCGCGGATGCCGTACAGCATCTGGAACTCGTACTCATCCATCTTGCGCCCGGCGCGGCGCGCGAGCTCCTGGGTGATGGCGATGAGCCGCGGGTCGTGGGACCCGATCATCGGGTAGCCCTCGCCCTCCATCAGGATCCTGAGGATGCGGACGTACGCCTTGTCGATCTCGGCCTTGTCCTGGAGGGCGACGGAGGCGGGCTCCTTGTAGGCGCCCTTCACGATGCGCACACGGCTGCCGTTCGCGGCGAGGCGGCGGGCGTCCTCCTCGGTGCGGAAGAGGTACGCCTGGATGACGCAGCCGGTCCCCGGGAAGTCCTTCCGCAGCTCCTCGTGGATGGCGAACATCGAGTCGAGGGTGGTGTGGTCCTCGGCGTCGAGCGTGACGGTGGTGCCGATGGCGGCGGCGGCCTCGACGACCGGGCGGACGTTCGCGAGCGCCAGCTCGTGGCCGTTCTCCAGCGCCTGGCCGAACATCGAGAGCTTGACCGACATCTCGGCCTTCGTGCCGAGGCCGAGCGGCTTCAGCCGCTCGATCAGCTCCAGGTAGGCGTCGCGCGCCGCGGTGGCCTGCTCCGGGGTGGTGATGTCCTCGCCGACGACGTCCAGGGTGACCTCGAGCCCGCTGCCGGTGAGGTCCGTGACGATCGGGACGACCTGGTCGACCGTCTCACCGGGGATGAACCGGTTGACGACCGGCTTGGTCACCGGGGCCGCGGAAACAAGACGACGCATCTTGTCGCTGCGCGACGCGGCGAGGATCACGGGACCCAGCACGGGGCACCTCCTACGGAAGGACAGACGGGGCCGGACCGGGTCGAAGCGGAACACAGCGCAACGGGTCAGGTACGGCACGGAGAACCACCGTGAAACCTAAATATCGCTCCGATGCTGGGCCATCGACAGCTGTCACGCATCCGGGCCCAGCTCTTCAGACATATGTCTGAAAGGGCGCCGGAACGGTGCGAGAATGTCCGGGTGAAGGGCGATTACCAGGAACTGGTGGACGAGATCTCCGGGCTGCTGGACGCCCCCGCGACCCTGGAGAACCGGGACTTCGGACTGATCGCCTTCGGTGCGCACGACAGCGACGACGACACGGCGATGGACCCGGTCCGTACGCGCTCGATCCTGACCAGGAAGTCCACCCCGGCGGTGCGCGCCTGGTTCGAGGGCTTCGGTATCGCCCGCGCGACGGGCCCCGTAAGGATCCCGGCGGCCCCGGAGGCCGGGGTCTTCCGCGACCGGATCTGTCTGCCGGTCCGCCACCGCGGGATCGCCCTCGGCTACGTCTGGCTCCTCGATGCCGACCCCGGCCCCACCCACGCCCAACTGGCCGCCGCCATGGAGGTGACCGAGCGGATCGGCGGACTGCTCGCGGACGAGGAACGGGCGGGGTCCGATCTCTCGCGGGAGTTCCGCACGGTGCTCACGGCCGAGCGGGGCCCCCGGTACGACATGGCGGTCACCGCCCTCCGCTCGGCGCTGGGACCGGCCGGCGAGGGCCTCCACGCCGTGGTCTGCCTGGCACCGTGGCCGTCGGGCGACGCACCCTCGGCACGTACGGTGCCGGGGGCATCGGCGCTGTGCACCATGCCCTGGCCGGGCCCGGCGGGCAGGGCCGCCCCCGTGGACGGCTCCCCCGCCGCAGCGGGCCAGGCCCTTGGCGTACTGGTCCGGCTGCGGGCCGCCGACGCCCTCACGCCCGCCGTCGCCGCCGCGACCCGCTTGGGCGCCGCCTCCGGCCAGGTTTCCGTCGCGGGGATCGCCCTCCCCCGCCGCGGCCTGGGCCTGCTCAGCACCTCCTGGCGCGAGGCCGCCTCCGCCGCCCGCGCCGTCCTCGCCCAGCCGCGGCTCGGCCCGGTCGCCGACTGGTCCTCCATCGGCCCGTACCGCCTGCTCACCGCGCTGCCGCCGGCCCCGTCCCCCGACCCTGCGGCCGGGCCCCTGCTGACCCCGGCGCACTCCGAACTCGCCCGCACGGCCGAGGTGTTCCTCGACTGCGCCGGCCAGGCCGGCCGTGCGGCGTCGGCCCTCGGCATCCACCGCCAGACGCTCTACTACCGGCTCTCGCGCGTCGAACAGCTGACCGGACTCGATCTGGACAAAGGCGAGGACCGGCTGCTGCTGCACATGGCCCTCAAGGCCGCCCGGCTCTAGGGGGTGTCCGGCTCCAGGGGTGTCCGATGGATCACGGATCAGGCGCCCGGACAGCGCGGCGCCCCCGCCCCTGGACACCCGTACGCGACGGTGTCCAGGAGCGGGGGCGCGCCGAACGGGCGGGCGCCGCCCGGAATCAGTCGGTCAGGTTCACCGTGCGGGCCGACGTCGCGCCGATCTCCTCGGCGATCTCGCTCAGCACGGACTGCGGAACGGTGTCGTCGACGGTGAGCACGACCACCGCCTCGCCGCCCTCCTCCTGGCGCGAGACCTGCATGCCGGCGATGTTGAGCCCGGCCTCGCCGAGGATCCGGCCGACCGTGCCGACGACGCCCGGACGGTCCTCGTAGCGCAGCACGACCATGTGGTCGGCGAGCGCCAGGTCCACGTCGTAGTCACCGACGGCGACGATCTTCTGGAGGTGCTTGGGACCGGCCAGCGTGCCGGAGACGGCGACCTCCTCGCCGTTCGCGAGGGTGCCGCGCACGGTCACCACATTGCGGTGGTCCGGGGACTCGGAGCTGGTGGTGAGGCGGACCTCGACGCCCCGCTCCTGCGCGAACAGCGGCGCGTTGACGTACGACACGGTCTCGTCGACCACGTCCTCGAACACGCCCTTCAGCGCGGAGAGTTCGAGCACCTTCACATCGTGCTGGGTGATCTCGCCGTAGACCTCGACATCGAGCCGGACCGCGACCTCGCCCGCCAGCGCGGTGAAGATCCGGCCCAGCTTCTCGGCGAGCGGCAGGCCCGGGCGGACGTCCTCGGCGATGACCCCGCCCTGGACGTTGACCGCGTCCGGCACCAGCTCACCGGCGAGCGCGAGGCGCACCGACTTGGCGACCGCGATACCGGCCTTCTCCTGCGCCTCGTCCGTGGACGCGCCGAGGTGCGGGGTGCAGACGACCTGGTCGAACTGGAAGAGCGGGGAGTCGGTGCACGGCTCCTTGGCGTACACGTCGAGGCCCGCGCCCGCGACCCGGCCCTCCTTGAGGGCGGAGGCCAGCGCCTCCTCGTCGACGATGCCGCCACGCGCCGCGTTGACGATGCGGACGGACGGCTTGACCTTGTGCAGCGCCTCGTCGCCGATCAGGCCGAGCGTCTCGGGGGTCTTGGGGAGGTGGACGGTGATGAAGTCCGAGACCGCGAGGAGCTCGTCCAGCGTGAGCAGCTTGACGCCCATCTGCGCGGCGCGCGCGGGCTGTACGTACGGGTCGTAGGCGACGATCTTCATGCCGAACGCGGACATGCGCTGGGCGACCAGGACGCCGATCCGACCGAGGCCGACGACGCCGAGGGTCTTCTCGCTGAGCTCCACGCCCGTGTACTTCGAGCGCTTCCACTCGCCGACCTTCAGCGCGGCGTTGGCCTGCGGGATGTTCCGCGCGGTGGCGACCAGGAGGCCGCACGCGAGCTCGGCCGCGGTCACGATGTTGGACGTCGGGGCGTTGACGACCATCACGCCCGCCTTGGTGGCGGCGGCGACGTCCACGTTGTCCAGACCGACACCCGCGCGGGCGACGACCTTCAGCCGGCTCGCGGCCGCCACCGCCTCGGCGTCCACCTTGGTGGCGGAGCGGACGAGGATCGCGTCCACGTCCGCGATGGCGGGGATCAGCTGGGCGCGGTCCGCGCCGTCGCAGTGCCGGATCTCGAAGTCCGGACCGAGCGCGTCCACCGTCGCGGGCGACAGCTCTTCGGCAATGAGTACAACGGGTTTACGGGTCGCAGTGCTCACGTGAGTCCTCACTGGTCCAATGCGGACGGCCGTCCCGACGGCCGCATGCGGTGGAGGGGCTAGCCGCGTGGAAGACGCACGACGCTGTGGGCCTGACCTGACGCGTATGTGTTGACCACTGTAGTGGTGTGGGAGGGCTGGTTTTCCGCCTTGGCGGAAGGATCACCCGTCCGTGGTTGGACCAGTTGTCCAACCACCGTCCAAGGACGGTTCAGGGTCCGTCCAACGGCCGTACGGCGGGCCGTACGACAGGCCGTACGACGACGCGCGGCGGGCCCCGGAGGGACCCGCCGCGCCGAGGTCTACGCCTCCTCGTTGTCGACCCAGCTCATGAGCTTGCGCAGCTCCTTGCCGGTGGTCTCCAGCAGGTGGTCCTCGTCCTGCTGCTTGTACTCGTTGTACTTCTTCAGACCGCCGTGGTACTCGTCCATCCAGTTCTTGGCGAACGTGCCGTCCTGGATCTCGGCGAGGACCTTCTTCATCTCGGCCTTGGTCTGGTCCGTGATGATGCGGGGGCCGGTGACGTAGTCGCCCCACTCGGCGGTCTCGGAGACCGACCAGCGCATCTTCTCCAGGCCGCCCTCGTACATGAGGTCCACGATCAGCTTCAGCTCGTGGAGGCACTCGAAGTACGCGATCTCCGGCTGGTAGCCCGCCTCGACCAGCGTCTCGAAGCCCGCCTTCACCAGCGCGGCGGTGCCACCGCAGAGGACGGCCTGCTCACCGAACAGGTCGGTCTCGGTCTCCTCGGTGAACGTGGTCTTGATGACGCCGGCGCGCGTGCCGCCGATGCCCTTGGCGTACGAGAGCGCCAGCGCGAAGGCGTTGCCGGAGGCGTCCTGCTCGACGGCGGCGATGCAGGGAACACCGCGGCCCTCCTCGTACTGGCGGCGGACCAGGTGGCCCGGGCCCTTGGGGGCGACCATGGCGACGTCGACACCGGCCGGCGGCTTGATGAAGCCGAAGCGGATGTTCAGGCCGTGGCCGAAGAAGAGGGCGTCGCCGTCCTTCAGGTTGTCCTTGACGGACTCCTCGTACACCTGGGCCTGGATCGGGTCCGGCACCAGGATCATGATGACGTCGGCCTCGGCGGATGCCTCCGACGGCGTCACCACGCGCAGGCCCTGCTCCTCGGCCTTGGCCTTGGACTTGGACCCCTCGTGCAGACCGACGCGGACGTCCACACCGGAGTCACGGAGCGACAGCGCGTGGGCGTGGCCCTGGCTGCCGTAGCCGATCACCGCGACCTTGCGGCCCTGGATGATGGACAGGTCGGCGTCGTCGTCGTAGAACAGCTCGGCCACTGGGTTTCTCCTTGGGTGTTCTGGTGTTGCGTCCCACCGTACGGCGGGGAGGGATGTAGGGGTTCGTGAGTCTCGGTATGCGGGCGCGGCGCCGCGGCGGGCGGGTTACGCGCTGCGGTCGAGGGCTCGCAGGCTGCGGTCCGTGATGGACCGCGCGCCGCGCCCTATGGCGATCGTGCCGGACTGGACGAGCTCCTTGACGCCGAACTGCTCCAGCATCTTCAGCATGGCGTCCAGCTTGTCACTCGAACCGGTGGCCTCGATGGTGACGGCCTCGGGCGAGACGTCCACGGTCTTGGCGCGGAAGAGCTGGACGATCTCGACGATCTGGGAGCGCGTCTCGTTGTCTGCGCGGACCTTCACCAGGACGAGCTCGCGCTGGATCGCGGCGCCGGGCTCGAGTTCGACGATCTTCAGGACGTTGACCAGCTTGTTGAGCTGCTTGGTCACCTGCTCCAGCGGCAGGTCCTCGACGTTGACCACGATGGTGATGCGGGAGATGTCGGGGTGCTCGGTGATGCCGACGGCGAGCGAGTCGATGTTGAAGCCGCGACGGGAGAACAGGGCGGCGATCCTGGCGAGGATGCCCGGGGTGTTCTCCACCAGGACGGAGAGCGTGTGCTTGGACATGGTCGTGGTGTCTCTCTCTACTCTCTCTGACTCTCGCTGCCGGTTCAGTCGTCTTCGTTGTCGCCGAAGTCGGGGCGGACCCCGCGGGCGGCCAGGACCTCGTCGTTGGAGGTGCCGGCGGCGACCATCGGCCACACCATGGCGTCCTCGTGGACGATGAAGTCGACCACGACCGGGCGGTCGTTGATCGCGTTGGCCTCGGCGATGACCTTGTCCAGATCGGCCGGGTCCTCGCAGCGCAGGGCGACACAGCCCATGGCCTCGGACAGCTTCACGAAGTCCGGGACGCGGGTGCCCTTGCGGGGCGCCTGGCTCGCGCCGACCTGGGAGCCGGTCGTGTGGTGGCCGGTCTCGTCGGCGTGCAGGACGGTGCTGGAGTAGCGCTCGTTGTAGAAGAGCGTCTGCCACTGGCGGACCATGCCGAGCGCGCCGTTGTTGATGATCGCGACCTTGATCGGGATGTCGTTGAGCGCGCAGGTGACCAGTTCCTGGTTGGTCATCTGGAAGCAGCCGTCACCGTCGATCGCCCAGACCGTACGGTCCGGCATGCCGGCCTTGGCGCCCATCGCGGCCGGGACGGCGTAGCCCATGGTCCCGGCGCCGCCGGAGTTCAGCCAGGTGGCCGGCTTCTCGTAGTCGATGAAGTGGGCGGCCCACATCTGGTGCTGGCCGACGCCGGCCGCGTAGACGGTGCCCTCGGGAGCGAGCTGGCCGATGCGCTGGATGACCTGCTGCGGCGAGAGGCTGCCGTCCTCCGGCAGGTCGTAGCCGAGCGGGTAGGTCTCGCGCCAGCGGTTCAGATCCTGCCACCAGGCGGTGTAGTCGCCGGTGTTGCCCTCGTTGTGCTCGGCCTGGACGGCCTGGACCAGATCGGCGATGACCTCGCGGGCGTCACCGACGATCGGGACGTCCGCGGCGCGGTTCTTGCCGATCTCGGCCGGGTCGATGTCGGCGTGGACGATCTTGGCGTACGGGGCGAAGCTGTCCAGCTTGCCGGTGACACGGTCGTCGAAGCGGGCGCCGAGGGCGACGATCAGGTCGGCCTTCTGCAGCGCGGTGACGGCGGTGACCGCACCGTGCATGCCCGGCATTCCCACGTGCAGCGGGTGGCTGTCGGGGAACGCGCCCAGCGCCATCAGGGTGGTGGTGACGGGGGCGTTGGTGAGCTCCGCGAGGACCTTCAGCTCGGCGGTGGCGCGGGCCTTGAGGACACCGCCGCCGACGTACAGCACGGGGCGCTTGGCCTGCGTGATCAGCTTCGCGGCCTCGCGGATCTGCTTGGAGTGCGGCTTGGTGACCGGCCGGTAGCCGGGGAGGTCGGTCCCCGGCGGCCAGCTGAAGACGGTCTGCGCCTGGAGGGCGTCCTTGGCGATGTCGACGAGGACCGGTCCCGGGCGGCCGGTGGAGGCGATGTGGAACGCCTCGGCGATCGTGCGCGGGATGTCCTCGGCCTTGGTGACCAGGAAGTTGTGCTTGGTGATCGGCATCGTGATGCCGCAGATGTCCGCCTCCTGGAAGGCGTCGGTGCCGATGGCCTTGCTGGCGACCTGGCCGGTGATCGCGACCAGCGGGACGGAGTCCATGTGGGCGTCGGCGATCGGGGTGACCAGGTTGGTGGCGCCGGGGCCGGAGGTCGCCATGCACACGCCCACCTTGCCGGTGGCCTGGGCGTAGCCCGTGGCGGCGTGACCGGCACCCTGCTCGTGCCGGACCAGGATGTGACGGACCCGGGTGGAGTCCATCAGCGGGTCGTACGCGGGGAGGATGGCGCCGCCGGGGATGCCGAACACCGTGTCGGCCCCGACTTCCTCGAGAGAGCGGATGAGGGACTGCGCGCCCGTGACGTGCTCAGGGGTGGCGGAGGGCTGTCCGCCGGTGCGGGCCCGCGGCTGCGGATGGTGGGCCCCGGTGGCCTGCTCGGTCATCGGCATTCTCTTCTCGAAGCTGAGGGTTTTGTGCGGGTCTCGAAGCGGGGAGTGGTGCAGGGGTTATGCGGTGGTTTAGGTAGTTCCAGTGCAACAAAAAACCCCTCGTGCCGGTAGGCAAGCGAGGGGAGCGCGCCGGTGCGGTTGCAGAGCCCGTGCAGGGCTTGCTTCAGCCGACGCGCTTTCCAAGTACGAGAATTCGGGTGCGCATGGCACTGACCCTCCCCCCGGCGCACTGGCACTGTCAAGTGGGTGGGACAGGCGTCTCATTATTTGAACGCATTGGGGTGAGTCCGAGGACTTCGTGGCCGGCTGGCGCATGGCCGCCCGCCGTATGAGCGCCCGCCGTGTGACCGGCCGACGCATGGCCGGCTGAGGCATGCCCGGCTGACGCATGGCCCGCCGACGGGGAACAGCGGACCGGGAGGGAGCCCGCGGTCACGACGGGCAGGGCGCCCTGGGAGGCGGTCCCCGGCACCGGATACTCCCCGTGGGCCAGGGCACGGCGCAGCCGGTACTCGTCCAGCGGCCCCGAGAAGGCCATTCCCTGGCCGTGGCTGCACCCCATGGCCCGCAGAGCGAGCACCTGCTCCGGGACGTCCACACCGTCCGCCACGGACTGCATGCCGAGATCGCAGGCGATGCGGAGCAGTCCACTGGTGATCTTGTGCAGCCTGGCCGACTCCACGACCCCCTCGACCAGTCCCCGGTCGAGCTTCAGCACGTCGACGGGGAGCCGCCGCAGCGCGTTGATCGCGGCATAGCCGCTGCCGAAGCCGTCCAGGGCGATCCGTACGCCGAGTCTGCGCAGCGCGACGAGTCGCTGCTCCAGCTCGTCGAAGGAGATCCGGGGGTCGCTGTCGGCGAGCTCCAGCATGAGCGCGCCGGAGGGCAGGCCGTGGCGCGTGAGCAGCGCCTCGATGGAGCCCAGCGGCAGGGAGCGGTCCAGCAGCCGCCGTGCGGAGAGCCGGACCGAGACCGGGGCCTGGTGGCCGAGACGGCTGCGCTCGGCTGCCTGCTCGACGGCTTCCTCCAGGAGCCAGCGGCCGAGCTCGGCGGTGCGCTCGCTGTCGTCGGCGACCCGGAAGAACTCGGCGGGCGTGAAGAGGATGCCCTGCGCGGAGCGCCACCGGGCCTGGGCCGCGACAAGGGTGATCCGGCCCGTGGCGAGATCGACGACCGGCTGGTGGAGCAGGGCGAACTCGCCGTCGTGGAGGGCCGCGCGCAGCCGTGTGGCCAGTTCGGTGCGCCGGACGACCTCGGCCTGCATCTGGGGCGCGTACAGCTCGACGCGGTCCTTGCCGCCCGCCTTGGCCCGGTACATGGCCAGGTCCGCGTTGCGCAGCAGCTCGCCGGCGCTGATGCCCGGCTCGGCGAAGGCGACACCGATGGAGGCCGCGACCCGCACCTCGCTGCCCTCCACCCGGTACGGCTGGGAGAGCATGAGGCGCAGCCGGTCGGCGATGTCGTGCACCCGGCACTCGCGCCCGGACTGGTCCCGGGCGCCGTCGCCGATGATGAGGGCGGCGAACTCGTCGCCGCCGAGCCGGGCCGCCGTATCACCGGCCCGCACGGACTCCTGGAGGCGGCGGGCGGCCTGGATCAGCAGTTCGTCGCCGGCCTGGTGGCCGAGGCGGTCGTTCACCCCCTTGAAGCCGTCCAGGTCGATGAAGAGCACCGCCGTCCCGGCGTCGCCCGCTCGGCGGCCGCCGAGGGCCTGGCGGACCCGCTCGGTGAACAGCGCCCGGTTGGGCAGGTCGGTGAGCGGGTCGTGCTCGGCGTTGTGCTGCAACTGGGCCTGCAGACGCACCCGTTCGGTGACGTCCCGGCTGTTGAAGATCAGCCCGCCCTGGTGGCGGTTGACCGTCGACTCGACGTTGAGCCACTGGCCGGTGCCGGACCTGAAGCGGCACTCGATGCGGGTCGTGGGCTCCTCCGCAGGAGGCGCGGCGAGAAACCGGCGCACTTCGTGGACGACCCGGCCGAGGTCCTCGGGGTGGATGAGGGACGCCAGCTCGGCACCGACGAGCTCCTCCGCGTCCCGCCCGTACACACCGGCGGCGGCCGGGCTGACGTAGCGGAGTATGCCCGTGGGGGCGGCGATCATGATGACGTCGCTGGAGCCCTGCACCAGGGAGCGGAAGTGGTTCTCCTTCTGGGCCAGTTCATGGGTGAGGGCGATGTTGTCCAGCAGCATGATGCCCTGCCGCACGACCAGGGCCAGGACGACCGTGCAGCCGGTGAAGACGACCACCTTGTCGACGCGGCGGCCCTCGATGACGTTGTAGAGGATCCCGAGCGTGCAGACGGCTGCTGCCAGATACGGCGTCAGGGCCGCGATCGAGCCGGTGATGGGGCGGCTGAACGCCGGATGGGCGGGGGCAGGGCGGGGGCCGCGCGGAAGCGCGGGGACCGGCTCCTGCCGGCGCACGCCCCAGGGCGCGTAGGCGAGGAGGAGCGAGCCGGCGAACCAGCCCGCGTCGAGCAGCTGCCCCGAGCGGTAGCTCTCGCGGAGCAGTGGTGAGGTGAACAGGGCGTCGCACAGGACGGTCAGGGCGAGTGCGGCGATCGCGGTGTTGATCGCCGGCCGGTTGGCGTTCGACCGCCGGAAGTGCAGGGCGAGGACCATGCTGACGAGGACGATGTCCAGCAGCGGATAGGCGAGCGACAGCGCCGCCTCGGCCACGCTCTCCCCCTGGGAGTGCGCCGTGTGGGCCAGCGCGAGGCTCCAGGAGAGCGTCAGCAGGGAGCCGCCGATCAGCCAGGAGTCGAGGGCGAGGCAGACCCAGCCGGCCCGGGTGACCGGGCGCTTGGCGAGGACGAGCAGCCCGATGATGGCGGGTGGCGCGAAGCAGAGGAAGAAGAGATCGGCGAGGGACGGGCTCGGCACCTCACGGCCGAGCACCACCTCGTACCAGCCCCAGACCGCGTTTCCGCACGCGGCCATGGCGGAGGAGATGGCGAACAGGACCCAGGCGGGCCGAAAACGGCTGCCGCGTCTGCGGGCGAAGAGGAAGCAGGAGACCGAGGCGAGCAGGGCGGCGAAGCTGAGCCCGAAGTCGCCCATGATCAGTGCGAGTTGCTCGGAGCCCCAGCCGAAGGCGGCACCGAGCGCATAGCCTCCGCTGGCGAGACCGAGCAGCACCTGGGGAAGCCTGCCCGTCCCGCTCTCGGAGACCGGCGGCCGGGTGAGGAGGACGCCCGAGGTGCTCACCGCGCCTCCCCTGACAGCGCTTTCAGCCGGCTCCTCCTCGGGAGACGGCGCTTCAGGGCACGCCTCGGAGCACGCGGGACTGGTCGGCGGCACCTCTGCCGCGTCGGATCGTTGGTCCATTGGCCGTGCATCGCCCGTCGCCCCCCTCGAAGTCTCGTCGCGCCGCAGCGCCGTCCCGTGTACGACGCAGCCCCCAACTCGGGACGATACACCAGTCCCGTCACTCAGGGACAGGGGTTCTCTACGCTCCGTGACCAACGGGCGCATTGCAGGCACGCCGTGCATCCGGACGACTCCACTGAGTGTCCGCGCACAAGGGGCGGACGTCCACCGCGAAGAGGCGATTACTCCGTCGTGTGGACCACGTTGCGCAACGCCTCCCCCGCCGCGAACCTGGTGAGCTGCCCGGCGAGCAGCCGCTTGGCACGGGGCAGGAACGCCGAGGTGGAGCCCCCGACATGAGGGCTGATCAGCACGCCGGGAGCGTGCCACAGGGGGTGCCCGGCGGGCAGCGGCTCGGGGTCGGTGACATCGAGCGCGGCGGTGATGCGGCCGCTCTCCACCTCCGCGAGCAGCGCCTTCGTGTCGACGACCGGTCCGCGGGCGACGTTCACCAGCAGCGCCCCGTCCTTCATCCGCGCCAGGAAGCCGGCGTTGGCCAGATGGTGGGTGGCGGGGGTGAGCGGGGTGGAGAGGATGACCACGTCCGCCTCGGGGAGCAGATCCGGGAGTTGGGAGAGCTGATGCACCTCACCGCGCTCCGTGGTGCGGGCCGAGCGCGCGACGCGCGCCACCCGCGCGCACTCGAAGGGCGTGAGCCGGTCCTCGATCGCGGCGCCGATCGAGCCGTAGCCGACGATGAGGACCGACTTGTCGGCGAGCGCCGGATAGAAGCCGGCGCGCCACTCCTCCTGCCGCTGGCCCTCGACGAAGCGGGGAATGCCGCGCAGCGAGGCGAGGATCAGGGCAAGGGTGAGCTCGGCGGTGCTGGCTTCGTGGACTCCCCGGGCGTTGCACAGGCGTACGCCGGGGTGCAGCGAGCCGAGGCCGGGCTGCACGTGGTCGATCCCGGCCGAGAGCGTCTGGACGACCTGCACCGACGCCATGGCGGCCAGCGGGCGTACCGCGATCTCCGTGCCCTTCATGTACGGCACGACGTAGAAGGCGCAGTCGGCGGGGTCGGCCGGAAGGTCGTCGCCGCCGTCCCAGAAGCGGTAGTTGAGCCCCGACGCGGCGGGCTCGGGGAGCCCGTCGATCTCGTCGGCCGGGATGGGGAGCCATACGTCTGCAGCAGTCATGGTCAGGAGGCTATGCGAAGTGCGGCAGAAGGCAGAGGTTAGTTTTGGGGACGGCACAGGGAGGGGTACGGGCAGGTGGAGCGCAGGACAATCGGTGCGGCGGCGCTCGGGGTGGGCGCGATCGGCCTCGGCTGTATGCCGATGAGCTGGGCGTACACCAGTTCGCAGCAGCGTGGTGACCGCTCGCTGCGCACGGTGCACGCGGCGCTCGACGCCGGTGTGAGTCTGCTCGACACGGCCGACATGTACGGCCCGTTCACCAACGAGCTGCTTCTCGGACGCGTACTGAAGGAGCGGCGGGCCGACGCCTTCGTCTCGACCAAGGTCGGGCTGCTCGTCGGCGATCAGCACATCGTCGCCAACGGGCGGCCGGGATACGTGCGGCGGGCCTGCGACGCGTCGCTGCGGCGGCTCGGGACCGATGTGATCGACCTCTACCAGCTGCACCGCGCGGACCCGGAGGTGCCGGTGGAGGAGACCTGGGGCGCGATGGCCGAGCTCGTGTCCGCGGGCAAGGTCCGGGCGCTGGGGCTCTGCGCGGTGGGGGCGCGAGCCTCGCGGAGACCGGGCGCGGGGCTGTACGAGGGAACGATCCGCCAACTCGCCCGGGTGCAGCAGGTGTTCCCGGTGAGCGCGGTGGAGGCGGAGCTGTCGGTGTGGTCGCCGGAGGCGCTCTCGCGGCTGCTGCCGTGGTGCGAGGCGCGCGGAGTGGGCTTCCTGGCGGCGATGCCGCTCGGCAACGGCTTTCTGACGGGCACGCTGACGCCGGGCGAGGGCTTCGAGCCGGACGATCTGCGGGCGCGGCATCCGCGCTTCACGGCGGAGATGATGGCGTCGAACCAGCCGCTGGTGGCGGGGTTGCGGCGGGTCGCGGAGCGGCATGGTCCGGATGCGACTCCGGCGCAGGTGGCGCTGGCGTGGGTGCTGGCGCAGGGCCGGCACGTGGTGCCGGTGCCGGGTGCCAAGCGGGAGTGCTGGGCCGTGGAGAACGCGGCGGCCGCGGGGCTCGCGCTGACCGCGCGGGACCTCGCCGAGCTCGCGGGACTGCCGCCGGCCAGGGGATCCTGGGACTGAGCGGTCCGCGGGGATCGGGAACCTCGGGCGGGGCTGCGGTGTATGAACAGTGGACGTGGGGCTCATCCGGCTCACGTGGCCCGCTCACCCGGCGAAGGGATCAGACCCGTGCAACGACCATCTGTGACGGCCGTGCTGGCTGCCGCCGCCCTGCTGCTCGCATCCGGTTGCTCGTCCGGCGGCGACGGGGCGGCGGACCAGGCGGGCGGACGCCAGGGGGCGCCGACCAGCCCCGTCTCGCCGTCCGGCACGGGCGGCCCGCCGGCGGAGGAGACCCCGCCGGCCAAGGGGTCGGTGAAGGTGGCGTCGACGCTGTCCGAGGACCTGAAGTCGCCGTGGGGCCTGGCCGCCCTGCCGGACGGCGATCTGCTGGTGTCCTCCCGGGACGAGGGCACGATCACCCGCATCGACACCGCGAGCGGCAGGAAGACGGAGATCGGTTCCGTCCCCGGCGTCTCCCCGGCCGGCGAAGGCGGGCTGATGGGCCTGGCCGTCTCCCCGTCCTTCGCCTCGGACCGCCTTGTCTACGCGTACTTCACGACGGAGTCGGACAACCGCATCGCCCGCATGCTGTACGACGAGAGGAAGCCGGCCGGGCAGCAGCTCGGCGCTCCGGACACGATCCTGCGCGGCATCCCGAAGGGCTTCATCCACAACGGCGGCCGGATCGCCTTCGGCCCGGACCGGATGCTCTACGCGGGGACGGGCGAGACGGGTGACAGAGGGCTCGCCCAGGACAAGGAGTCGCTCGGCGGCAAGATCCTCAGGATGACCCCGGACGGCCGGCCGGCGCACGGGAACCCCTCGGCGGACTCCGTGGTGTATTCGTACGGCCACCGCAATGTGCAGGGCCTGGCCTGGGACGCCGAGAAGCGGCTGTGGGCCGCCGAGTTCGGTCAGGACACCTGGGACGAGCTGAACCTCATCGAGCCGGGCAAGAACTACGGCTGGCCCGAGGTGGAGGGCACGGGCGGCGGTTCCGGCTTCGTGGACCCGGTGGCCCAGTGGCGGACCGCGGAGGCGTCACCGAGCGGGATCGCCTACGCCAAGGGCTCGATCTGGATGGCGGGCCTGAGGGGCGAGCGCCTGTGGCGGATCCCGCTGGCGGGCCGGGAACCTTCCGCGGAGCCCCAGGCGTTCCTCGAGGGAGATCACGGCCGCCTCCGCACGGTCCTGCCGGTCGGCGGGGCGGACGGCGGCAGCGGCGTCTGGCTGGTCACCAGCGAGACGGACACCAGAGGTACGCCCGAGGCCGGGGACGACAAGATCCTCCGGCTGGAGGTGCAGTGAGAGGTGGGCGGCTTGTGTTCAACATGATCGAGGACCTCTTCGCGCCCAGCCGCAAGCACACCGAGGACGAGCGCAACCGGCTTCAGCTCACGCGTGTGGACGTCGGCGACGGCGATCCCGGCCACGGCGAGATAGACCTGGCGTCCGGGAAGGTCGTCATACGCACCCGGCGCCCGGAGCCCGAGGCACCGGGGGTCTGACAGGCGGGGGGCTGCTCCGGAGAGCAAGGCGAGTCCGGAGAGCCAGGCAGGCCCGGAAACCGGGCTGGTGCCGAGAGGCCGGCTGGTCCTGAGAGCCGGGCTGGCCCGGAGAGGCCGGGCTGGCCCGGAAAGCCAGGCAGGCCCGGAAAGGCCGGCTGGTCCGGAGAGCCAGGCGAGTCGGGAGAGACCGGGCTGGCCCGGAGGGCCCGGCAAGCCCGGAAAGGCCGGGCTGGTCCCGAGGGTCCGGACTGGCCAGGAGACCCGGGCTGGTCCCGAGAGGCCGGGCTGATCCCGAGAGGCCAGGGGCCAAGGCGGCGTGACTCGACGCCGGCGGGGCCCCGGCGTCGTCGGGCGGGCGCCCCGGTGGGCGGCGGGGACCGCCGGCAGGTGGAGGCTGCCGCGTGATGGGCTCAGGCCGTCACGGGGAAGAGCCGGAGACGGTGGGCGAGGGCGGCGGCTTCGCCTCGGCCGGTGACCCCCAGCTTGGCCAGGATGTTGGAGACATGCACGCTCGCGGTCTTGGGTGAGATGTAGAGCTCCTCGGCGATCTGGCGGTTGGTCCGGCCTGCCGCGACCAGGCGCAGGACGTCCTGTTCGCGAGGGGTCAGCCCGAGTTCCTCGGCGGGCGCGGGCACGGCGGCCGGGGCGGCCGCGGGGTCCGGGCCGGTGAGCCTGAGTCGGGCGCGCTGGGCGAGCTGGGTGACGGCTTCGGCGAGCGGACGGGCGCCGAGGCGCTCGGCGGTCGCGTGGGCCGGGCGCAGCAGCTCGGCCGCTCGGTCACGCTCCCCGGCGGCCAGCAGCGACTCGGCCGTGCGATGGCGGACACGGGCCACGTCGTAGGGGCGGTCGACCGTGGCGAAGGCGTCCATCACCGCTGCCCAGTCCTCCGGCGTGTCCCGTCGGTCGGCGCGGAGCAGCTCGGCGCGCAGCCACTGCTCGTAGGCGGTCCAGACCGGCGCGGGGGTGGCGAGCGTCTTGGCGGCCCCGCGGATGCGGGCGAGCGCTTCGGCGCGGCCCGGATCGGCGGTGGGCAGCCCGCGGGCATCGGCCTCGGTGGTCGCGGCGGCGAGCAGCAGCGGCCAGGCGTAGCGCTGGACACCTGGCGGGAGCCCGGTGCCGAGGGCCCGCTCCAGTTCGCCGCGGGCGTCCAGGACGCGTCCCTCGCCCGCGGCGACGCCGATGGCGATGCGGGCCAGCGGGAGGGACTGCTGCGGCATGGGATCGTGGCTGCCGTAGTGGTCATGGGCGTCGGCGAGCCGGCGGGCCGCCTCGTCCATGTCGCCCCGGGCGAGCGCCAGATACGCGAGCCGGGCGGCTCCGCCGCCGCGCGGTTTGGCGCTGTGCCCGACGCGCTCGGCATGGCCCGCCGCCTCCGCGGCCTCGTCCCAGCGCCCGAGAGCGTAGAGCGATTCGGACAGGTTGCCCCAGACCCAGGCTTCGGAGTCCAGCAGACCGTACTTCCTGCACAGGGCGAGGCCCTCTTCGAGGATGTGCACGGCTTCCGCGGAGCGGCCGACGCCTTCCAGGGCGGAGGGGAGGTTCACATGGCTGCGGCCGACCACGGGGGCGACGCCCAGTTCGCGGACGCGGTCCCTGACCTCGTACATCTCGGCGAGTCCGGCCTCGACATCGCCCGCGTCGACCATCAGGCCGCCGAGGGTGATGCGGGCGTTCATCTCGATCTCACGGGCGCCGACCATGCGGGCGTACTCGACGGCGCGTTCCGCCGCGGCGAGGGCGTCGGGGCCGGGCTCGTGGAGCATGCACCAGCCGGCGACGCCGGCGAGTACCTCGGCGTGCACCTCGGACGGCGGCAGCCCGCGGACCAGGTCCTGGGCGGTGGCCAGTTCCGTCCAGCCGTCGCCCCGGCCCTGGGTCTGCACCAGCCGGGAGCGCTGGACCCAGAACCAGGCGGAGCGCAGCGGATCCTTCTCGTCCTCCAGCAGCCGCAGCGCCCGTTTGATGATCTTCAGGGCGCGGTCCCGCTCGGCGCAGAGCCGGCCGGCGACGGCCGCCTCGGCCATGAGGTCGAGGTACCGCAGCGGCGTGGTGGCCGGGTCGCAGCCGCAGGGCGGGTAGACCTCGGCGTAGTCGACGGGCCGGAGTCCGTCGCGCACGTCCTCGGGGACGTCGTCCCACAGCTCCATCGCCCGTTCCAGCAGGCGGAGTTGCTCGGAGTAGGCGTGCCGGCGGCGGGCCTCGACGGAGGCGTGGAGCACGGCGGGGAGCGCCTTGGCCGCGGCGTGGGCGTGGTACCAGTAGCTGGCGAGGCGCGCGGCGCGCTGGTCGGCCGGGACGAGTCCGGGGCCGGCCTCCAGGGCCTCGGCGTAGCGGCGGTTGAGGCGGGAGCGCTCGCCGGGCAGCAGGTCGTCGCTGACGGCTTCGCGCACGAGCGAGTGGCGGAAGCGGTAGCCGTCCCCGTCGGGCGTGGCGAGCAGGATGTTGGCTCCCACGGCGGCCCTGAGCGCTTCGATCAGTTCGTCCTCGCCGAGGCCCACGACGGCGGCCAGCAGCGGGTATTCGACGGTGGAGCCGCCTTCGGCGACGATCCGGGCGACGCGCTGGGCGTGTTCGGGAAGCCCTTCGACGCGGACGAGCAGGAGGTCGCGGAGGGAGTCGGTCAGTCCGGTGCAGCAGCCCTCGTAGGAGGCGACGGAGAGCTCCTCGACGAAGAAGGCGTTGCCGTCGGAGCGTTCGAAGATGTCGTCGACGAGGGAGGGGGCGGGCTCGGTGGCGAGGATGCCGGCCATCTGCCGGGCGACCTCGTCGCGGCTGAAGCGGGGCAGCTCGATGCGCTGGACGGTGCGCAGCCGGTCGAGTTCGGCGAGGAGGGGCCGCAGCGGGTGGCGGCGGTGGATGTCGTCGGCGCGGTAGGTGGCGATGACGACGAGACGACCGCGGCGCAGGGTGCGGAAGAGGTAGGCGAGGAGATGGCGGGTGGAGGCGTCGGCCCAGTGCAGATCCTCCAGCACGAGGACGACCGTGCGGTCGGCCGCCAGGCGTTCGAGCAGGCGGACGGTGAGCTCGAAGAGCCGGGCCATGGCCTCTTCGTCGTGCCGGTCCTGCCGGCGCGCCGCCCCGCCCAGATCGGGCAGCAGCCTGGCGAGCTCCTCCTCGCGCCCGGCCGCCGCCGCGGCGAACTCGTCCGGGAGCGATCGGCGCAGGCTGCGCAGGGCGGTGGAGAAGGGGGCGAAGGGCAGCCCGTCCGCCCCGATCTCCACGCAACCGCCCAGGGCGACGACGGCGTCCTTGCCGCACGCCTCGTCGCGGAACTCCTCGATGAGCCGGGTCTTGCCCACGCCGGCCTCGCCCGCGACGAGAAACGCCTGAGGCTCTCCCGCGGTGGCGCGGGAGAGCGCATCGGCGAGCACGGTCAGTTCGCCGGCGCGGCCGACGAACACGGGGCTGACAGACCTGGTCTCCACGCCGTTGAGCATCGCACAGCCGTCCGAGGCAGCGGCACCGGATATCGGACCGGTCGTCATGGCCGCGCGGTCAGGCGGCACGCGCGAACCGGCTCCGGGTACTCACCCGCCTTTCGGGATCGTTCTCGGCGGACCCGCGGGCGGACAGCCGGGCGGCCCGGCGGGCCTGGCGCGCCTCGCGGAGCAGCCGCTCGGCGTCCGCGCGGCGGATCAGTTCGGCCTGCATCACCTGGTGGAGTTCGTACGCGAACATGGGGTTCTCCCTGGGGCGAGGTGTCGGCGGCTCGTGTGAGCCTCGCGTTCTGCGATGCCTCGACTCTCGTCTCCCAGGGGGTGCACCCGCATCGGGAGAGTGCCGCATCTTCGCGGCCCGGGGGCCTTAGGTGCGGTGTCCCGGGGCGCCGGTCCGCCCTAAGGCCCCGCCTCAGGGGTCAGCTGCTGCCGTCGGCCCGGGCCGTCCTGTGGTCGTCGCGCCCCGCCGCGCGCCGTTCGCGCCACTCGGGGGCGAGCACGGACCAGACCTCCATGTCGTGGCGGACGCCCTGCCAGGGGAAGCTCTCGCGCAGGACGCCGTCGAGGGTGAAGCCGAGCCGCTTGGCGACGCCGATGGAGCGGTGGTTGGCGGAGGAGGCGAGCCATTCGACGCGGTGCATGCCGCGCTCGTCGACCGCCCAGTCGATGAGGTGCGTGACGGCCTTGGTGATGAGTCCGCGGCCGGCCGCGGAGGGCTCCAGCCAGACGCCGACCTCGCAGTACTCGTTCTGGGTGTCGAAGATCCGGAAGAGCACGCCGCCGACGAGGGTGCCGTCGAGCCGGATGCCGTGGAGCCGGCCCGTGTCCGCGGCCTGCTTGTCGGCGTAGTTCTGGAGGAAGGTGCGGGCGGTCCCGGTGTCGGTGACCGTCACCGTGAAGGGCACCCACGGACCGGCGTACTCGCGCGCACGCTCGACATGGGCGCGGAACTCCTCGCTCTGCCACGGTTCGAGGTTCTGCAGTTCGGCGCCGTCTCCCAGGGGTATGGAGAACATCCCGCTCCTTGTCGCTTCTTCGTCGATGCGTCCGGGCTACCGCGCGAGCGGGCTGTCCTCGCTCATGCGCATGTCCGGGATCCTCGCACGCGGACTCTCCCTGTTCGCGGGAGTTTCGATGCTGATGCGCGGCAGGCGCCGGTCCAGCCATCCCGGCAGCCACCAGTTGGCGCCGCCCAGCAGGTGCATCAGCGCGGGCACGAGGAGCGTACGGAGCACAAAGGCGTCCAGTGCGACGGCCGCGGCGAGGCCGATGCCGAACATTGCGATGACCCGGTCGCCGCTGAGCACGAACGCGAGGAACACGGAGATCATGATGATCGCCGCCGAGTTGATCACGCGGCTGGTCTCGGCGAGGCCGACCCGCACGGCCCGCCTGTTGTCCCCGGTCTCCAGCCACTCCTCGTACATCCGGCTGACGAGGAAGACCTGGTAGTCCATGGACAGCCCGAAGAGCACGGAGATCATGATCACGGGCAGGAAGGGCTCTATCGGCCCGGCGCTGCCCAGGCCGAGCAGCTCACTGCCCCAGCCCCACTGGAAGATCGCCACCACGACGCCGAAGGCCGAGGCGACGGCGGCCACGTTCATCAGGGCGGCCTTGAGGGGGATGCCGACGGAGCGGAAGGCGAGCAGCAGGAGCAGGCTGCCGAGCGCGATGACGACGCCCGCGAAGAGCGGCAGTTTGCCGACGATGACCTCGGCGAAGTCGTCGTAGCCGGCGGTCACGCCGCCGACGTGGACCTCCAGCGAGGTGCCGCTCTCGGCCGCCGGCAGGACGGTCTCGCGCAGCCGGTCGACCAGTGCGCTGGTCCGCTCCGACTGGGGCGACGACTCGGGGACGACGGTGAGCACGGCGGTGTCGGTGCTGCCGTTGTACGTCACGGGCCCGACGGAGGCGATGCCCGAGGTGTCCCGGAGCGTGGCGGGCAGCCCGTCGAGCGCCAGCCGGTCGTCGGCGCCGTCGAGCTCGGCCACGAGGGCCAGCGGGCCGTTGACCCCGGGCCCGAAGCCCTCGGCGATCAGGTCGTAGGCCGCACGCGTCGTGCTGGACGCCGGGCCGTTGCCCTGGTCCGAGGTGCCGAGATGGAGCGAGAGGGTGGGGACGGCGAGCACCAGCATCACCACGGCCGCGACCGCGCCCAGCGCCTTCGGGTGGTGCTCGACGAAGGCGGACCAGCGCGCGGCGAACCCGGTCGGCAGCTCGGGCCGGGGTCCGCGCCGGGCGAGCCGGCGCCGCTCGGGCCGGCTCAGCGCCCGCATCCCGATGAGGGAGAGCAGCGCGGGCAGCAGGGTCACGGAGGCGGCGACGGTGAGGACGACGGTGAGACAGGCCGCGATCGCCACTCCGTTGAGGAAGGAGAGCCGCAGGATCAGCATGCCGAGCAGGGCGATGCAGACGGTCGCTCCGGCGAAGACGACGGCTCGTCCGGTGGTCGCGACGGCCTCCTCGGCGGCTTCGGCCACGGTCAGTCCGCGTCTGAGGCCCTTGCGGTGCCGGGTGACGATGAACAGCGCGTAGTCGATGCCGACACCGAGACCGATCAGCAGACCCAGCATGGGGGCGAAGTCGGCGACGTCCATGACATGCCCGAGGAGGGCGATGCCCGCGTACGCCGTGCCGACACCGACCAGGGCGGTGGCGATGGGCAGGAGGCTGGCGGCGAGCGAGCCGAAGGCGAGGAAGAGGACGACGGCGGCGACGGCCACTCCGACGATCTCGGCGGCGTGGCCGGAGGGCGCTTCGGTCAGCGCGACGGCGCTGCCGCCGAGTTCGACCCGGAGCGTGTCGTTCCCGGCGGACTTGGCGGTGTCCACGACGGCCTGCACCTGACTCACGGGCAGGGCGTCGGTCTGCTTGTCGAAGATGACGGTGGCGTAGGCGGTGCGCCCGTCCTCGCTGATCCGCCCGGGCTCGCCGGTCTGCCCGGGCTCACTGGTCGAACGGGACGCGGTCTCACGGTCCTTGCCGGAGTCGGATGTACCCGCCTCACCCTTTTCATCAGACTTGCCGGACTTACCGGATTTGCCTTCTTTGGCCGCCTTGGCCGCCTTGGCTTCCTTGGCTTCCTTGGCTTCCTTGGCTTCCTTGGCTTCCTTGGCTTCCTTGGCTTCCTTGGCTTCCTTGACCGACTCGGCTGCCTTTGCCGCTTTGCTGGACTTGCCCGACCCACTCGCCCCTTCGCGGCCGGCCCCGCTGCCGACTTCGGCGCCACTCGCGTCGTACGGACCCGTGACCGAGGCGACCCCGTCCAGCCGGGCGATCTCGTCGAGCGCTCTCACCATGCGCTTCTCGACGGCGGCGGCCCGGACACCGCCGTGGGTCGCGTGCCAGACGACGGTGCCGTCGGCTCCGCCCTGCCCGGGGAAGCCCTCCTGGAGGAGTTGGGCGGCGCGACCCGATTCGGTGCCGGGGATCTCGTAGTCGTTGGAGTACGCGCTACCCGCGAGGGTGGCCGAGACCGAGGCGCCGCCGAGCGCGAGCAGCCAGAGCAGGACGGCGACAAGACGGTGCCTGATGCACCACCGGGCGATGGCGGCCAACGGACGAGCTCCCTGGTGGTTCGTGGATCTTCACTGGAAACTGCCCGCAAAGAACACATGACCTTATGGGGAATCACTCTGTCAGGTGTTGGTGATCGTTGGTGCCTGTTCGCCCGGTTCGTGGCCATACTCACAGAGGTGCGGGGAATGCGGGGAACGCACCCCCGCATCCCGCGCACCCAGGAGCGCCGGTGTCTCCGCCCGGTCAGGCGTCAGCCGGAGACGCTGGGCCGGCCGTTCTCGATGTGCCCCATCAGGCGCCGGCGGAAGCCGACGTCGCCGTCCGTGGTCACCTCGACGTCGTACCAGCCGTGGGCGTCGGCCGCCGAGTGGACGACGGTACGGCTGCGGCCCGGCTTGACCGTGAATTCCCGGGTCCAGTCGCGCAGGTCCTCGTCGTCGACATAGCCGAGCGGGCGCACGGTGAAGGTGATCGCGCGGTCCCCGTTGTTGCGGAAGGTGAGGTGCAGATCGCGGTCGTGGTGGTCGATGCGCGACGTGACCTCGGCGCCCGCGCCGACGGCGCGGCCGGCGAACTCGCGGCGGAAGCCGTTCGGCCCGGTGATCGTGAAGCGGTAGACGTCCCCGGTGAGGGGCACGCTCCACTCCCCCTGACCCCTGACGTCCTTGTGCTGCGGGACGGGGAACTCACCGGCGTACGGGTAGAGCGCGAAGTGCGCGCTCGCACGGCCCGTGTTGCTGAGGGCCACCGTCAGCGCTCCGTCGCCGAGCTTCACGGAGGCGTCCGGCTGGTACGGCAGCGGGCGGGCGCGCCGGGCTCCGGGCTCCTGCACGGGCATCCGCTGGACCGCCGGCGGCTGCGGCCGCCACCGGCCGGTGAACGGCGGGATCACTCCGGGCTGCTCGACCTCGGGCTGCGCCTGCCCCCGGCGGAAGTCGAAGGCCGACGTCAGATCGCCGGTGACGGTGCGCCGCCAGGCGGTGATGTTCGGCTCCTCGATCCCCGTCCACTTCTCCAGGAAGCGGACGACCGAGCTGTGGTCGAAGACCTCGGAGCAGACATAGCCGCCGACGCTCCACGGCGAGACGACGAGCAGCGGCACCCGGATGCCGAGCCCGGTGGGCAGGCCCTGCCAGCGCTCGTCGGTGTTGTCGGCGGGCGGTACCGGCGGCGGCACGTGGTCGTAGAAGCCGTCGTTCTCGTCGTAGTTGATCAGGACGACCGTGTGGCGCCAGACGTCGGGGTGCGAGCCGAGCGCGTCCAGCACCTTGTAGAGGAGGGTGGCGGAGGCGATCGGGGACGATGTTCCGGGGTGCTCCGAGTCGACCGCGGACGGCACGAGATACGACACCTCGGGCAGCGTGCCCGCCGCGACGTCCGCGCGAAACTGGTCGGCGAGCGAGCCGGTCTCGCCGCGCCGCAGCCCGCGCTCGAAGAGCGAGCGCTCCTCCGGGGGCAGGGTGGCGACGCCCTCCTCCAGGGCGGCCAGCAGCCGGTCCCGCTCGGCGGTGTCGGAGGTGTCGCGGACCTTCGCGTAGAAGGCTTCCATGTACGTGAAGTCGCCGGCCTTGGCGAGCGCCTTCCGCGCGACCTTCTTGAAGGTGGTGAAGAACTCGATGTTGTTGTCGGTGAAGTTCTCCCACTCCTGGTACGTCTTCCAGGTGCGGCCGGCCTTCTCCAGCCGCTCGGCGTACGTGGGCCACGGGTAGCCGGGGTGGCTGCCCTCGGAGTACGCGGCGTTGGTCACGGCCCTGCTGCCGTCGGCCTCGAAGCCCGTCCAGCCGCTCCACAGATGGTTGCGGTTGGGGCTCGTCGAGGTGTGGACCGAGGAGTGGTAGGCGTCGCAGATGGTGAACGTGTCGGCCAGCTCGTAGTGCAGCGGGATGTCACGGCGGTCGTAGTACGCCATGGTCGCCGCGGACTTGGCCGCGATCCAGCCGTCCATCCAGCCCTCGCGCCAGGCCCTGGCCCCGCCGCTCCAGGAATGGTCGAGATCGCCGATGTACTGGAGGTCCTTCTGCTGCGCCTCGGCGGCGTCGCGGACCGGGAAGGGCAGCACGGTGCGCTGCGCGTCCGGCTGCTCGAACACCGTCTTCCCGGTGGGGAGTTCGATGGCGTTGCGGTCGCCGAAGCCCCGGACACCGCGGAGGGTGCCGAAGTAATGGTCGAAAGAGCGGTTCTCCTGCATCAGGACGACCACGTGCTTGATCGCGCGGAGACCGCCGGAGGGCGGTTCGGCCGCCAGCGCCGCCTGCAGGGAGGGCGGCAGCAGGGACCCGGCGGCCGCGGCACCGAGGGCGCCTCCGCCGAGTGCGAACAGCCGTCGCCGTGAGATGTCCGTGGCCAAGTGATCCTCCCGAGTCAAGCGTTGTGGCCGGGAAGCTAGTGAGGGCAGATGGCGGACGAAAGGCCCACGGACGACTGCCGCATGAACGTCCAAGTGGCGCTCCGGGGAGTCCCGGCGAGATCACGCCATGCGATCAACGCGGCGGTGGGACAAGGCAATCCCGGGAAATGGCATCGTTGTCAGCAGCGCCTGGCAGCATGGGCACATGACCAACTCGGGGGCATCTCACACGGGGGAATCGGAGATCATCACCATCGGCACGCCCGCGGAGGCGGCGCGGCTGGCGGAGCTGCTGCACGACAGACCGGAGGCACACTTCGGCCGCCCGCCGGTGACGGTCGTGTCGTACGAGGCGGGGGCGGCGCCCGTGCAGCGGCGCGAGGCGTTCCGCGAGGTGTACGGGTCGATCGTGGCCAGGATCGGCGAGCCGACGCTGTACGGCGGCTCGACGCGCGGGCCGAGCGTCCGCTGGCGCGACGGCCGCCGACTGGTCCTGCTGGCCGGCGACCGGTTCGGCGCCGGGCTGTCGGTGCACCGGCCCGAGGCGCTGGAGGAGGACGAGCACCGGCGCTTCGCATGGGGCGGGGCCTGGTCGGCGGCCGAGCCGCACGACGTCGGTCTCCTGCCGTACTGCTGGCAGTTGTACCGGAGCGGCCCCGGGGAGTGCCCGGCCGTCCGCCCCGCCGCTCCGCTCGCCGGTTCATGGGAGGACCTGGAGAGAGCCCTGGGGTTGATGCTCGCGGCCTGGGCCGAGCAGCTGCCGGTGCAGGTGCCGGGAGAGTGGGCCGGCTTCACGCTCGTTTCCGGCCGGGACCCGCACCGGCAGCTGGTCGTGTCCTACAGCCCGGACGAGGGGCTGGCGGTGGCCGTCGACGACCGGGACGCGGGGCAGGGCCCGGAGCATGCGCGGCAGATGTGGGAGCGCGGCTGGCACACCCACGACCGGGGCTGGTGGCAGTCGGCCTTCCCCGAGACCCACGAGGCCTCGCCCGCCGTGACCGCTCGTCTGACGGTCACCGAGCTCCGCACCCGCGGAGCGGTCGCTCCGGACGAGCTGTCGGCCCAGGACATCGGCGTCAACAACCGCGGCGAGCTGTGGCTTCCGGGCCTGGGCATACGCACGCCCTGACCCTGAGCACGGCTCCCCGGCCGCGGCTCCCCGGCCGCGTCGCGCCGACCGGTCCGCCGCGCCGCACCGCGCGCCGCGCACCGCCGTCCCGGCGCAGGGAGGGGCGGGACGCCGTCGGCGTCCCGCCCCTCCCCGTGCAGAACCGGTCCGCTCAGCCCTCGCTGACGCCCAGCTTCTCCAGGATCAGCTCCTTGACGCGGGCCGCGTCGGCCTGGCCGCGGGTGGCCTTCATGACCGCGCCGACCAGGGCACCGGCCGCCGCGACCTTGCCGGCGCGGATCTTGTCCGCGATCGCCGCATTGCCGGCGATCGCCTCGTCGACGGCCGCGCCGAGCGCACCCTCGTCCGAGACGACCTTCAGGCCGCGCTTCTCCACGACGGTGTCCGGGTCGCCCTCGCCGGCGAGGACGCCTTCGATCACCTGGCGGGCCAGCTTGTCGTTGAGCGAACCGTCGGCGACCAGCGCCGACACCCGGGCGACCTGCTCCGGCGTGATGGCCAGCTCGTCGAGCGACGTACCCGCCTCGTTGGCGTTGCGCGCCAGCTCGCCCATCCACCACTTGCGGGCGGAGACGGAGTCGGCGCCCGCCGCGATCGTGGCCTCGATCAGGTCGACCGCGCCCGCGTTGAGGATCGACTGCATGTCGTGCTCGGCGACGCCCCACTCCTCGCGGAGCCGGTTGCGGCGCACGCGCGGCAGCTCGGGGAGCACGGCCCGCAGTTCCTCGACCCACTCACGGGACGGGGCGACGGGCACGAGGTCGGGCTCCGGGAAGTACCGGTAGTCCTCGGCCTCCTCCTTGACCCGCCCGGACGTGGTCGAGCCGTCCTCCTCGTGGAAGTGACGGGTCTCCTGGACGATCGTGCCGCCCGAAGAGAGCACCGCCGCGTGGCGCATGACCTCGAAGCGGACCGCGCGCTCGACCGACCGCAGCGAGTTGACGTTCTTCGTCTCGGAGCGGGTGCCGAACTTCTCGGTGCCGTTGGGCCGCAGCGAGAGGTTCACGTCGCAGCGCATCTGGCCCATCTCCATACGGGCCTCGGAGACCCCGAGGGCCCGGATGAGCTCGCGCAGCTCGGTGACGTACGCCTTCGCGACCTCGGGTGCACGGTCACCGGCGCCGACGATCGGCTTGGTGACGATCTCGATCAGCGGGATGCCGGCGCGGTTGTAGTCGAGCAGGGAGTGGGACGCGCCGTGGATACGGCCGGTGGCGCCGCCGACGTGCGTCGACTTGCCGGTGTCCTCCTCCATGTGGGCGCGCTCGATCTCCACGCGGAAGACCTCGCCGTCCTCCAGCTGGACGTCCAGATAGCCGTTGAAGGCGATCGGCTCGTCGTACTGCGAGGTCTGGAAGTTCTTCGGCATGTCCGGATAGAAGTAGTTCTTCCGGGCGAAGCGGCACCACTCGGCGATCTCGCAGTGCAGCGCGAGGCCGATCTTGATGGCGGACTCGACGCCCACGGCGTTCATCACCGGCAGCGAGCCGGGCAGGCCGAGGCAGGTGGGGCAGGTCTGCGAGTTGGGCTCGGCGCCCAGCTCGGTCGAGCAGCCGCAGAACATCTTGGTCCTGGTGCCGAGTTCGACATGGACCTCCAGGCCCATGACGGGGTCGTAGGACGCAAGAGCGTCCTCGTACGACACCAGGTCAGTCGTGACGGTCACGGTGAAACTTCCCTCTCAGCCCAGCAGGACGTCGTCGTCGCCCAGGCGCCTGAGCTCCCGGTAGAGGATGGCGAGTCCGGTGATGATGGCGGCGGCGGACACGGCAGCGTCGATCAGCCGGAGCGTGTCGTGCTCCATGCGGGCCTTCTTGGCCTGCTTCGCGACGCCGACGGCTCCGAAGGCGGTGGTGGCCATGGACACGTAGGTCCCGGTGCGGGACTTCTTGAAACCCTTGGCCTTCTGCAGTGCGCTCACAGTGACGGTGCCTCCTCCAGCAGCGGGTGCCCCCACTTTTCCACGAAGGCGGCCTCGACCGCCGCACCCACCTTGTAGAGGCGGTCGTCCTGCAGGGCGGGCGCGATGATCTGGAGACCGACCGGAAGGTTGTCCTCCGGGGCCAGACCGCAGGGCAGCGACATCGCCGCGTTGCCCGCCAGGTTGGTCGGGATGGTGCACAGGTCCGCGAGGTACATGGCCATCGGGTCGTCGGCGCGCTCGCCGATCGGGAAGGCCGTGGTCGGGGTCGTCGGCGAGACGATCACGTCGACCTGCTCGAACGCCTTCTCGAAGTCCTGCTTGATGAGCGTACGGACCTTCTGGGCGCTGCCGTAGTACGCGTCGTAGTAGCCGGACGACAGGGCGTACGTGCCGAGCATGATGCGGCGCTTGACCTCGTCGCCGAAGCCGGCCTCACGGGTGAGGGCGGTGACGTCCTCGGCGGACTTGGTGCCGTCGTCGCCGACGCGCAGGCCGTAGCGCATGGCGTCGAAGCGCGCGAGGTTCGAGGAGCACTCGGACGGCGCGATCAGGTAGTACGCGGAGAGCGCGAGGTCGAAGGACGGGCAGTCCAGCTCGACGATCTCGGCGCCCAGCCCCTTGAGGAGTTCGACGGACTCGTCGAAGCGCTGCACGACGCCGGCCTGGTAGCCCTCGCCGCGGAACTGCTTGACGACACCGACGCGCATCCCGGCGACCGAGCCGTTGCGGGCGGCCTCGACGACCGGCGGGACGGGAGCGTCGATGGAGGTCGAGTCCAGCGGGTCGTGCCCGCCGATGACCTCGTGCAGCAGGGCCGCGTCCAGGACCGTACGCGCGCACGGGCCGCCCTGGTCGAGCGAGGAGGAGAAGGCGACCATGCCGTAGCGGGAGACGCCGCCGTAGGTCGGCTTGACGCCGACGGTGCCGGTGACGGCGGCGGGCTGGCGGATGGAGCCGCCGGTGTCCGTGCCGATGGCCAGCGGTGCCTGGTACGAGGCGAGGGCGGCGGACGAGCCGCCGCCGGAGCCGCCGGGGATCCGGGTCAGGTCCCAGGGGTTGCCGGTCGGGCCGTACGCGCTGTTCTCGGTGGAGGACCCCATGGCGAACTCGTCCATGTTGGTCTTGCCGAGGATGACGACGTCGGCCTCCTTCAGCCTGCGCGTCAGGGTGGCGTCGTACGGCGGGATCCAGCCTTCCAGGATCTTGGAGCCGACCGTGGTCGGAATGCCCTGGGTGGTGAAGATGTCCTTCAGCGCGAGCGGCACGCCGGCCAGCGGGCCGAGCTTCTCGCCGCGCTCGCGCTTCTCGTCGACGGCGCGGGCCTGCGCCAGCGCGCCCTCACGGTCGATGTGCAGGAAGGCGTTGACCTTCTCGTCGACGGCGTCGATCCGGGCGAGGTGCGCCTCGGTGACCTCGACGGCGGTGAGCTCGCCGGAGGCGATCCTCGCGGCGATCTCCGCCGCGGTGAGCTTGATGATGGTGCTGTCCGTCATGGCTGTTACTCCTCCCCCAGGATCTGCGGCACCTTGAAACGCTGCTGCTCCTGTGCCGGCGCGCCGGAGAGCGCCTGCTCGGGGGTGAGCGAAGGACGGACCTCGTCCGCGCGCATGACGTTGGTCAGCGGCAGCGGGTGGGAGGTCGGCGGTACGTCTTGGTCGGCGACCTCGGAGACGCGGGCGACCGCGCCGATGATGTCGTCGAGCTGTCCGGCGAAGTGGTCGAGCTCTTCGTCCTTCAGCTCCAGACGCGCCAGCCGGGCGAGGTGGGCGACCTCCTCGCGCGTGATGCCAGGCATGCAGCGATCCTCAGGGGTGAGTGCGATGGTTTTGGCCCAATCCTATGGGGCCGCCGCCCCTCCCCGCGAAACGCTCTGCCGCCGCTCCCGCACCGCCGGTCCCCGGGCTCCCGCACCGCCGGTCCCGGGGCTCCCGCGCCGTCTGGTCTCCGGACTCCCGTCCACCGGTCCCCGGGGCTCTCCGCTCACCGCCACGGCACCCCGCACCGCCGGTCCCCGGGGCTCTCCGCTCACCGTCCCGGCGCCCCGTCCGGCGGTCGCCGCGCTCCGGCACCAGTCCCTGTTCCGCCGCGCTCCGGTCATCGGTCACGCCCCGTTCACTCCGAGTGCGCCAGGGGCTGACTCACTGAGCGAAGTTGTCCAAACAACTTCTGGCACCGGGGGTGTACCTCCCCGGGCGGAGAGGACGTTCACTCCGGTGTCCCCACTCAGAACCGCCGCTGCCGCAGGCAGCGACAGCACTCTGCCGCACACCCTGTCGCTGGTCTCGCCCACGAGCCCGCGCGAAGGCGACCGGCTGACCTTCCGCTGGTCCACCGACGCGCCCCACCCGAAGAACTGGATCGGGATCTACGACGGCGACCGCAGGCCCGGCGTCGGCTCCTCACTGGTCTGGGAGTACGTCACGACGGCTTCCGGCGAGATCACCCTCGACACCACCGGCCTCGGCGAGGGTACGTACACCGCGTATCTGCTGGCCACGGACGGGTACGACATCCTCACGCGGACCGAGCCCTTCACCATCGCGCTCAGGCCGCCCGTCACACCCCCGCACTGCGTCGTCGACTCGTTCACGACCGGTGAGTACGCGGCCGGGTCCCGGGTCTCCGTCGTCCTCGGCCCGCTCTGGATCCGCCCGCAGGGCAACGCCTCCGGAGCCCCGTCCTTCCGCCGGCTGGCCGGCGACTCCTGGCTGGGTGTCTCCTCCGACGGCACGATCAGCGGCACGGCGCCCGCACTCCCGACCGCCCGTCCCGCCCGGATCACGATCGGTGTGAAGGACAGCGCGGGCGGGACCGACACCGTGACCGTGCAGGTCCCGGTACGGACGCCCGCCGCCCGCACCCGGCTGACCGTCGCGTCGCTCAACCTCTGGGAGGCCGGCCGCAACACCGCCGACAGCCACGAGAAACTGCTGCGGCTGGTCCTCGGGCAGCGGCTCGACGCCGTCGCGCTCCAGGAGACCGGCGGCACCGCAGCCGAGCCGCTCGCCCGGGCGCTTGGCTGGCACTTCTACGACAGCCCGGCCGGGGTCGGACTGATCAGCCGCTTCCCGCTGGCCGGCACCACGGCGCCGCTCACGGATCTGCCCGCGGTGGCGGCCACCCTCCGGCTGCCGGGCGACCGCACCGTACGGCTGTGGGCGGCGCAGCTCGACGAGGCGGCGTACGGCCCGTACGCGCTGCGGGACGGGCGCACCGCCGCCGAGGTCGAGGCGGCCGAGGTGAACAGCGTCCGCTACCGGCAGGCCGGGGCGCTGCTCGCCGCGATGAAGTCCGACCTCGCCGCCTCCCGCACGACACCGGTGGTCCTCGCGGCCGGGCTCGCCTCCCCGTCGCACCTGGACCGCCCGGCCCGCAGGGGCAGGACCGCGGTCGTGCGCTGGCCCGTCACGGTGGCGCTCGGCCGGGCGGGGCTGACCGACGCCTTCCGCGACGAGAACCCGAACGCCGCGCGGCAGCCGGGCACCACCTGGTCGCCGGTACGCCCCGACGAGCCGCGGGACCGGATCGACCAGGTCCAGTACGCCGGGCCGCTGCGCGTCGAGGGGGCGTACACCCTCTGCACCGGCTGGCCGCGGCCGGTCCCGGACGCCGCCGGGAACGGCTGGCCGTCCGACCACGCGGCGCCCGCCGTCACCTTCTCCCTCCGCTGACGCCGCATCCACGCACCGAAGGACTGCCATCCCATGACTCCGCTGAGCCGCCGCGCCTTCGTCGGCGCGTCCGCCGCAACCGCCGCCGCTGCCGCCGTCGGTGTGCCCGAGGCGGCCGCATCGGCCGCATCCAGACCCCGCGGGTCCGTCGAGGACGTGAAGCACGTGGTGATCCTGATGCAGGAGAACCGCAGCTTCGACCACTACTTCGGCACCCTGAGCGGTGTCCGGGGCTTCGACGACCGTCAGGCGCTGACCTTCCCGAACGGCGACTCCGTCTTCAAGCAGCCGGCCCCCGGCCGCGCCGACGGCTTCATGCTGCCGTACCGCATGGACACGACGAAGTACAACGCCCAGAACGCGTCCGGGCTCCCGCACGACTGGGGCACCGGCCACACCGCGATCAACGGCGGCGCGATGAACAAGTGGATCGCCTCCAAGGGCGAGCGGACGATGGGCTACTTCACCCGCGAGGACATCCCCTACCAGTTCGCCCTCGCCGACGCCTTCACGGTCTGCGATGCGTACTTCTGTTCGCAGGCGGGTCCGACCGACCCCAACCGCCTCTACCTGTGGTCGGGTTCCTGCGGCCCCGGCAAGGACGGTACGACCGGCCCCTGGACCGACAACACGCCGGTGACCGACAACCCGGTCGCGGACTGGACGACGTACGCCGAGCGGCTGGAGGACGCCGGGGTCAGCTGGCGCGTCTACCACAATCCGTCGAAGGACGAGCGGTACGGCGACTACGACGACAACGGGCTCTCGTACTTCGGCCAGTTCCACCGGTTCCCGAAGGACGACCCGCGGTACGTCAACGCGATGACCAAGTTCGATCTGACCGCCTTCGACGCGCACTGCAAGGACGGCACGCTGCCGACGGTCTCCTGGCTGGTCGCGCCCTATCTCTTCTGCGAGCACCCGGAGGCGGGCCCGAACTACGGCGCGCACTGGGTCAACACGGCGCTGCAGTCGCTGTTCTCCAACCCCGATGTGTGGAAGCACACCGTCTTCCTGCTGATGTACGACGAGAACGACGGCTACTTCGACCATGTCGTGCCGCCGTTCCCGGAGCCGGGCACCCCGGAGGAGTTCGCGGAAGGGCGCCCGATCGGGCTCGGGAACCGGGTGCCGCTGTGGGCGATCTCGCCCTGGTCGCGCGGAGGTTACGTCAACTCGCAGGTGTTCGACCACACCTCGGTGGTGCGCTTCCTGGAGGTCGTGACGGGGGTGCGCGAGCCGAACATCTCGGACTGGCGCCGGGCCGTCTGCGGCGATCTGACCACCTGCTTCGACTTCACCAGCCCGGACTACACGGTTCCGTGGCTGCCGGACACGAACGAGCTGATGGCGAAGGCCGACGCGGCCAACGCGCTGCCCGCGGTCAAGCTGCCGCCGAGCGGCGGCCAGTCCATGGCCACACAGGAGCCCGGCACCCGGCCGCACCGTCCGCTGCCGTACCGGCCGTGGGCCGAGGTCACGGTGGACCGGGAGACCGGGAAGGTCGTCTGCACGCTCGCCAACCATGGGAAGGAGACCTTCCACTTCACCGTCCTGCCGAACGCCGTCAAGCCGTTCACCGGCACCCCCTTCACCGTGGCGCCGGGCGCGTCCAAGACGTACACCTGGGACACCTCGGAGACCGACGGGCGGTACGACTTCACCGTGATGGGCGCGGACGGCTTCGTACGGCGCTTCTCCGGCACCGTCGTCCCCCAGGGCCGCGAGGCGGGCGCACCGGTGCCGTCCGTGACGGCGTCCCTCCACGGCCACCGCCCGGAACGGGCCACCGTGGAGCTGGCGTTCAGCAACCCCGGCGCCTCGGAGGTGTCCTTCACCGTCACCCCCGACGGGGACCCGAAGGCGGCCCGCACGGTGTGGGTGGGCCCCGGTGACCGCTCCTCGCTGACCTGGCAGATCCGCCACGGCCGCTACGACCTGGAGGTGACGGCGGCGAACGGCTCACGCTTCGTCCGCCGCTACGCGGGCACGGTCCACGCGCTCTGACCGCGTGACGGAGCCCTGACGGGGCTGGGGGCGCTGCCTCCAGCCCCCGGGGGCAGCCGACTCGGGGCCCTGGAAGGGTGTCGGACTCCGCCTAGTTCACCACGTGGCCCGACGGCCGGTCCGCGTCGGAGGACGTCGCCGCGGGCAGCGCGCGCGGCGCCCTGCGCCAACCGCTCTCCCCGCGCGCCCGCAGCCACGCCGTCGTCTCCTGCGGCGGCATCGCCGCGGCGACCAGCCAGCCCTGCACCGCGTCGCATCCCAGGTCCCTCAGCCGCTCCCAGGTCTCGTCGTCCTCGACGCCCTCCGCCACCACGAGGAGCCCGAGCGAGTGCGCGAGGTCGACCGTGCAGCGGACGATCTCGGCGTCCTCCGTGTCGACCGCCAGGCGGGCCACGAACGACCGGTCGATCTTCAGCTCGCTCACCGGGAGCCGGCGCAGATGGACCAGGGACGAATACCCCGTGCCGAAGTCGTCGAGGGACATCTTCACGCCGTGCCCGGTGAGCCCGGCCAGGGTGTCCGCGGCGCGCTGCGGGTCCTCCAGCAGCACATGCTCCGTGATCTCCAGTTGCAGCGCCCCCGCGGGGACGCCGTGCCGGGCGAGCCGGGCCGCGACCGCGCCGGCGAAGCCCGGGGTGTGGACGTCACGCGGCGAGACATTGACGGCGACCGGCACGAAGAGGCCCTGGGCACGCCACCTGGCGACCTGGGCGAGCGCGGTCTCCAGGACGTACTCCGTCAGATGGGGCATCAGGCCGGAGGACTCGGCGATGGCGATGAACTCGTCCGGCGGGACCCGCCCGCGGTCCGGGTGCACCCACCGCACCAGCGCCTCCAGGCCGGCCACATGGCCGTCGAAGCCGACCTTGGGCTGGTAGTGCAGCTCGACCTCGCCCGCGTCCAGTGCGCGGCGCAGATCGCCGAGCAGCCCGAGGCGGTCCGGCGTGTTCGAATCCCGCTTCGATTCGTACACCTCCACGCCGGTGCGGTCGCGCTTCGCCTGGTACATCGCCACGTCCGCGCGCCTCAGCAGCCCTTCGGCGTCCAGCGCGTGGTCCGGGAAGACGGCGAGCCCGGCGCTCGCCTCCAGCACCAGCGTCAGACCGTCGAGGTCCAGCGGCGAGGAGAGCTGGCCGACGAGATGGCGGGCGACGCGCTGGGCGCTGGTGGTGGAGTCGGCGGTGGGCAGGAGCACGGCGAACTCGTCGCCGCCGAGCCGCGCGGCCTCCGCCCCGCGCGGCAGGGCGAGCCGCAGCCGTTCGGCGATCTGGAGCAGCAGCCGGTCGCCCGCGAGATGACCGAGCGTGTCGTTGACCGAGCGGAACCGGTCGAGGTCGATCAGCACGAGCGCGGACCGAGCACCGGCGCTCTCGGCCTCCTCCAGCGCGGCCCAGGTGCGCTCCAGCAGCCACTGACGGTTCGGCAGGCCCGTGAGCGGATCGCGCAGCTGCTCCTCGGCGCGGGCCCGGGCGATCCACAGCGTGGAGTCGAGGGCGATGAGCGGCACGGCGAAGAGCGGCAGCAGGATCGGCAGGGCGATGGCGACCACACAGATCAGCGGGGCGATGCCGAGCAGGGCGACCGCGACGAGGCCCTGGCGCATCAGGGCCGTACGGGCGACGGTGGGCAGCCCGACGCCCTGCGGCGTCAGGCCGTACCAGAGCAGCAGCCGGGTCACGGCGAGATACGCCGCCGCCGCGAACACCACCTCGGGGATCGCTTCCAGGCCCCATTCCAGCGGCTGCCAGGGCCGCTCGACGGTCGGGGTCTCCCCGAACGCCAGCAGGACCAGCGCCGCCGCTCCGACGCCGAGGATGTCGGCCGCGCCGTGCAGCACCCCCTGTCGCCAGCGCTGCCGCCGGGTGGCACCGACCAGCACCACCACGGCGAGGCTGACGACTCCGGCGGGCACCCAGCCGTAGAGCAGCAGCACGGCGAGGGTGAGGGCGCCACCGGAGCCGGTGCCGCCCCACCAGCGATCGCGCCCGAGCGCGACCAGATGGCCGACGATGATGCCGGTGAGGACGGCGAGCGACCATCCCCCGGCGCCGCCGGGGAAGAGCGCCCGCCCTTCCCGGACGGCGCTGACGACGCCCGTCGTCAGGACGACGGCGGCGAGCCCGATGATCACGAAGGGCATTCCGGCGGCGATGCCCGCAAACCCCGGGAAACCACGCATCCGTGAGACCGGGGCGGCGCTCTCGGTCGGTTTCATTCCGTCCCTCTCACAGCCGGCGGTGCCGATGCCACGCAATGGCCCCCTAGTCATGGCACCACGGCTGGAGCGTGACCACGCAGCCGTGCACGACAGGCGCACCCCTCAACAGTAGGCTGCTGAAGGCTCTGACGGGCAGCGCTCTACAGCTCTTGCCCGATTGCGGCCCGGCCACCCCTATCCATCGGATATGCGCCGAACGGGTGATGTCCACGGGCCGTTCCCGCCCGGCACCCGGCTACTCCTCGACCGGAACGGCGGCGTCCAGGGCGGCGTCCGGCCCCTGTCCGAGCAGCACGGCGAAGCCGTCCTCGTCGAGCACGGGCACCTTCAGCTGCATGGCCTTGTCGTATTTCGAACCGGGGTTGTCCCCCACCACGACGAAGGACGTCTTCTTGGAGACGGAACCTGTCACCTTCGCGCCGCGGCTCTGGAGCGCTTCCTTGGCACCGTCGCGGGTGTGGTTCTGCAGCGTGCCGGTGACGACGACGGTGAGGCCCTCCAGGGGACGCGGCCCCTCGTCCTCGCCGGCGCCCTCCTCCTCCGTACGGACGCCCGCCTCCCGCCATTTGCGCAGGATCTCGCGGTGCCAGTCCTCCTCGAACCACTGCTTGAGCGAGGCGGCAATCGTCGGCCCGACGCCCTCGACGGCCGCAAGCTCCTCCTCGGTGGCCTGCTCGATCCGGTCGACGGAACGGAACTCGCGGGCGAGCGCCTCCGCCGCCACCGGGCCCACATGGCGGATGGAGAGACCGGTGATGATGCGGGCGAGCGGGCGCTGCTTGGCCGCCGCGATGTTCTCCAGCATCGCCAGCGTGTTCTTCTTGGGCTCGCCCTGCTGGTTGGCGAAGACGGTGACGATCTTCTCGTCGCCGGTCTTCGGGTCCCGCTTGGGCAGTCCGCTGTCCTGGTCCAGGACGTACGCCTTGATGGGCAGCAACTGCTCGACCGTCAGGTCGAACAGGTCGCCCTCGTCGGCGAGCGGCGGCTCGGCCGGCTCCAGCGGCTTGGTGAGCGCCGCGGCGGCGACATAGCCGAACGCCTCGATGTCCAGGCTCTTGCGCCCGGCGAGATAGAACAGTCTTTCGCGCAACTGGGCGGGGCAGCTACGGGCGTTGGGGCAGCGGAGGTCGATGTCGCCCTCCTTCATCGGCCGCAGCGGAGTGCCGCACTCGGGGCACTCGGCGGGCATGACGAACTCCCGCTCGCTGCCGTCCCGCAGATCGACGACCGGGCCGAGGATCTCGGGGATCACGTCACCGGCCTTGCGCAGCACGACCGTGTCGCCGATGAGGACGCCCTTGGCCTTCACCACGCCCTGGTTGTGGAGGGTGGCGAACTCGACCTCGGAGCCTGCCACCTTGACCGGCTCCACCTGGGCGTACGGAGTGACCCGGCCGGTGCGCCCCACGCCCACCTTGATGTCGACGAGCTTGGTGTTGACCTCCTCCGGCGCGTACTTCCAGGCGATCGCCCAGCGCGGCGCCCGCGAGGTCGAGCCGAGCCGGCCCTGGAGCGGGATCTCGTCGAGCTTGACGACGACTCCGTCGATCTCGTGCTCCACGGAGTGGCGGTGCTCGCCGTAGTACGCGATGAACTCGCGGACCCCGTCGAGCGAGTCCACCACCTTGTAGTGCCGGGCGGTCGGCAGGCCCCAGGCGTGCAGCAGCTCGTACGCCTGCGAGAGCCGGTCGATCTCCAGGCCCTGGCGGGCGCCGATGCCGTGCACCACCATGTGCAGCGGAAGGGTCGCGGTGACCTTCGGGTCCTTCTGGCGCAGCGAACCCGACGCGGAGTTCCGGGGGTTGGCGTAGGGCTGCTCGCCCGCGGCCACGCGCCGGGCGTTGAGCTCCTCGAACGCCTCCATCGGGAAGTAGACCTCGCCGCGGATCTCGACGAGGTCCGGGATGCGGTCGCCCGTGAGCCGGTCCGGGATGTCGGAGATCGTCCGCACGTTCGGAGTGATGTCCTCACCGGTGCGGCCGTCGCCGCGGGTGGCCGCGCGGGTCAGCCGGCCCTTCTCGTACGTCAGGTTGACCGCGAGCCCGTCGACCTTCAGCTCGCACAGGAAGCGGTGCTCCGACGTGCCCACTTCCTTGGCGACCCGGTCGGCCCAGGCCGCCAGCTCCGCCTCGTCGAAGGCGTTGTCGAGCGAGAGCATCCGCTCGCGGTGCTCGACCGCCGAGAACGCCGTACCGGCAAAGGCAGCCTCGTACGCCCCCGCGACCTTCTGGGTCGGCGAGTCGGGCGTCCGCAGCTCCGGATACTCGTCCTCCAGGGCCTCCAGCGACCGCAGCAGCCTGTCGAACTCGGTGTCGCTGACGACCGGCTGGTCCTTCACGTAGTACCGGAAGCGGTGCTCCTCGACCTGCTCGGCCAGCTGGGCATGCTGGTCGCGTGCCTCGGCGGGCACCGCCCCCTGCTGTTCGACAGCCACCGTACGTCCTCCCGTTGCCTCAGCCCTCAGCCATCACTCAGGGTTGTCCGCGAGCGATCTCGCCGCCCGGACGCAGTGCGCGAGGGCCGCGCGGGCGTACGCCGGCGAAGCGCCCGCGAGCCCGCACGACGGGGTGATCACCAGGGACTCGGCGAGAGTCCCCGGATTCAGTCCCAGCCTGCGCCACAGCGTCCTGACACCCATGACGCTACCGGCAGGGTCGGACAATGGACCGTCGGTGGACGCCACGACGCCTGCGAAGAGCCTCGTGCCGCCCTCCACCGCCTCGCCGATCGCCTCCTCGTCACGCTCGGTGAGCAGCCCGAAATCGAACGAGACACCGGCGGCCCCGGCCCGGCGCAGCAGCGCGAACGGCACCTCCGGCGCGCACGAGTGCACGACCACCGGTCCGTCGGAGACGTCCATCACGTCCCGCAGCGCGCTCTCGACGAGCTGCCGGTCCACCGCGCGGTGCGTCCGATACCCGCTGGCGCTCCTGATCCGTCCGCGCAGGACGGCCGTGAGCGAGGGCTCGTCGAGCTGGAGCACCACCTGTGCGCCGGGGACCCGCCGCCGCACCTCCGCGAGATGCGCGCCCAGTCCCTCGGCGAGCGAGCCGGCGAGGTCCCGGCAGGCGCCCTGGTCGCCGAGGGCGGCCTCGCCGTTCCTGAGCTCCAGGGCGGCCGCGAGCGTCCACGGCCCGACGGCCTGGACCTTGAGCGGGCCCTCGTACCCCTGGGTGAACTCCTCCAGTGCGTCGAGGTCCTCACCGAGCCAGGAGCGGGCCCTGCGGGTGTCCCGGCCCGGCCGGTCGCTGACGCGCCAGCCGCTGGGCTCGACGTGCGCGTACATCTCGACCAGCAGGCCGATGGTCCGCCCGATCATGTCGGCGCCGGGACCGCGGGCGGGCAGCTCCGGGAGATGCGGGAAGTCCTCGAAGGTGCCGGTGACGGTCCTGGCGGCCTCGCGGGCGTCGCCGCCGGGCATGGAGCCGACCCCGGTCGCCAGGGCCTGTCCGGGGTCCCATACGACGTCGCTCATCGTCCCGGCCGCACCGTCAGGTCGTTGACCTCCGCGTCGCGCGGGAGGTCGAGCGCCATCAGGATCGTCGTCGCCACCGACCCGGGGTCGATCCAGCGCGCGGCGTCGTACTCCTTGCCCTCCTGCTGGTGGACCTTGGCCTGCATGGGGCTTGCGGTGCGGCCGGGGTAGACGGAGGTGACCCGGACGCCGTTCACCTTCTCCTCGTGCCGCAGCGAGTCGGCGAGCGCCTTGAGGCCGTGCTTGGAGGCGGCGTACGCACCCCACTCGGCGTGGGCGTTGAGGCCCGCACCGGAGTTCACGAAGATCACGGTGCCCTGGGAGACCCGGAGTTGGGGCAGCAGCAGCCGGGTCAGTTCGGCGGGCGCCACCAGGTTCACGTCGAGCTGGGCGTGCCAGGTCTTCGGCGTCAGGTCACCGATCCGGCCGAGGTCCACGACGCCGGCGATGTGGAGGAGCGAGTCGAGCCGCTCGGGCAGCGACTGGTGCGAGAACGCCCAGGAGAGCCGGTCGGGCGCGGCGAGGTCGCCGACGAGGGTACGGGAGCCCGGATACGCCTCGGCGAGCTCCTTGGCGCGCCCGGCGTCGCGGGCCAGCAGCACCAGCTCGTCGCCGCGCTCGTGCAGCCGGCGCGCGACGACCGCGCCGATGCCGGAGCCTGCCCCGGTGATCAGATGTGTAGCCATACCCGCCATGCTCGCACCACCGCGCCCCTCGGCTCTCCCCGAGGTGGGCGGGGATGCGGGCGCCGCCGCCGCCCTCGGGGAAGATTTTTCCGGAAATCCCGCCGGGCACCGATGAGTTCGGCACATGCCCCCGGTCTTTCCTGCATGGACGACCCGAACACGACACCGAGCAGGATCCGGGGTACGGCGCTGTCGGCGGACGGCACCGCCATCGCGTACGAGCGGCAGGGGGACGGTCCGCCCGTGATCCTGGTGAGCGGCGCGCTGGCCACGGCCGCGACCGACGCCCCGCTCGCCGCGCTGCTCGCGCACCGCTTCAGCGTGTTCACGTACGACCGCCGCGGTCGTGGCGCCAGCGGGGACACCGCTCCGTACGCCGTGGAGCGGGAGATCGAGGACCTCGCGGCCGTCGTCGGCGAGGCGGGCGGCACCGCGTCCGTCCACGGGATGGCGTCGGGCGGCGCGCTGGTCCTGGAGGCGGCGGCGGCCGGTCTGCCGATCACCCAACTGTCCGTGTACGAGCCCCCGTTCCTGACCGACCCGGCCGGCCGCCGGGCGAGCGCGGCCCGCCGGGCACGGCTGGACGGCCTGCTGGCCGCGGACCGGCGCACGGACGCCCTGGAGCTGTTCCTGGCCGACGTCGTACCCCCGGGGACGCTCGGCCGGCTGAAGGGCTCCCCCGTGTGGGGGGAGCTGGAGTCGCTGGCGCACACCCTGGCGTACGACCACGCGGTGCTGGGGGACGCGCTGGTGCCGACGGTGCGGCTGCGCGAGGTCACCGCCCGCGTGATGGTGGTCGACGGCGGCGCGAGCCCCGGCTGGCAGCGCGAGACGGTCCGCGCGATCTCCGAGGCCCTCCCCCGCGGCCGCCACCGCACCCTGACGGGCCAGACCCACCAGGTGGCGCCGCATGTGCTGGCGCCGGTGCTGGAGGACTACTTCGCGGCGTAGTCCGCGGCGCGGCGCGTCGTGGTCGCGATCGTCGCCGAGCCGACGACGCGCGTGCCGTCGTACAGCACGATCGCCTGGCCGGGGGCCACACCGCGGACGGGCTCGGTGAAGCTCACGCGCAGTTCGTCGCCTTCGAACTCCGTGGAGACCTCGGTCTCGCCGCCGTGGGCGCGCAGCTGGGCGGTGTACGTGCCGGGGCCGGAAGGTGCCGTTCCGCACCAGCGGGGCTTGATCGCGGTGAGGGCGGAGACCTCCAGGGCCTCGGCCGGGCCGACCGTCACCGTGTTGTCGACCGGCGAGATGTCCAGGACGTAGCGCGGCTTGCCGTCGGGGGCGGGGTGGCCGATGCGCAGGCCCTTGCGCTGCCCGATGGTGAAGCCGTAGGCGCCGTCGTGGCTGCCCAGCCTGGTGCCGGACTCGTCCACGATGTCGCCCTCGGCCTTGCCCAGGCGCTTCGCGAGGAACCCCTGGGTGTCGCCGTCGGCGATGAAGCAGATGTCGTGGCTGTCGGGCTTCTTCGCGACGGCCAGACCCCGGCGCTCCGCCTCGGCGCGGATCTCGTCCTTGGTGGTCAGCGTGTCCCCGAGGGGGAACATCGCGTGCGCGAGCTGCCTCTCGTCGAGGACTCCGAGGACGTACGACTGGTCCTTGGCCATGTCGCTCGCCCGGTGGAGCTCGCGGGTGCCGTCCTCGCGGACGACCACGGTCGCGTAGTGGCCGGTGCACACCGCGTCGAAGCCCAGCGCCAGCGCCTTGTCCAGCAGCGCCGCGAACTTGATCTTCTCGTTGCAGCGCAGACAGGGGTTGGGGGTGCGGCCCGCCTCGTACTCGGAGACGAAGTCCTCGACGACGTCCTCGCGGAAGCGCTCGGCGAGGTCCCACACGTAGAAGGGGATGCCGATGACGTCAGCGGCCCGGCGGGCGTCGCGCGAGTCCTCGATGGTGCAGCAGCCGCGGGCGCCGGTGCGGAACGACTGCGGGTTCGCGGACAGGGCCAGGTGCACCCCGGTGACATCGTGCCCGGCTTCGGCGGCGCGGGCGGCGGCGACGGCGGAGTCCACACCTCCGGACATGGCGGCGAGGACGCGGAGGGGGCGGTGGGGTGTCTGAGTCATAGCCCTACCAGAGTACGGGGCCGTGGGAACCGAAAGCCCGTGAGTATGCGTTCGGGGAGGTGACCGGGGTGAAGAGAGTGGGGCGGCATGGGGAGCAGGAAAGCGCGGCGCGGCATCGGCCGGCGGGCGCTGCTGATCGGCGGCGGGGCCACGCTCGTCGGGGTGGGTGTGGCGACCCAGGACGAGGCCAGGCGTGCCTGGTGGCGGCTGCCGGGCATGGAGAAGAAGCGTGTGGAGGGCGAGCTCGACCACGCGGGCGCGCAGTGGACCGCGGCGGCGCGGGCGAACTGGCGCCGGGCGGACCGCCCCGACGACTATGTGATCGACACCGTCGTGATCCATGTCGTCCAGGGCAGCTACCGGACCGCGGTGCGGGTCTTCAAGGACCCCGGACACGGCGCGGCGACGCACTACATCGTGGGCAAGGACGGGCGCGTCGCCCAGATGATCCGCGAGCTCGACGTGGCGTACCACGCGGGCAACCGCGGGGTGAACGAGCGGAGCATCGGCATCGAGCACGAGGGCTTCGTCGACCGGCCGGAGGACTTCACGGCCGCGATGTACGAGTCGTCGGCGCGGCTGACGGCCGACATTTGCAGGCGCCACGGCATTCCGGTGGACCGGAAGCACATCATCGGCCATGTCGAGGTGCCGGGCACGGATCACACCGACCCCGGTCCGCACTGGGACTGGGACCGGTACATGCGCCTGGTCCGCGAGGCCATGAAGGCGCCCGCGAAGCCGTCGCCCACGCCCACACCGAGGACGACGACCGCCGGCTGAGCCGTGTGGCCCGGGGCCGGTGTCCGGATCGAGCCCCCGTGTCCGGACCGGGCCCGCGGGCCCGCCTTCGGGACAAGCTCCAGGCCCTGTCGTTCGGATCAGGCCGGATCAGCGAGCGGCCCGGCGCGGAGCGGCTGATGTCACAGCGGTGCGTGCTGCTGCAAGGCGGAGGAGGCAGACAACGCGGTGGGGGCACCTCCCGTGCCCGGAGGGCTACGGGGGAGTCAGCGACCGGCGCCAACGCAGCCGATTGCGTGCCAGGGCACGCGAGCCCGGCAAGATCCGAACGACAGGGCTAGTGTCCTGAGTCGGAGATTTGTCGTCAGATCGGCAGCCGCTGAGCACGTGCCTCGCGACGGCGAAGTCCCGGGAGACGTGGACTCAGAAACGCCGTACGGCTCCGGATAACTACCCAGAGATCTCTGACTCGGGTCACTAGGGGGTGTCCGGTGGATCAGGCTGGATCAGCGAGCGGCGTCCAGCGGCTTCGAATCCAAGACGGAGGAGACAGACAACACGGTGGGGGTCCCTCCCGTGCCCGGAGGGCTACGGGGGAGTTGGCGACCGACGACAGCACGGGAGACGGAGCCGCAGGGCGTCGCGAGCCCAGCATGATCCGCCGGACACCCCCTAGCTGAGTCCCGCCGTGCGGGCCCGCTCGACCGCGGGGCCGATCGCCTTCGCGACGGCCTCGACGTCCTCCTCGGTGGAGGTGTGGCCGAGGCTGAAGCGGAGCGTGCCGCGGGCCAGCTCCGGGTCGGTGCCCGCGGCGAGCAGGACGTGGCTGGGCTGGGCGACACCGGCCGTGCAGGCGGAGCCGGTGGAGCACTCGATCCCCTGGGCGTCCAGGAGCAGCAGCAGCGAGTCGCCTTCGCACCCGGGGAAGCCGAAGTGGGCGTTGGCCGGGAGCCGGTCGACGGGGTCGCCGCCGAGGACCGCGTCGGGCACGGCGTCCCGCACGGCCTTGATCAGTCGGTCGCGCAGCTCCCCGATCTCCCGGGCGAAGCCGGCGCGCCGCTCGGCCGCGAGCCGTCCCGCCACGGCGAAGGCGGCGACGGCGGGCACGTCGAGGGTTCCGGAGCGCACATGACGCTCCTGGCCCCCGCCGTGCAGAACGGGCACCGGGCTGTACTCACGGCCGAGGAGCAGCGCGCCGATGCCGTACGGGCCGCCGATCTTGTGGCCGCTGACGGTCATCGCGGCGAGGCCGGAGGCGCCGAAGTCGACATCGAGCTGCCCGAACGCCTGGACGGCGTCCGCATGCAGCGGAATGCCGAACTCCGCGGCGGTCGCGGCGAGTTCGGCAACCGGCATGACGGTACCGATCTCGTTGTTGGCCCACATCACGGTGGCGAGCGCGACATCGTCCGGGTCGCGCTCGATCGCCTCGCGCAGCGCCTCGGGGTGTACGCGGCCGTACTGGTCGACCGGCAGGTACTCGACGTTCGCGCCCTCGTGCTCGCCGAGCCAGTGCACGGCGTCGAGGACGGCGTGGTGCTCGACGGGTGAGGCGAGGACCCGGTCGCGGCGCGGATCGGCCGCGCGGCGGGCCCAGTAGAGGCCCTTCACCGCGAGGTTGTCCGCCTCGGTTCCACCGGAGGTGAGGACGACCTCGCTTGGGCGCGCCCCGAGGGCCTCGGCGAGGGTCTCGCGGGCCTCCTCGACGGTACGGCGGGCCCGGCGGCCCGCGGCGTGCAACGACGAGGCGTTGCCGGTGACGGGAAGCTGGGCGGTCATCGCCTCGATCGACTCCGGCAGCATCGGAGTGGTCGCGGCGTGGTCGAGGTATGCCATGGTGCCCACGATTCTACGAGGCGGGCCGCACGGCCACGGGCGGCCACCCCGGCCGGGCAAGCGCTTGCCGCTTCACACCCCGCCCGAGGGCGCCGGCCGCACCCCGGGACCGGGGGGCGGGGGCGGGGCCGGGGCCGGGGCCGGGGCCAGGGCCGGGGGGCGGGGCCCGGGCCGGGGGGATCAGCCGCCGATGTTCCAGACGACCGCGCCCTGCCCGTCGAGCAGCACGGCGAGGACGGTGAGATCGGCGACGCCGAGGGCCAGGCCGAGCAGGGCGCGGGCACGGCGGGCGGTGCCGCGCCACAGTGCGAGTCCGGCCAGGACGATCGCGGTGGGCCCGAGGATCACGTTCATCACGAGCAGCCCGACCAGACCGAGCACGAACGCCGCGACAGCCATGCCGTCCGCGTCCCGTGAGCCCGTTCCGGCGAACCGCTCGGCGGAGGGGGTGAGTTCCATGGTCCGGCTCCCGGATTCAGTGGGCGCGGCGGCGTGCGCGCCGCTCACGCAGGGCGAAGACGAGCAGCCAGGCACCGATGGCGGCGGCGCCGACGGCGGACGCGGACAGCGGGATCTGGGCCACCGCACCCAGGAGGACTCCCAGGAGCAGGAGCACGGCGACGAGGGCGATCATGATCAGCCTTTCACCGAGAGAATACGACTGTTCACTGACTCATCAGTCTAGTCTTTCCAGAATCGGAGAACGGTTGTTTACTGAATGGCATGAGTCACACCGTCGGCATCCGCCAGGCCCAGAAGTTGAAGACCCGTCAGGCCCTCTTGGACGCCGCCCTGCGGCTGCTGGAGGACCAGAGCCTCAGCAGCCTCGGGCTCCGCGAGCTGACCCGGGCCGTCGGGGTGGCGCCGGCCGCGTTCTACCGGCACTTCGGGGACGTCGCGGAGCTCGGGGTGGCCCTGGTCGAGGAGACCCTGGGCAGCCTGCACGGCCTGATCGGCGAGATCCTCGCGGAGACGGGCGACGCCGGCGTAAGGATCGGGCGCACGGTGGACCTCATCGCCCGTCATGTCCGGGAGCAGCCCGCCCACTTCCGTTTCATCGCCCGCGAGCGGCACGGCGGGGTCGGCCGGGTCCGGGCCGCGATCGCGGCGCAGCTCCGCCGCTTCACCGAGGAAGTGGCGGACGCGCTTGCCCGGGAGCCGGAGTCGGAGGGCTGGAGCGACGCCGATCTGCGCATGCTGGCCGGCATGTACGTCGACCACATGGTGATGACCGCCTCGGCCTTCCTGGAGGCGCAGGAGACCGGCGCCCCCGACGAGCGGGAGGTCGCCCGCACCGCCCGGGACCGCCTGCGCCTGGTATCCCTGGGCCGCCACCACTGGCTGGAGGGCCCGCGGGAGGGATCGGGGGCCGGCCGCCGCACGCCCTGAACCTCGTACGCGACACACGACGTGCGCGACGCGTGCCACGTGCGCGACGTGCGCGACGTGCGCGACGCTAGGTGCGCGGCAGCGGCGCCTTCGCCAGCTGCCGGGACTGGGCGACCAGCCGGTCCGCGCTGTCCCAGACCTCGGCGTCCTCCTCCAGGAAGCCGCCCGCCAGGTTTCGGGTGGTGATGGCGACGCGCAGCGGGCCCGGTGCGGGACGGCAGCGGACGTGGGTGGTGAGTTCGACGGTCGGGGTCCAGCCCTTGAGACCCAGCTCGAACGAGGTGGGCGGCAGCGCATCGACCGTGAGCAGCAGCGACAGCGGGTCGGCGGCGCGGCCGTCGGCGAGCCCGAACCAGCCGCGCATCTCACCCTTCCCCGAGGGCGCGCCGACGGCCCAGCCGACGGTGGCGGGGTCGAGCCTGATGTCCAGCCGGTCGGTGATCGCCGACGAGCCGGGGATGGCGGGCGCGGGCCCGTCGGCCGGGCCGAGGCAGTGCTCGTACGGCGGAATGGCCGGCGGCTTCGCGGTCGTACGGACCTCGTCCGGCAGGGCGTCGAGGTCGCCGTAGGTGGCGAGGACGCGGATGCGCTCGACCTCGCTGCCGTCCTCCGCGTACTGGAAGAGGGAAGCCTGGCCGGTGGAGAGGGTGCGTCCGGTGCGGATGGTCTCGGTGCGGATCACGGCGGGGCCGGGCACGGAGGGGCCGAGGTAGTGCGCGGAGACGCTGAAGGGGTCCGGGTGGGGCAGGGCGTCGCCGAGGGCCCGGCCGAGCAGCGCCAGCAGATAGCCGCCGTTGACGGCACTGATGATCGTCCAGCCGGCGGAGAGCTGCGCGTCGTAGACGCCCGGGACGTGCGGGTCCCGCAGCGTGACGGCGGTGTCGCGGTCGAACTCGCTGTCGCCGACGGTTGCGGTTTCCTGTGCCACCTGTGCCATGCCTGAACCGTACAGCAGGCAACTACTAAGCGGTAGCTTTTTCAGACGGTCATCTCTTCGGCGGCGGCCGATCTGCGGTTCCAGGCGCGGGGCGCCCGCCAGTGGTAGCGCATGGCGAGCAGGCGCAGGGTGAAGGCGGTCACGACGGCGAGTCCACTGGTGAGGGCGTTGAGCGCGTCGAAGCGGATGCACAGCACCACCAGGGTGGCGCCGACGGTGGCCGGGACCGCGTAGAGGTCACGGTCCCAGCGGAGCAGCGAGGGCACCTCGTTGGCGAGTATGTCGCGCACGACGCCACCGCCGACCGCGGTGGTGAGCCCGAGGGCCGCGGACGCGGTGAGGCCGAGCCCGTACTCGTACGCCTTGGTCGTCCCCGTCACACAGAAGAGCCCGAGCCCCGCGGCGTCGAAGACGTTGACCGAGCCCTGGATGCGCTCGACCTCGGGGTGCAGGAAGAAGACGAGCGCGGCGGCGACGAGCGGTGTCAGGAAGTACCCCAGGTCCGTGAACGCGGCGGGCGGCACGGCGCCGATGATCAGGTCCCGGAACAGACCGCCGCCCAGCGCCGTGGCCTCGGCGAGTACGGCGATGCCGAAGACGTCGAAGTTCTTGCGTACGGCGAGCAGGGCGCCGGAGATCGCGAAGACGAAGATGCCGGCGATGTCGAGCGCATGCTGGACGGAGGGGGTGAACAGTTCCTGGAGCACCGCACAATTGTGCCGCGCGCGTACGAGCCCCCCGACCGCGCCCTCGCGCCCCCTGGCCCCCCGGGCACCGGTCAGGTAGGGCGGCCGGACGGACGACGGGCCCCGCCCGGCTCTGCCGGACGGGGCCCGTCGTCCGTTCGCCTACTGCTTGTCCGACTCCGGCACCGGCTCCGACACCGGCTCCCGCTCCGCCTTCGGGCCCGGCTCCGGAACCGGCAGCTCCGACTTCGGGGTCGCGTCCACGATGGCGATCGCCTCGCGGGCCGAAGCGAGGACCGTGTCGTCGTCGGGTGCCTGGTCGGGCGCGTTCTCCGGGTGGTGGCAGGCGACCTGGTGGCCCGTCTTCAGGGCGGCCAGCGGCGGCTCCTGCGTGCGGCAGAGCTCGGTCGCCTTCCAGCAGCGGGTGTGGAAGCGGCAGCCGCTCGGCGGGGAGATCGGCGAGGGGACGTCGCCCTTCAGCAGGATCCGCTCGCTCTTGGCGCCGCGCCGCCGCGGGTCCGGCACCGGCACCGCCGAGAGCAGGGCCTTGGTGTACGGGTGCATCGGGGACTCGTACAGCGACTTGCGGTCCGCCAGCTCCACGATCTTGCCGAGGTACATGACCGCGATCCGGTCCGAGACGTGCCGGATGACCGAGAGGTCGTGCGCGATGATCACGTAGGTGAGGCCCAGCTCCTCCTGGAGGTCGTCCAGCAGGTTGACCACCTGCGCCTGGATCGACACGTCCAGCGCGGAGACCGGCTCGTCCGCGACGACGAGCTTCGGCTTGAGGGCGAGCGCCCGGGCGATGCCGATGCGCTGGCGCTGTCCGCCGGAGAACTCGTGCGGGTAGCGGTTGTAGTGCTCCGGGTTCAGACCCACCAGGCCGAGCAGCCGCTGGACCTCCTTCTTGATCCCGCCCTCGGGCTCCACGCCCTGGAGCCGGAAGGGGGCCGAGACGATCGAGCCGACCGTGTGCCGCGGGTTCAGCGAACCGTAGGGGTCCTGGAAGATCATCTGGATGTCCCGGCGGAACGGCCGCATCCGGCCCACGCCGAGGTGCGAGATGTCCGCCCCCTGGAACTCGACCGTGCCGCCGGTCGGTTCGAGCAGCCGGGTGATCAGCCGGCCCATCGTCGACTTCCCGCAGCCGGACTCGCCCACCACGCCGAGCGTCTCGCCCGGCAGGACGTCGAAGTCGATGCCGTCGACCGCCTTGACGGCACCGACCTGCCGCTGGAGCAGGCCCTTCTTGATCGGAAAGTGCTTGACCAGGCCCGACACCTTCAGCAGCGGGGCATCGGCGGGCGCTCCCTGCTGCGGGATCGCCACCTTCGTGTCTTTGTTGTCGCTCACAGCTTCGGCGCAATCTCTTCGGTCCAGATGCGGGTCCGCTCCTCCTGCGACATGTGGCAGGCCGAGTAGTGGCGGCCGGACGACTCGCGCAGCTCGGGACGCTCGGTGCGGGTGATGCCGCCCTTGGGGACTTCCGCGTAGGGGCAGCGCGGGTGGAAGGCGCAGCCGCTGGGGATGTTGATCAGGCTGGGCGGCGAGCCCTTGACCGGGATCAGGCGCTCGGTCTGCTCACGGTCGATGCGCGGCATCGAGCCCAGCAGGCCCCAGGTGTAGGGGTGCTGGGGTTCGTAGAAGACCTTCTCGGCCGCGCCGCGCTCCACACAGCGCCCGCCGTACATCACGAGGATGTCGTCGGCGAGCTCGGCCACGACGCCGAGGTCGTGGGTGATGATGATGACCGCGGAGCCGAACTCCTTCTGGAGATCCCGGATCAGGTCGAGGATCTGGGCCTGCACGGTCACGTCGAGCGCGGTGGTCGGCTCGTCCGCGATGAGCAGCTCCGGGTTGTTGACCAGTGCCATCGCGATCATGGCGCGCTGGCGCATACCGCCGGAGAACTCGTGGGGGTAGTTGTCGAACCGCTTGGCGGGCTCGGGGATGCCGACCCGGTCGAGGAGCTCGACCGCACGCTTGCGGGCCGTCTTCTTGTCCACCTTGTGGTGGACGCGGTACGCCTCCACGATCTGGTGGCCGACCGTGTAGTACGGGTGCATCGCCGACAGCGGATCCTGGAAGATCATCGCCATCTCGCGCCCGCGCAGCCGCCGTACGGCGTCGGGGTCGGCGGAGAGCAGCTCCTGCCCGTTGAGCCAGACCTCACCGGAGATCTGCGCCTTCTGCCGGCCGTACTGGCCGACGGTGTGCAGTCCCATGATGCCGAGCGAGGTCACCGACTTGCCGGAGCCGGACTCGCCCACGATGCCGAGGGTCTTGCCCTTCTCCAGCTGGAAGGTGAGACCGTCCACGGACTTGACGAGGCCGTCGTCGGTCGGGAAGTGGATCTTGAGATCGCGTACGTCCAGGAACGCGTCGGACGGTGCGGTCGGAGCGGGCTCGCCCAGGGCGGCCCCGGTTTTCGCCAGCTGGTCCGTCATGCGAGCCTCACTCGGGGGTCGATCACTGCGTACAGGAGGTCCACGACGAGGTTCATGATGACCACGGCCGACGCGGTGATCAGCGTGACCGCCAGGATCAGCGGCAGGTCGCGTTCGCTCACCGCCCTGAAGGCGGCGTTCCCGAGACCGGGCAGGTTGAACGCGGTCTCGGTCAGGATCGCGCCGCCGACGAGGGCGCCGAGGTCCATGCCGAAGATGGTCAGGATGGGGGTCATGGTGGAGCGCATGGCGTGCTTGCCGAGCACCACCGGCTCCGTGAGGCCCTTCGCCCGGGCGGTGCGGATGTAGTCCTCGCCCAGCACCTCCAGCATGGTGGCGCGGGTGAGTCTGGCGTACATCGCCGCGTACAGGAAGGCGAGGGTGACCCAGGGCAGCAGCAGGCCCATGAACCAGGAGCCGGGCGACTCGGTGAACGGCACCCACCTGGCGTCCAGCCAGCCGAGCTGGATGCGGAAGACCAGCAGCGCCAGCATGGCGGTGAAGTAGATGGGGAGCGAGACGCCGGCGAGCGCGGTGACCATGGCGACCCGGTCGATCGCGGTGCCGCGCCGGAGCGCGGAGACCACGCCGGTGCTGACGCCCATGACCAGCCAGAGCACGGCCGCGCCGAGGACCATGGAGACGGTCACCGGGATGCGGTCGACCAGCATCAGCCAGACGTCCTGCTCGGTGCGGAACGAGTAGCCGAAGCAGGGCGCCGCACAGTGGATGGTGTCGCCGCCGCCGACGTAGTCGCGTCCGACGAAGATTCCGGAGACGAAGTGCCAGAACTGCACCAGGATCGGCTCGTCCAGGCCCAGCTTCTGCCGGACGCCCTCGATGGAGGCCGGATCCGCCTGCTTGCCGACGAACATCGCGGCAGGGTCACTGCCGGTCAGCTTGGGGATCAGGAAGAAGATGCCGAGCGTCACCAAGGTGACGACGAGCAGCATCACTACGACGGCGAAGAGCCGTCGGACGATATATGCAAGCATGCGGTCGGCCGGCCGGCGGCCGGGGAATCCGATCGGATTCCCCGGCCGCCGCGCCTGGCCATCACCTGCCCTTCGGACCTAGCGGCGGGTGGTGCGCCGTTGGAGCGGGTGGGGGGTTACTTGACGACGCCGAGCGACGCGTAGTCGTAGCGGCCGTTGTAGGCGTCGGCCGTGTAGACGTTGGTCAGTCGGGAGCTGCGCCAGATGATGTTCTTCTCGTGGGTGAAGGGCAGGTAGACCGCGGCCTCCGAGACCTTCGTGTTGATCTGCTTGTACAGCTCGCCGGCCTTCTCGGGGTCGGTCTCCTGCAGCGCCTGGTCGAACAGGCCGTTGATGGCAGGGTCGTTCAGCTCCGAGAAGTTGTTGTTGCCGCTCTGGAGGATGAAGCGACTGTCGACCAGCGGCTGCAGGAAGCCCTGGCCGGACGGGAAGTCCGCGCCCCAGCCCATGATGATGATGCCGTAACCCTTGTCCTTGACGACCTTCGGCGAGCCGATGATGCCGGAGGTCTGGGCGCCGTCGAACTGGTCGATCTGGGCGTCGATCCCGACGGCCTTCAGCGACTGCTGGAGGGACTCGGCGGTGGCGATCTCGATCGGCTTGTTGTTGCGGACCGCGATGGTGGTCTTGAAGCCGTTCGGCTTGCCGCACTTCGCCAGGGCCTCCTTGGCCTTGGCGACGTCCGCCTTGCCGGCGAGCTTGCCGTACGGGTCGGCCTTCGGGTCGGCGCCCTTGATCGCCGGCGGCAGCATGTTGGCGGCGATGTCGCCACCGGCCTGCGGGCCGCCGCGGGCGGTCTGCAGGGACTTGGAGTCGGCCGCGTAGATCATCGCCTTGCGGCACTCGATATTGGGGACGACCGTCTGCGGGAAGACCGCGTAGCGGATGAAGCCGGTCTGCGGGTTGTCCGCGTTGTCCTTGTGCTGCTGGAGCACCTTGGCGCGGGCGGCCTGGCCGATGCCGGTGGCGTTGAGATCGACGTCGTACTCGCCCTCGATGAGGCGGTTGTCCATGTCGTCGGGGTTCGTGGTGAACGTGACGCTGATCGTGTCCGGCAGGGCCTTGCGGACGGTGTCCGACTTGGCGTCCCACTTGTCGTTGCGGACCAGCTTGATGGACTTGTTCGGGGTGTAGGACTCCCACTTGTACGGGCCGGAGGAGAACGGCTTCAGGCCGTACTTGGCCTTGGTGTCCATGTCCTGGCGGACCGGGGAGGCGGCCGGCATGGCCAGCATCTGCAGGAAGTCGCTGTTGGCGACGGGCAGCTTGAAGATGATGGTCTTGTCGTCCGGCGTCTCGATGGCCTTCAGACCGAGCTTGTCCGGGGTGGTGTCCTTGTACGGGCCCTTGTACTCGCCCTTGGGGTCGAGGACCTGCTGGAGGTAGATCGGGCCGCCGGAGATGACGTCCTGGGCCCAGATGCGCTCGATGCCGTACTTGATGTCCTTGGACGTGATCGGCTTGCCGTCCTCCCAGGCGACCCCGTCCTTCAGCGTGAAGGTGTAGGTCAGGCCGTCGGGGGAGATCTGGCCGGCGTCGGTGGCGAGGTCCGGGACGAGCTCGGTGGACTCGGCGCCGGGCGCGGCCTTGAAGGTGACCAGCTGGCGCGTGTAGTAGCGGGCGAAGTCCCACATGAAGCCGTAGTAGCCGCGCTGCGGGTCCCACGAGTCGGCCTCCTGCGAGCCGATGAACTTCAGCTCGCCGCCCTTCTTGTCGGAGGCGTTGGCGACCTTGTTCACGGCGGCGTTGAAGCCGGCCGCGCTGCTCTTGTCCTCACCGCTGCCGCTGCCGCCGCCGCACGCCGTGGTGACGAGCATGGTGGCCGAGGCGAGCAGGGCGCCTGCGGCGATTCTGCGCCTCTGGGGGCTGTTCAGTGTCATGGTCTCGCAACCTCCGTAATCATGGCGGCCGTTACGGCGGTCCGCCGTTGGGATGGGCCTCCTGTCGCCAGCGGCAGGGGCGTGTCTTTCGGTTCTTCCTGACGGCTCGTCGCGGAGGGTCAGCGGGCGCCCTTCGGGTCGAGCGCATCGCGTACGCCGTCGCCGAAGAGGTTGAACGCGAGGACGGTGATGAAGATCGCCAGACCGGGGATCACCATGAACAGTGGGTCTGCTTCATAGGTGTTGACGGCCTTCGACAGCATCTGCCCCCAGGAAGCCGTGGGCGGCTTCACACCCGCGCCGAGGAAGCTGAGCGCCGCTTCGGTGAGGATGTTGGTGGGGATCATGAGGGTCGCGTAGACGGTGATCGGGGCGACCAGGTTGGGCAGTAGTTCCCGGCGCAGGATGTAGAGGCGGCCGGCGCCCAGGCTGCGGGCGGCCTCGACGTACTCCCGCTCACGCAGCGAGAGGGTCTGGCCGCGGACGATCCGGCCGACGTAGGGCCAGCCGAAGAAGCCGATGACGACGACCAGCGCGCCGATGCGCACACCGGAACCCGACACTCCGAGGAGGTCGTTGGGCAGGACGGAGACGAGCGCGATGGTGAAGAGCAGCTGCGGGAAGGCGAGCATCACGTCCATGACCCGGCTGAGCGCCGCGTCGACCCAGCCGCCGAAGTAGCCGGCGATGACGCCCAGCACGGTGCCCAGGAAGACGGCGAAGACGGCCGCGAGGAAGGCCACGAGCAGCGAGATGCGCGCGCCGTAGACGATGCGGCTGAACACGTCGCGGCCGTTGACCGGTTCGACGCCGAGCAGGAAGTCGGAGCTGATGCCGCCGTACGGGCCGATCGGCGTGCCGAAGAGCGGGTCGATCTGGTCCTCGTGGAAGTCGTTCGGCGGGTGGCCGAGCAGGCTCACGATCAGCGGCGCGAAGACGGCGACCAGGATGAGGAGGACAACGATGGCGCCGCCCGCGAGGGCGAGCCGGTCGCGCTTGAGCCTGGTCCAGGCGATCTGCCAGGGAGAGCGGCCTTCGATCGCCTTCGCAGGGCCTTCGGGCGCGACATCGACAGCGGCGGCGGAGGTTCCGGCCGCACTCGTGTCGTGCAGTGGTGCCGTCATCGTGGTGAGGACCCCTCTCGGCCGCCGGTAGCCGGCCTTTGCCCGCCGCGGGTGGCGGCGTGGTGTAACGAGTGCTGGGGCAGTTCGCGCGAAGAGTCGAACGCCCTGTGATGCGGGGAGTCTTCAATGGGTCGGCGATCAGTCGCCATACCTGGCAGCGAATGTTGCTCAACCGTGATGCGACCGGACGCCATCCGTTTTCCGGACGCTACTGCTTGCTGAGCGGGGCAAGCCGGACAATTGCGTACTGGTAGCGCTCGATTCACACCCATACGTGCGATGCGGCCCGTCGGCCGGGGCCCGGCACGGCGGATGACGCCACGCCGGAGTGACGGCCGGTCAGGACGGCCGTTACGGACTCTCCGGTCAGTACGCGGGCGGGTACCCGTACCCCGGACGCTGGGGCGGGACGCCGTGGGCCTCGCGGTCGTAGAACGGGCGGGCGTTGGCCCGCAGCCACATCGCCACCGGGTCGTAGTCGTCGGACATGGCGACGGTGGACACCGGAAGCCCGTCGGGGACGGCGGCGACCGACTGCTGCATCATCGCGCGGACGCTCTCGACGGACTGCTGACCCGTGTCGTACAGATCCAGGCCGATGGCGAGATACGGGGCGCCGAGCGCGGGCTGCACCCAGGCCCTGCGCAACGAGCGGACGGCGGGGGTGCGGTGCGCGTTCTGCGTGAGCAGGGCGTAGAACTGGGGGATCTCGACGGCGGGCTCGGCCAGCCGGAGCGGCCCCGCGGGCATCCGGTCGAGGCCGGTGGCGATCCGGCGCAGATCGAGCCAGGGGATGCCGACGCCGCCGCCCGGGGCGTGCGGGTTGAGCCAGATGCCCCAGTGGTCGGGGAAGAGGGCACGGGCGATGTCGGATCCCGTGACGACCTCGTGGGCGCGGGTCCAGCCGGAGGCGGCGAGCTCCTGGGGGGAGGTGACGCACGGGGCGTACGCCTGGCCGTCCACCTCCATGTTCCCGTACTGGGCGTCGGGGGAGCCGGAGCTGCCGTGCCACAGCAGCATCCAGAGCCGGCCGGTGGCCGGCTCGGCGAGCGCGCGGAGCAGCGCCTCGTACGCGTCGTAGCGTCCGGGCGTCACCTGGCGCAGCATGTGCTCGACCTGCCCGGCCGCCGCGGTGCCTGACGCACTCACCCTGGTCCCCCTCTTCGATCCGCCGTTGCCCTGAACCAGCTTAAGCGGCGGTACTGACGCCGCCTTGACGCCTGCCTCGGCGCCTACGCGTACTGCCGGGTGTAGAAGGGCCGGACACGGTTGAGCATCCAGTCGCCGACCGGATCCTGCGCGATGTCCAGCAGCACCAGGTTGACCGGCCACTGCACGGCGACCCGGCCGAGCGCGCGGCCGAGCGCGTCCATGGGCGCGGTGCGGTGGTGGGCCTCCCAGGCGGAGAGCTGGACGCCGATGAACAGGGTCGGCGCGTCGCCCTCGATGCTCGCCAGCACCCGGCGGGCGGTCTGGACGATGCCGGTCTCCTCGAACTCCCCGGCCGCGGCGGCGAGGAAGTCGATCGGCTCCTCCTGCCAGTCCGGCTCGAACAGCCGGACACGGCCGCCGCTCGCCGGCCCTCCCCCATAGCCTCCGGCATGGGAGGTACCCCCGAACGGGGTGCGGCCGGTGCGGCAGAGCTCGGCGACGGCCGGCGGGGGCAGCGGGACGCCGACGGCGCCGCCGGGGTTCACGGCGATGCCGAGCTGCGGAGGCAGTCCGCGGGCGAACTCGACCGCCGGGGCGACGGTGCCGGAGACACGGTCGCCCAGGCAGAGGAGGAACTGCTGCTGGGAGCTGAAGACGGGCACGTACGGAGCGCCGTCGATCTCCAGGGTGGGCAGGTCGAGGCCGGGGCTGTCCGGGCCACCGCCGTTGGGGAGCGGCACCCAGAGGTGGCTGCGGCCGAGGACCTCGACGAGGCGTGCGCCGGCCGTGGGGTTGCCGAGCGACGCGGCGAGCACCTCTTCGAGCTCGTTGGCGGGCCATGTCGTGTGCGCGTCCACTGCGTCTTCCCTGCTTCCCCGTCCCCGTCCGGCCCGGTACGGGCCGCGATGTCCTGCGGAAGCAGGGTAGCGGTACGGAGCCCCCACGGGCGGGGGCTCCGTACTCACCGGGCTCCGTAATCGCGGGGGCTGGGTGTTCGCCGGGGCTCCGCGCCCGGAGCCCCCGCTCACGCCGCCGGGGTGAAGCCGATCCGGCTCAGCGCCGTGGCGGCGTCGCGGTCGAGGAGCGTGGCGGAGGAGCAGCCGGAGGGGAGACGGCCGCGCTCCGCGTCACGGAGCAGGCGGGAGACGGCGTACCGGTGGCGGGAGAAGGCGTACGGGGAGACGCCCCTGCCCCGCTCGCGCTGGCCCGCGCGGGCGACGGCGGGGGCGACGTCCAGCAGGAGCAGATGGAGGGAGCGGCCGCGGCGGCGGGCCTCGCGGGCCAGCCAGCGGCGGACCCAGGACTGGGTGCCGCAGTCGTGGACGATCACGCCGGCGCCGGAGCGCAGGGCGCGCCACAGCCCGGCGTAGTGCGCGGCACGCACCAGCGGCCGGTACACCGCGTACGGCAGCAGCCGGGGCATCCGCGCGTCCCAGCGGTCGCGGGCGTCCTGGGAGTCGATGCCGCCGCCCTCCGCCGCGCGCCGTATCAGCGTGGACTTGCCGCTCCCGGGCAGCCCCGAGATCACGACCACGTCCCCGTGGGCGAACTCCAGGCTGCGCGGGAGGCGGCCCGACCGGTCACGCAGGTCACGCACGACGGGCGCACGCGCGGGCACGCCGAGCCGCGCGGGCAGCCCCGCCGCCCGGGCTGTCGTCGTCATATAGGCACCTGACCGCTGCAACGTCATCGCTCTCCCCCTTGTCGGGTCTTCGGGACCCTGCCCAAGAAGCTTAAAGAAAAGGTAATGACCAACAAGCGATTTGCTGATCCGGGCGCCCGTGCAATGATGGCCGCGCCAACTGCATACCGGCCGCTTGAATCCGCGCGGGAGAGTCCCGGCCACTGTGTGCGCCGGGCGCCGAAGGAGCAAGTACCTCCCTTGAATCTCTCAGGCCCCGTACCGCGCGTGATGAGGCAGATCTGAAAAGCGAGTCGCAGCTCATGCGGCTCCACCCAAGGTGCAAGTCGTGATCACACGCACATGTGGTCGTGATGAACCTCTCAGGTTTCGATGACAGATGGGGAGGATCGTCCTCGCCAGTCATGCCCTGGGAGTCCTATCCATGAGCACCACCCCCCGTCTCACCGCCCTCGATGCGCTGCATCGCTCGCTGGGCGCGACCATGACCGACTTCGCCGGCTGGGACATGCCCCTGCGGTACGCCAGCGAGCGCGACGAGCACAACGCCGTACGGACCAAGGCCGGTCTCTTCGACCTCTCCCACATGGGTGAGATCACCGTCACCGGGCCGGAGGCCGCCGCCCTTCTGGACTACGCGCTCGTCGGCAACATCGGCGGGGTCGCCGTCGGCCGCGCCCGCTACACGATGATCTGCCAGGAGGACGGCGGGATCCTCGACGACCTGATCGTCTATCGCCTGGGCGAAACGGAGTACATGGTCGTCGCCAACGCCTCGAACGCGCAGACCGTGCTGGACGCCCTGACCGAGCGGGCCGCCGGCTTCGACGCCGCCGTACGGGACGACCGCGACGCGTACGCGCTGATCGCGGTCCAGGGCCCCGAGTCCCCCGGCATCCTGAAGTCGCTCACCGACGCGGACCTCGACGGGCTGAAGTACTACGCGGGCCTGCCCGGGACCGTCGCGGGGGTGCCCGCGCTGATCGCCCGTACCGGCTACACGGGTGAGGACGGCTTCGAACTCTTCGTCGAGCCGCAGCACGCCGAGAAGCTGTGGCGGGCCCTGACCGAGGCGGGCGAGCCCGTCGGCCTCGTCCCCTGCGGTCTGTCCTGCCGTGACACGCTCCGCCTGGAGGCGGGCATGCCGCTGTACGGGCACGAGCTGACGACCTCCCTCACACCGTTCGACGCGGGCCTGGGCCGGGTCGTGAAGTTCGAGAAGGAGGGCGACTTCGTCGGCCGCGCCGCCCTGGAGGCCGCCGCCGAGCGGGCCGCCGCCACCCCGCCGCGCAAGCTCGTCGGCCTGATCGCCGAAGGCCGCCGGGTGCCGCGCGCCGGGATGCCCGTCGTCGCCGCCGGCCAGGTGATCGGCGAGGTCACCTCAGGAGCCCCGTCGCCGACCCTGGGCAAGCCGCTGGCCATCGCGTACGTCGACGCGGCGCACGCCGCGCCCGGCACCGAGGGCGTGGGCGTCGACATCCGCGGTACTCATGAGCCGTACGAGGTCGTGGCGCTCCCCTTCTACAAGCGCCAGAAGTAGTCCCTCCGGCGCAGGAAGCAGTACCTCCAGCGCCGGAAGCAGTCCTTCCAGCAGCCCCTATCAGCAGCACTCCCCCGCGTACAGGAGAATTCACGTCATGAGCAACCCCCAGCAGCTGCGCTACAGCAAGGAGCACGAATGGCTGTCGGCCGCCGAGGACGGCGTCTCGACGGTCGGCATCACGGAGTTCGCGGCCAACGCGCTCGGTGACGTCGTCTACGCCCAGCTCCCCGAGGTCGGCTCCACGGTCACCGAGGGCGAGACCTGCGGTGAGCTCGAGTCGACCAAGTCGGTCAGCGACCTGTACTCCCCCGTCAGCGGAGAGATCGTCGAGGCCAACCAGGACGTCGTGGACGACCCGTCGCTGGTGAACTCCGCCCCGTTCGAGGGCGGTTGGCTGTTCAAGGTGCGCGTCACGGAGGAGCCGAAGGACCTGCTCTCCGCGGACGAGTACACCGAGTTCTCCGGCAACTAGGGATCACCATGTCGCTTCTCAACACCCCTCTCCACGAGCTCGACCCGGACGTCGCCGCCGCCGTCGACGCCGAGCTCCACCGCCAGCAGTCCACCCTGGAGATGATCGCCTCGGAGAACTTCGCTCCGGTCGCGGTCATGGAGGCGCAGGGCTCGGTCCTCACCAACAAGTACGCCGAGGGCTACCCGGGCCGCCGCTACTACGGCGGCTGCGAGCATGTCGATGTCGTCGAGCAGATCGCCATCGACCGCATCAAGGAGCTGTTCGGCGCCGAGCACGCCAACGTGCAGCCGCACTCGGGCGCCCAGGCCAACGCCGCCGCGATGTTCGCGCTGCTGAAGCCGGGCGACACGATCATGGGTCTGAACCTCGCGCACGGCGGGCACCTGACCCACGGCATGAAGATCAACTTCTCCGGCAAGCTCTACAATGTGGTCGCCTACCACGTCGACGACCAGACCGGCCAGGTCGACATGGCCGAGGTCGAGCGGCTCGCCAAGGAGTCCAAGCCGAAGCTGATCGTGGCCGGCTGGTCCGCGTACCCGCGCCAGCTGGACTTCGCCGCCTTCCGCCGGATCGCGGACGAGGTCGGCGCGTACCTGATGGTCGACATGGCCCACTTCGCGGGCCTGGTCGCTGCGGGCCTGCACCCGAACCCGGTGCCGCACGCCCATGTCGTGACCACGACCACCCACAAGACGCTTGGCGGCCCGCGCGGCGGTGTGATCCTCTGCACCTCCGAGCTCGCCAAGAAGATCAACTCGGCGGTCTTTCCCGGTCAGCAGGGCGGTCCGCTGGAGCACGTCATCGCGGCGAAGGCGGTCTCCTTCAAGGTCGCGGCCTCCGAGGAGTTCAAGGAGCGCCAGCAGCGCACCCTGGAGGGCTCGAAGATCATCGCCGAGCGTCTGGTCCAGGACGACGTCGAGCAGGCCGGCGTGTCGGTCCTGTCCGGCGGCACGGACGTGCACCTGGTCCTGGTCGACCTGCGACACTCGGAGCTGGACGGCCAGCAGGCCGAGGACCGGCTCCACGAGGTCGGCATCACGGTCAACCGCAACGCGGTCCCGAACGACCCCCGCCCGCCGATGGTCACCTCGGGTCTGCGGATCGGTACGCCCGCGCTCGCGACCCGCGGCTTCCAGGCCGAGGACTTCCGCGAGGTCGCCGACGTCATCGCCGAGGTGCTGAAGGCGCCCTCCTCCTTCGGGGCGGCCGAGGCGGAGGCGCTGAAGGCGCGGGTGACGGCCCTGGCCGCGAAGCACCCGCTCTACCCTGGTCTGTAATCCAGACGTAAGCAAAACAAAAGGGGCACCGCGCACACTGGAGAGTGAGTGCGGTGCCCCGCACCACGCAACAGCCCGTTCGTCCTTCTGCGCCACCCCGGCAGACAACGGCGTCTACCAGCTTTGAGGAGTACCCCAGTGGCCATCTCGGTCTTCGACCTGTTCTCGATCGGCATCGGCCCGTCCAGCTCCCACACGGTCGGCCCGATGCGGGCCGCGGCGCTGTTCGCCCGCCGGCTGAAGAACGAGGGCCTGCTCGCCCACACCACCGCGATACGCGCCGAGCTGTACGGCTCGCTCGGCGCGACCGGCCACGGCCACGGCACCCCGAAGGCCGTCCTGCTGGGCCTGGAGGGGAACTCCCCGCGCACGGTCGACGTCGAGACCGCCGACGACCAGGTCGAGCGGATCAAGAACAGCAAGCGGATCAGCATCCTCGGTGCCCACGAGATCGACTTCGACTTCGACGAGGACCTGGTCCTGCACCGCCGCAAGACGCTCCCGTACCACGCGAACGGCATGACCCTGTGGGCGTACGACGCCGAGGGCCAGTCGCTGCTGGAGAAGACGTACTACTCGGTCGGCGGCGGCTTCGTCGTCGACGAGGACGCCGTCGGCGAGGACCGGATCAAGCTCGACGACACCGTGCTGAAGTACCCCTTCCGCACCGGTGACGAGCTGCTGCGGCTCTCCCGCGACACCGGTCTTTCGATCTCCGCCCTGATGCTGGAGAACGAGAAGGCGTGGCGGACCGAGGAGGAGATCCGCGAGGGTCTCCTGGACATCTGGCGCGTCATGCAGGCCTGTGTCTCGCGCGGCATGTCCCGCGAGGGCATCCTCCCGGGCGGCCTGAAGGTGCGCCGGCGCGCCGCCACCACCGCGCGCAAGCTGCGCTCCGAGGGCGACCCGAAGGCGCTCGCGATGGAGTGGATCACCCTCTACGCGATGGCCGTGAACGAGGAGAACGCGGCGGGCGGCCGCGTCGTCACCGCTCCGACGAACGGCGCCGCGGGCATCATCCCCGCGGTCCTGCACTACTACATGAACTTCGTGCCCGGCGCCGACGAGGAGGGCGTCGTGCGCTTCCTGCTCGCGGCCGGCGCGATCGGCATGCTCTTCAAGGAGAACGCCTCGATCTCCGGCGCCGAGGTCGGCTGCCAGGGCGAGGTCGGCTCGGCCTGCTCCATGGCGGCGGGCGCGCTCGCCGAGGTGATGGGCGGCTCCCCGGAGCAGGTGGAGAACGCCGCCGAGATCGGCATGGAGCACAACCTCGGCCTGACCTGCGACCCGGTCGGCGGTCTGGTGCAGATCCCGTGCATCGAGCGCAACGGCATGGCGGCGGTGAAGGCCGTCACGGCGGCGCGGATGGCGATGCGCGGCGACGGCAGCCACAAGGTCTCCCTGGACAAGGTCATCAAGACCATGAAGGAGACCGGAGCGGACATGAGCGTCAAGTACAAGGAGACCGCGCGCGGCGGGCTCGCGGTGAACATCATCGAGTGCTGATCCGGTGATGACACGGCGCGGCCCCCGGCGACATGCGCCGGGGGCCGCGCCGCGTGCGCCCGGTGGGATCAGTCCTTGTGGGATCGGTCCTTGTGGGATCAGTCCTTGTGGGATCAGTCCTTGTCGAGGGACGCCCAGAACTCGTCGAAGGTCAGCAGGCCGTCGCCGTTGCCGTCCTTGGCCTTGATGACGGCCGCGGCGACCGTCTCGGTGACGTGGAAGTCGCCCAGCTGCGCCATCACGCTCTTGTACTCCGAGGCCGAGATCAGCCCGTCGCCGTTCAGGTCGTAACGGTCGAAGGCCTTGCGCGCCGACTCGATGTCCGCCACTGTCCACCCCTTCTTGGTGCCTTACTGACGGAGGTCAGGCTATCGGCGCTGCCGGTGCGCGAGGATGGAGGGGTGAGCGACGAGCTGGTACGGATCCTGGCGGCGGCGGCGCGTGGCGAGTTCCCGCCGCCGGACGGTACGACCACGGTGGTTCCGCAGCCGGATCCGCGGGACGCGGGCGTGCTGGCCTTCACCGCGCACTCCGTCGTGTTCACGGACGAGGACCCCGCGTGGGTGCGCTCCACACTCGCGGCCACGGCCGGCGATCCGCTCGCGGCGAGCATGAACCCCGCCTTCCTGAGCGCCCTGATGGCCAGGACCGGCCGCTCCATGAACACGATCGACCTGCTGTCGGTCGCGCCCTGGCGGTCCGGGCTTCCGGACCTCTCGCTGCGCGAGTTCGAGGACCGGGACCATCCCCGGGTGGCGCGGGCCCTCAAGTACCGCGACGAGGTACGGGTATGGGCGACGGACGGCGGTGTGCTGGCGCTCGGCCGCGGGGTGGCGGGCCGGTGGGAGGCCGCCATCGAGGTGGACCTGGAGGCGCGGGGCGGGGGGCTCGGCGTGGAGCTGGCGCTCGCCGCCCGTCATCTGGTCCCGCGCGGCGCATACGTGTGGGCGCAGCAGCCTCCGGGGAACGCACGCAGTGTGCGGACGTTCCAGCAGGCGGGGTACCGGCCGGTCGGCTCCGAGGCGCTGCTGGCCGCCGGCTGAGGCACCGGCCGGCCCCGGGTCAGCGGAAGACGCCCGTGTGGCCGAGCGAGTAGCGGCCCGGCTGCGGATAGACCGCGAGTCCGTGCGGGCCGTCGCCGACCGGGATACGGGCCAGCTGCCGGCCGGTCGTGGTGTCGACGGCGTACACCTCCGAGTGGTACCGCCCCGACAGCCAGAGCACCTTGCCGTCGGCGGAGACCCCGCCCATGTCGGGGGAACCGCCGCCCGGGAGCTGCCACTTCTTCGTGAGGTCGTCCCGGGCGAAGTCGAAGACGGAGATGGAGCCCTCGCCGCGGTTGGTGATGTACATCTCCCTGGAGTCACGGCTGACGTAGAGGCCGTGGGCGCCCTTGCCGGTGGGCAGCAGGTTCGGCGTGGTGAACCGGTCGCCGTCCAGCACCCATACGCCGTGGGCCTTCATGTCGGCGATGTAGAAGGTCCTGCCGTCCGGCGAGAGCTTCACGTCCTGCGGCATCGCGCCGGAGAACGGGAGCTTCTGCTGGGCGGTCACCTCCATCCGCTCCGTGTCCACCCTGAGCAGTTCCCCGGAGAACTCGCAGGAGACGATGAAGTACCGCCCGTCGGCGGAGAAGTCCGCGTGGTTGACGCCGTAGCAGGACACCGGGGTGGTCTTGAGCGTCTGCATGGTGTGGGGGTCGCGGAAGACGAGCTCGCGGTCGAGGGAGGCCATGACGACGGCGTGGCGGCCGTTGGGCGTGAAGTAGAGGTTGTACGGGTCGTGCACGTCGACGGGGCTGCCCGCCTTGCCGGTCGCCGGGTCGATCGGAGTGAGGCTGTTGCCGCGGTTGTTGTTCACCCACAGGGTCTTCAGGTCCCAGGAGGGCACGACGTGCTGCGGGTGGTCGCCGACCGGGATGGTATCGACGATCTTGTACGTCGCCGGGTCGATGACCGTGACCGTGTGGGAGAGCGTGTTCGGTACGTACACCCGCGACGGGAAGTCGGCGACGGTCGGCGAGAGGCGGCCGGGGCGGTCGGCCGCGTAGATGTCCTTCGGGTCCAGGACCGGCGGCATCCCGGGCAGCCCGGCGGGGACGGCGGCCGCCTCCCTGGTCGGCGGCGGGGGCGGGGCGGACTCGCGCCCGCTCTGCCGGTCGGGGCTGGTGCAGCCCGCCGCGACGGCGGAGACCAGAAGCATGACGGCGAGCGCGGCGCCCGTGTGCACTCGCGCGCGCAGGGCGCCGCGCCGGCCGATGCGAATCACGGTGATCACGATACGCACGCAGGGGCGAAAAATAATGATTTGCCTACTTCAGGACCTTTGCGCGTCGCTCCTCCACCAGGACCCTCGAATCGCACCCGGATCAAGGGATCACCCGCGCCGCCCCATACCTAATCATTGTTTCCGAGGCGGGTGGCTCATTTCACCTTTGATTCACTTTCCATTTGGGCGACTATGGACCGATTTAATCCAGTAGGGACTTTTGGCGCGAAGGCCCCCCGTCTGCCATAGTCGGTGACACGACCCCCATTGACCCGGGCCAGGTCGTTCCAGAGCGGTCGTGGATCACACCCCCTTGTCCACGGCCGCACGCATGAAGCCCCCAGGCGCCGCACGACGGCAGCAGGGGGCTTTCGTGCTTCCGGGGACGGTCAGGCGCGGTCGACGACGCGCATCTCGAACCAGGTCGTCTTTCCGCGCGGCAGCAGATCGACGCCCCAGCGGTCGGAGAGCTTGTCGACCAGGAAGAGGCCTCGGCCACTGGTGTCCAGCTCGTGCACCGGCATCAGGCACGGCAGCCCGCGGGAGGGATCCCGCACCTCCACCCGGATCCAGCCGCGCCTGCGCAGCATCCGCAGCCCGAAGACCCGCGCCCCCGTGTGACGCACCGCGTTGCCCACGAGCTCGGAGACGAGCAGGGTCGCGTGCTCGGCGACCTGCGGGGAGAGCGCCCACTGACGGAGTACGACACTCTGTGTGAGCCTGCGGGCGGTGGCGGCAGACTCGGGCCGGGACGGCAACCTGACCTCCTCGTCCGTCGGGTTCCCGAACAACTCAAGTGCCTTGAGCGCCTGTTCGTCCTCGACGGCCGGCATCCACCGCGCAGCGGTCACACTCCCGCGCTGCCGCGGTTGCTCCCTACCCTCCAGCCCCGCCATGCCCCCATCATGGCCGCCCGGAGCACGTTCCGTGGCCGTTCCGGCGGATTCCATGCCCCGGAATGCTTGATTCCGGGGCATCGGTTTGGCATATGACACTGGCAGATCAGCCCTGCGATAGCCATCCTGACCTGCGATGACGCACCGCATACAACTGATCGCGAAGCGCTGCGCCGGTGCGGTCCTTAGGCTTCCCTTAAGGTCTGTTTAAGCCGCCCATCAGGTTGACGTACCGACTCTGCGTGTCCAACCGGGCCCGGCTCAGAGGAACTTCGCCTTGCCCGGCCCCTCCTCCACGAAGCTGCGCATACCGCGCTCGCGGTCCTCGGTCGCGAACAGGCCCGCGAACCAGTTCCGTTCAATCGCCAGGCCCGTGTCGATGTCCGTCTCCAGGCCCGCGTCGACGGACTCCTTCGCCGCGCGCAGCGCCAGCGCCGGCCCCTGGGCCAGCTTCGCCGCCCAGGCGTGCGCCTGCTCGTACACCTCGGCCGCCGGGACGACCCGGTCGACGAGACCGATCGTCAGCGCCTCGTCGGCCTTCACATGACGGCCCGTGAAGATGAGGTCCTTCGCCTTGGACGGGCCGACCAGACGGGCGAGGCGCTGGGTGCCGCCCGCTCCCGGGATGAGCCCCAGCAGGATTTCCGGCTGGCCCAGCTTGGCGTTGTCGGCGGCGATCCGGTAGTCGGCGCAGAGCGCGAGCTCGCAGCCGCCACCCAGCGCGTAGCCCGTGACGGCGGCGACGACGGGCTTGGGGATCCGGGCGACGGCGGTGAACGAGTCCTGCAGGGCCCTGGACCGCTTGACCATCGCGGCGTGGTCCATCACCTGCATCTCCTTGATGTCCGCGCCGGCCGCGAACACCTTCTCGCCGCCGTACAGGATCACGGCGCGCACGTCGTCCCGGTCGGTCGCCTCGGCGGCAAGCTCGCGCAGCCGGTCCTGGGTGGCGATGTCGAGGGCGTTCATCGGAGGGCGGTCGAGGCGGATGGTGCCGACGCCTTCGGAGACTTCGAGAGAAACGGTCATGACCGGAAGGTTAGTCCCCGTTAACAGGGGTGGGCCCGGTGCTGTCCGTCACAGCACCGGGCCCGTACGTCATGCGGGTCCTGAGCGGCCCGCGGGAGTCCTCCGCGGGGTCCTACTTGGTCCACTCCGCCCAGGACATGTTCCAGCCGTTCAGGCCGTTCTCCGGGGCGATCTGCTTGTCCTTGGACTTCTTCACGATCACGACGTCGCCGATGATCGAGTTGTTGTACATCCACGCCGCCGGGGCCTTCTTGTCCCAGCCGCCGCGCACGTCCCGCAGGCCCACACAGCCGTGGCTGACATTGGCCGAGCCGAAGGTGCCGGACGAGGCCCAGTAGTTGCCGTGGATGAAGGTGCCGGAGGTGGACAGGCGCATCGCGTGCGGCACGTCCTTGATGTCGTACTCACCGCCGAAGCCGACGGTGGCGCCGTTCATCCGGGTCACCCGGTACTTCTCGCTGATCACCATCTGGCCGTTGTACGTCGTCGTCGACGGGGCGCCGGCGGTGATCGGGATCGTCTTGATGAGCTTGCCGTCCCGTACGACCTTCATGGTGTGGGACTTGGCGTCCACCGTGGAGACCTGGCTGCGGCCGATGGTGAAGGAGAACGACTTGGCCTGCTTGCCGTAGACCCCGGGCCTGCCCTCGACACCGTCCAGGTTGAGCTTGACCGTCACCTTCGTGCCGGCCGCCCAGTACTTCTCCGGGCGGAAGTCGAGCCGGTCGTTGCCGAACCAGTGGCCCTCGACCGGGACCGACGGCTCGGTGGTCACCTCGATCGCGTTCTCCACGGCCTCCGGGGCGGTGATGCCCCGGGTGAAGTTGATGGAGACCGGCATGCCCACGCCGACGGTCGAACCGTCCTCCGGCGTGTAGTGGCCGATGAAGGTGTTCTTCGGGACGAGCGTGGTGAAGGTGGTGTCCTTCGCGGACTCACGGCCGTCGGCGTCCTTGGCGACCGCGTGCACCTTGTACTTGGTCGCGGCGGCGAGATGCGCCAGCGGCTCCCAGGAGGCGCCGCCCGTGGCGATCTTCCCCTCGACCGTGTTGCCCTTGTCGTCCTGGACGGTGACGGCGGTCAGCTTGCCCTTGTCGGCGGTGACCTTGAGGGCGCCACTGGTGGCGACCGCCTTGGCGCCGTCCTTGGGGGCGATGGTCACGACGGCCTGCGAGGCGGTGTTCCCCACCGCCTGGCCGCCGCCCTCCTTGCCGTCGTTCTCGCCGCCCTTGCCGGCCTCCCCGCCCCCGCACGCGGTCACCAGCAGCAACGCCCCCAGGACCAGGGCCAGGACCCCCGTACGTCCGCGACCGCGTCCGTGTCCACGACCGCCGCCGCCCGCTGCTCCGACCCCTGCTCCGACCTCTGCCCCGGACCCGAATCCGGCCGATGCCCCCGATATCGGCTGCCCGTTCACGATGGCCCTCTCCCCTCGCACGGCCTGGCCCCGCCACGGCCCGTGGCCCGGCCTCGGCCGGGCACTACCCCCACGCGCGCTCCCTGCGCACACCTGGCGATAGATAATCACACCGCAAGCCGCGGCAACTCCCCACGGATGTCACCGTTCAGTCCCAACATGTCCAGGACCGGGGCGGGGCATGCGGCCCGGCGGGGGTCAGCCGAGTGCGGAACCGGCCTTCCACTTCGCCCAGTCCATGTTCCAGCCGTTCAGACCGTTGTCGGGAGCGACCGTCCGGTCACGGGAATTGACCACTTTCACGATGTCGCCGATCAGCGTGCGGTCGAAGAACCACCCGGCCGGACTCAGCTCGCTGCCGCCCTGCTCGTCGCGGAGCCCGATGCAGCCGTGGCTGACGTTCGCCCGGCCGAAGGTGTCGGCGCGCGACCAGTAGTTGCCGTGCAGGAAGGTGCCCGACGTCGTGAGCCGGATCGCGTGCGGCACGTCCTTGATGTCGTACTCGCTCTTGCCGGTCTTCCTGTTCCGGAAGCCGACCGTGGCCCCGTTCATCCGGGTCACGTCGAACATCTCGCTGACCACCATCGTGCCGTTGTACGTCGTCGTCTTCCGCGCGCCCGCCGTGACCGGCAGGGTCGCGATCAGATCGCCGTCGCGGCGCACCTCCATGATGTGCCGCTCCGCGTCGACCGTGGAGATCTGCGAACGGCCCACGGTGAAGGCGAAGGTCTTGTCCTGGATGCCGTACACGCCCGGAGCGCCCTGCACATCGCGCAGCCCCAGGCCGACCTTCACCTTGGTGCCCGGCTTCCAGTACGTGCGCGGCCTGAAGTCGATACGGCCGTTGCTGAACCAGTGGCCCACGACCTCCACCGGCGGGTCGGCGGTGATCCGGATGGCGCGCTGCACCGCCGCGTGGTTAGTGACCTCGCGGTTGAAGGTGATGGAGACGATCATGCCGGTGCCGACGGTGGAGCGGTTCTCCGGCTTGGAGTAGGCGATCAGGCGGTGCTCGGGCACCAGCGTGGTGAAGGTGCTGTGCCGGGCGGAGCGCCTGCCGTGACCGTCGAGCGCCACCGCGTCCACGCGGTACTTGGCGGCCAGTTGGAGCCGCGCACGGTCGTCGGGCCGCCACCGCAGCCCGTCCCCGGAGATGCCGCCCGGGATCTCGGCGGGCTCGGCGTCCTCGATCCGCGTGACCCTGACCCGCTCCAGCCGGCCACTGGGCACGCTCACTTCCACGCCCCCGTCCGGCGCCACGTCCTTCGCACCGTCCGCGGGGGTGATCCTGATGTGGTCGGCGGCCGACCGCGGCTTGCCCCCGGCGCTCGGCTCGCCGCCCGTGCAGCCCGTCAGCAGGACCAGCAGTCCCGTCCATACGAAGACGGCGGCCAGCCCGGCCCTCGTCCGTCTCACCGCGTTGCTCACTTCAGTCACCTCGTGGGGGGTCGTCGCAGAGACACAGCACGTCCCGCCCAACGACCGGGCCCCTCGTACGGGTACGCGAGCCAGGGCCTGTTGCGAAAGTGGACTGGCCGAGGCGACGATCCCGGTCCCCGCAGACCGGATCCGCAACCGCAGGAAGCTCGGCTACCGCGGTGGCGACCTCCGAGGCTCACACATGAGCCGTTGCCGTCCGATCCTCCTCCTGCGGCACTGCGTATCCGGGTACGGACGGCCACCGCACCGTGAGCACCACCGACTCCTCCTCCGCGCCCCAGGAATGATCCACACCTGGCCCCCACACGACGTAGTCGCCTTGACGCGCCAGCAGCACACTGCGGCCAGGGAGCTCGACGCGGAAGCGACCGCTGATGAGGACCAGGAGAGCGGTGCGTTCCTCGCCCCGCACCCACTGGGCGCGCTCGTCACCACGCGGGTGGACGCCCCACTTGATCTCTACGGCATCGCTCTGGCGAGGATCACCGGCATTCTTGAAATGTCCGAGCAGCCATCCCCGGTCCAGCGCCGCGTCCTTGCCTGCGTTGCCCACGTACACGCCGTCGTCCATGGATCCGGACGGTACACGCGCCCGTCCTGCCGCTTACGGCGCGACCAGCACGATGGGTGAAGGGTGATCCCCGCATGGGGATCGACGTCGATGTCCGGCGACGCGCAGAGCACGGGACGGCGTCCACCAGAGTCCCCCTCGTCAACTAAGAGGGAGAAGTCAAGTTGGGAGTAGCACAGCGCGGGCAGAACAGGTGGGAGGACCACGCGCGGGGCGCCGCGGCCGGGACGCCGTGCGCCGCAGCCCGCGGGGGCCGACGAGCCGCGGGAGGCCGACACGTGTCGAGCGCAGCCGAGCAGGAGGCAGTGCGGGAAGGAGGGCCGTCCTCCCCTGCCGTGGAGCGCCGTCCGGTTCTGAACGGACGGCGCAGGGACGACGGGACACCGGGGGTGGAGGCGTCGGGTCCGCCGGTCTGGCCGGGTGCGCCGACCCCGCTGGGTGCGCGGTTCCGGGTCGGTCCCGACGGGGTCGCGGGCACCAACTTCGCGCTGTGGGCGGGCGGGGCCGAGGCCGTCGACCTGTGTCTCTTCGACGAGTCGGGGACCGAGACCCGGCTGCCGTTGACCGAACTGACGCACGAGATCTGGCACGGCTTCGTGCCGGGCGTCCGGCCGGGGCAGCGGTACGGCTACCGGGTGCACGGCCGCTGGGATCCGTGGACCGGCGCCCGCTGGAACCCGGCGAAGCTGCTCCTCGACCCGTACGCACGTGCGGTCGACGGCGAGTACACGCTGCCGCCCGAAGTTTACGGGCACGTCCGCGACTGGCCGCAGCAGCAGGTGGCCGACACCGTGCGCGACGACCGCGACTCGGCGCCGTACGTCCCGAAGGGCGTCGTCGTGCACGACGACGCGCCCGACGACGAGTGGGCCGACGACCGCCGTCCCAAGACCCCGTGGGCCGACTCGGTCATCTACGAGCTGCACGTGCGCGGCTTCACCAAGCTCCACCCGGACATCCCCGAGGAGCTGCGCGGCACGTACGCGGGGCTCGCGCACCCGGCCGCCATCGGCCATCTGGTGCGGCTCGGTGTGACGGCGGTCGAGCTGCTGCCGGTGCATCAGTTCGCCCATGAGGACCATCTGCTGCGGCGCGGGCTGAAGAACTACTGGGGCTACAACTCGATCGGCTACTTCGCGCCGCACGCCGCGTACAGCGCTTCGGGGACGGCCGGGCAGCAGGTCGGCGAGTTCAAGCGGATGGTGCGGGCGATGCACGAGGCGGGCATCGAGGTCATCCTCGACGTCGTCTACAACCACACGGCCGAGGCGGGCGAGCTCGGCCCGACGCTCGGCCTCAAGGGCATCGACAACCGGGGCTACTACCGCCTCCAGTCCGACGCCCGCCGGTACGCCGACTACACCGGCTGCGGCAACACACTGCACGTCGTCCAGCCGCACGTCCTGCGGCTGATCACCGACTCGCTGCGCTACTGGGTCACCGAGATGGGTGTGGACGGCTTCCGCTTCGATCTCGCGGCGGCGCTCGCGCGTTCGATGCACGACGTCGACATGCTGTCCCCGTTCCTCGCGGTGATCGCCCAGGACCCGGTGCTGCGGCGGGTGAAGCTGATCGCCGAGCCGTGGGACGTCGGCAACGGCGGCTACCAGGTGGGCGCGTTCCCGCCGCTGTGGACGGAGTGGAACGACCGCTACCGGGACGCCGTACGGGACTTCTGGCGCGGCGCGCTGCCCGACGTACGGGACCTCGGATACCGGCTCTCGGGCTCCAGCGACCTGTACGCCTGGGGCGGGCGGCGGCCGTACGCGTCGGTCAACTTCATCACCGCCCACGACGGCTTCACCCTGCGTGACCTGGTCTCGTACGAACGCAAGCACAACGAGGCGAACGGCGAGGGCAACCGGGACGGCACGAACGACAACCGCGCCTGGAACTGCGGTGTGGAGGGCGAGACCGACGATCCCCGGGTCAACGCGCTGCGGCGGCGGCAGCTGCGCAACCTGCTCACCACCCTGCTGCTGTCCACGGGCGTGCCGATGCTCGTCGCGGGCGACGAGATGGGCCGTACGCAGGGCGGCAACAACAACGCGTACTGCCAGGACAACGAGGTCAGCTGGATCGACTGGTCGCTGCGGGACGAGCAGGGGGCCGGCGGTCTGCCGGCGCTGGTCTCCCGGCTGCTGGCGCTGCGCGGCGCGCATCCGGTGCTGCGGCGGCGCGCGTTCTTCTCCGGCCGTCCGCAGACCGCGGACGGGCTGCGGGACCTGGCGTGGTTCACGGCGCGCGGCACGGAGATGACCGAGCAGGACTGGTACGCGCCGGCGTCGACGGTCGCGCTCTACCTCTCGGGCCGCGACATCCCGGGGCGGGACGCGCGGGGCGCGCAGGTCACGGACGAGAGCTTTCTGACGGTCCTCCACGCGGGGCACCGGCCGCTGGGCTTCCAGCTGCCGGGGCCGCCGTGGGCGGACGCGTACGAGCTGGTCGTGGACACCTCGCTGGAGGACCAGGCGGAGGCGCCGGGGACGGTGCACCGGGGCGGCGAGCAGGTGACGGTGCCGGCCAGGTCGGTGCTGCTGCTGCGGGTGAAGCGGTAGCGGCGGCGCCGACCGGGCGGGGGGAAATCCGGTGGGCACTGTCAGTGGTGAACCGTAGGCTCGCGCCTGATGTCCAGAACAGACGAAGTCGCCGCCGAAGCCGATGCCGAAGTCGAAGCCGGGGCCGAGGCCGGAACCGGAGCCGGGGCCGGAACCGGAGCCGAGGCCGGGGCCGGAACCGGAGCCGAGGCCGCCGGAAAGCGGTCCGCCGTCCGCTCGCTGCTCCGGCTGTGGCCGTATGTACGGCCCGTGCGGGCCCGGCTGTTCACCGCGGCGTTCGTCGCGGTCGTCGCGTCCTGTCTGAGCCTGGTGATCCCGCTCGTCCTCAAGTGGATGGTGGACGGACCGGTCGCCGAGCGGGACACGCGCGGGGTGTGGCTGGGCGCGCTGTACCTGCTGCTGCTCGGGTTCGCCGAGGCGCTGCTCTTCGGCTTCCGGCGGTGGCTGGTGGCGCGGCCGCTGGCGGGGGTCGAGGCGGCGATGCGAGCGGATCTGTTCCGCCATCTCCAGCGGCTCCCGGTGGCCTTCCACGACCGGTGGGCGTCGGGGCAGCTGCTGTCGCGCGGCACGACGGACCTGATGCTGCTGCGGATGTTCCTCGCCTTCCCGCTGACGTTCCTGCTCGTCAACGGGGTGACGATCCTGGTCGGCGCGGGGATCCTGCTGGCGCAGCAGTGGACGCTCGGGCTGGTCCTGCTGGCGCCGGTGGCCCCGCTGGTGTTCCTGATCGCACGCTTCGAGGGGCACTACTCGGCGGTCGCGCGCACCGCGCAGGACCAGGTGGGTGATCTGACGACGGTCGTCGAGGAGAGCGTGCTCGGCATCCGCGTCATCAAGGGCTTCGGCCGCCACCGCAGCCAGGCGGCGGCCTTCCGCGCCCTGGCCCGCCGGCTGCGGGGCACCGAACTCGTCAAGGCCAGGCTGCTCGCGAGCATCTTCGCCGTCATCATGATCATCCCCGAACTGGCCATCGGCGCGGCGCTCGTCCTCGGCACGATCCAGGTCGCCGACGGCGCCCTGTCGGCCGGCACGCTCGTCGCCTTCCTCTCCACCGCGCTGGCGCTGCGCTGGCCCGTGGACGCGATGGGCTTCCTGCTGGCGATGAGCCAGGAGGCGGCGACGGCGACGGACCGCTACTTCGAGGTCATGAACGCCCCGGCGGAATCCCGGGTGGCGGTCGCGCCGTCCTCGCCTACCCGGGACGGGGGACCGCCGGGCGGGGCCGCGGACAGCGGTCCCCGGCCCGACCGGGCGGACGGCGCGACCGACACGCATGCCGCGGCCGGGACTTCGCCCACGGCGGGCGCGGCGCCCGGCGGCGCAGGAGGCAGTGCGGGACCGCGCGGCACCGATGAGGCCGCCGACACGGCCGCGGCGGACGGCGGTGCACACCGCAGAAGTACGGCCGCGGCGCCCGGCATCGGCCTCGGTGTCGGCGTCGGCCTCGGCCTCGGTGCCGGGAACGGGAAGGCCGCCGCGGCGGACGGCGGACTGGTCTTCGAGGGCGTGGAGTTCCGGTACCCGGACGCGGGAGCGGATTCCGTGCCCGTGCTGCGGCGGATCGATCTGCAGGTGCGGCCCGGCGAGACCATGGCCCTCGTCGGAGGGACCGGATCCGGGAAGACCACGCTCACCGCGCTCGTGCCGCGGCTGTACGAGGTGACCGGAGGCCGGATCACACTCGACGGGCGGGACATCGCGGCGATGGAGCGCGAGGAACTGCGGCGGCTGGTGTCGATGGCGTTCGAGGAGCCGACGCTGTTCTCGGCGAGCGTCGGGGAGAACGTGCGGATGGGCGCCGAGTCCGCCGGGGACGAGGGGGTGCGGCGGGCGCTCGACGTGGCGCAGGCCGGGTTCGTGGACGCGCTGCCACAGGGCGTCGACACCCAGGTCGGGGAGCAGGGGCTCAGCCTCTCCGGCGGCCAGCGGCAGCGTCTCGCCCTCGCCCGCGCGGTCGTCGGGCACCCCCGCTTCCTCGTCCTGGACGATCCGCTCTCCGCGCTCGACGTGCACACCGAGGCGCTCGTGGAGGCGGCCCTCCGTCGCGTTCTTGAGGGCACCACCGCCCTCGTCGTGGCGCACCGGCCCTCGACCGTGCTGCTCGCCGACCGCGTCGCACTGCTGTCCGGCGGCCGGATCGCCGCCGTCGGCACCCACCACGAACTGCTGCGGGACAACGCCGAGTACGCCTGGCTGATGTCGGGCGGCCGCCACGCCGAGGAGGCAGCCCGATGACGTCACCGAGCAGCCCGCCGGGCGATCCGTTCGACCGGGACTCCCTGCCCGCGCCCGAGGGCGCCACCGGCGCCCTGCTCCGGTCGCTGCTGGCGCCGCGCCGCGCCCGGGTCGCCCTCGCCGCGCTCCTCCTGCTCCTCCAGCAGGCCGCCGCGCAGGCCGGCCCGCTCCTCGTCGCGTACGCCATCGACAGCGGCGTGCCGGCCCTGCGCCGCGGCGACCACGGCCCACTGGTGGCCGTCGGCGCGAGTTACGCGCTGTGTGCGATCGCCTCCGGCGTCCTCCAGTACGCCTTCATCCGCGCGGCGGCCCGGGTCAACCAGGACGCCCTGCTCGATCTGCGCGGCCGGATCTTCCGGCACGCCCAGGCGCTCAGCGTCGACTTCCACGAGCGGTACACGTCGGGCCGGCTGATCTCGCGCTCCACCACCGACGTCGAGTCGCTCCGCGAGCTCCTCAGCGAGGGGCTCCAGGAGCTCATCGCGGTCATCCTCGCCTTCGTCTACATCTCGGCGATGCTGCTCTGGCTGGACCTCGGCATCGGCGGCCTCGCCGTGCTCAGCTTCGTCCCGCTCTATCTGTTCGTCCGGCTCTACCAGCGCCGCGCCGGCGCGGTGTTCGCCGAGCGGTCCACGGCGATCGCCGCGGTGATCGTGAAGTTCGCGGAGACGATGAACGGCATCCGACCGGTGCGCGCCTTCCGCCGCGAGCGCGCCAACGACGAGCGCTTCCGGGCGCTCAACGACCTGCACGCCCGCTCCAACGGCGACGCGCTCCTGGAGATGGCCCGCTATGTCGTCTCCTCCCGGCTGGTCGCCAACACCGCCGTCGCCGGGATCGTGCTGTGGAGCGCGCACCGGGTGACCGAGGGGACCCTGGCGCTGGGCGTCCTGGCGGCCGCGGTGCTGTATCTGCGGCGGCTGTACGACCCGATCGACCGGCTCGCCATGTTCCTCAACTCGTACCAGTCGGCCGCCGCGTCCCTGGAGAAGATCGCCGGGCTGCTGGCCCAGGCCCCGTCCGTGCCCGAGTCCGCCCGTCCCGTGGACCTGCCCGCCCGCACCGGGACGGCCGGGCCGGGCCGTTCCGTCGTCTTCGAGGACGTCCGGTTCGCCTACCGCACCGGCGGCGAGGTGCTGCCCCGCTTCGGTCTGACGATCCCCGCCGGGCAGACCGTGGCGGTCGTGGGCTCCACCGGCGCGGGCAAGTCCACGCTCGCGAAGCTGCTGGCGCGCTTCTACGACCCCACCGAGGGCCGCGTCCTCCTCGACGGTGTCGATCTGCGCGACCTCGCCCTGCCCGAACTGCGGCGCGGGGTGGTGATGGTGACCCAGGAGGCGTTCCTGTTCTCGGGGACCGTCGCCGAGAACATCGCGATCGGTCGGCCGGACGCGACCCGCGAGGAGATCGAGCACGCCGCGAAGGCGATCGGCGCCCACGACTTCATCAGCGGCCTGACGGACGGCTACGACACGGACGTACGCAAGCGGGGCGGCCGGATCTCGGCCGGCCAGCGCCAGCTCGTCGCCTTCGCGCGGGCGCTGCTCGCCGACCCGGCGGTGCTGATCCTCGACGAGGCGACGAGCTCCCTGGACATCCCGGGCGAGCGGGCGGTCCAGCGGGCGATGGACACGGTGCTGCGCGGCCGGACGGCCGTGGTGATCGCCCATCGGCTCTCCACGGTGGAGATCGCGGACCGGGTGCTGGTGATGGAGCACGGCCGGGTGGTGGAGGACGGCACACCGGCCGAACTCATCGGCGCCACCGGCCGGTTCGCGGACCTGCACCGGGCGTGGCAGGACAGCCTGGTCTGACGTGCGTCGGGCCCGGCGGAATGTGGTGAGGTGGGGGCATGACGACGAGTGACGCGATCGTGGTGCCGGGGCTGTACGTCGGCTATCCCGGGGTGGCCTTCGGCGGTTACGTCGCGGGGCTGCTCGCCGAACGCTCCGGGGCGAAGGCCGTGCGCGTGGACTTCCGCGGGCCGGTGCCCGTGGAGGTGCCGGTGCGGATCGCGGAGACGGCGGGCGGCGGGGCCGAGCTGGGCGACGCCGGGCGGGCCCTGGCGACCGCGGCCCCGGCGGAGCTCTCCCTGGACGCGCCAGGGGCGCCCTCGTGGGAGGAAGCGGTGGCGGCGGCCGAGGCGTTCCGGGCCGCGCCGCCGGCCGGGGTCGTCGACTGCTTCGGCTGCGGCCTGCGCGCCTCCGACCGGGGGCTGCGCCAGCACTGTTCGCCGGTGCCGGGCCGCGGCCTCGTCGCCACCGGCTGGGTCCCGGACCCGGTGCTCGCCGGTCCGGGCGGCTTCCTCCCGCCCCGGCTGGCCTGGGGCACCCTGGACTGCCCGGGGCTCTGGGCGGGCCGCCTCCTCGGCACCCAGCGCCCGGGTGCGGTCACCGCCGCGCTCACCGGGGCGCTCCTGCGCCCGGTGCGCGTGGGCGCGCCGCACATCTCGTACGCGTGGCTGCGCTCGGAGTCGGGCCGCAAGCATGTGATGGGGGTGGCGCTGACCACGGCGGAGGGCGAACTGTGCGGGCTCGCCGAGTCCTTGTGGGTGGACCCCAGGGACGCCGGGGACGCCGGGGACCCCAGGGACGCCAGGGCTCCTCAGGACGCCGGGGACCCCACGGACACCGGCGACCCCACGGATACCGGGGACTCCGGGCCGGCCGCCTGAGTCCCGGGACGACCGGCGCCTGTGGCCGCGCGGAACGCGCCACGCCGCGCCCGCCCGCGGGTGGTGGCGCGTACCCTCTGCTCCCCTTCCCGGCCCCCGCGGGGCGGCGACGGTCCGGATCCCGGCATGCCCTGCGTTTCCGGGCCCGTCCACCTGCCCGGTGGCTTCGCGGTGTTGATCGGCGAAACGTCCGCTTAACGAACATGACGTTTCGGCGAACGGACGGTTTCCGGCCAATCTTTTGACGCGCTCCTGACAGGGCCTGTCTCGGCCTGCCACTCTTCCCCCGTTCCACGCACCACACGCTCCGTGCTCTGCCGGGCGGCCCACCCAGCCGCCCCTGACCCCCCTCGCAGAAGGAGTCCGCGTGAGACCCACGCCCAACCGCCGTCGCGCCACAGCGACCGGCGCCCTCTTCGCAGCCGCCGCCCTGCTCGCCGTCGGCATCCAGTCGGGTTCCGCCACCGCCGCCGGCCCCTCCGCCGCCCCTGGCACCGCCGCCGTGGCCGACCCCGGCGCCCTGCCCGCGCAGCTCACCCCCGCCCAGCGGGCCGAGCTGATACGCGAGGCCAACGCCACCAAGGCCGCCACGGCGGCCCAACTCGGCCTCGGCGCCCAGGAGAAGCTCGTCGTCCGCGATGTCGTCCAGGACCGGGACGGCACCACGCACACGCGCTACGAGCGCACCTACGCCGGGCTCCCCGTCCTCGGCGGTGACCTCGTGGTCGCCGAGACGAAGGCCGGCAGGACCGAGTCGGTCACGAAGGCGTCCGCCGCCGCGCTGAAGAACGTCGACACCACCGCCGACGTCGCGCCCGCCGCGGCCGAGCGCCAGGCGCTCGCCGCCGCGCAGGCCGAGGGCTCGAAGAAGACCGCCGCCGACCGCGCCCCGCGCAAGGTCGTCTGGCTCGCCCAGGGCAGGCCGACGCTCGCCTACGAGACCGTCGTCGGCGGCCTCCAGCACGACGGCACCCCGAACGAGCTGCACGTCGTCACCGACGCCGCCACCGGCGCGAAGCTCTACGAGTGGCAGGCCGTCCACACCGGCACCGGCAACACCATGTACAGCGGTCAGGTGACCCTCGGCACCGCGCCCTCGTACACCCTGACCGACACCGGCCGCGGCGGCCACAAGACGTACAACCTCAACCGCGGTACGTCGGGCACCGGCACGCTCTTCTCCGGCAGCGACGACATCTGGGGCGACGGCACCCCGCAGAACGCGGAGACCGCCGGTGCCGACGCGCACTACGGCGCCGCGCTCACCTGGGACTACTACAAGAACGTGCACGGCCGTAACGGCATCCGCGGCGACGGCGTCGGCGCGTACTCCCGGGTCCACTACGGCAACGCGTACGTCAACGCCTTCTGGTCCGACAGCTGCTTCTGCATGACCTACGGCGACGGCTCCGGCAACACCAAGCCGCTGACCTCCATCGACGTGGCCGCGCACGAGATGACGCACGGCGTCACCTCCAACACCGCCGGCCTCGTCTACAGCGGCGAGTCCGGCGGCCTCAACGAGGCGACGTCCGACATCTTCGCGGCGGCGGTCGAGTTCTACGCCGACAGCGCCCAGGACGTGGGCGACTACCTGGTCGGCGAGAAGATCGACATCCGGGGCAACGGCACCCCGCTGCGCTACATGGACAAGCCGAGCAAGGACGGCTCGTCCAAGGACGCCTGGTACTCGGGCATCGGCGGCATCGACGTCCACTACTCCTCGGGCCCGGCGAACCACTGGTACTACCTGCTCTCCGAGGGCAGCGGGGCCAAGACCGTCAACGGCGTGAACTACGACTCGCCGACCTCCGACGGACTGCCGGTCACCGGCATCGGCCGCGACAAGGCGTCGCTGATCTGGTTCAAGGCGCTGACGACGAAGTTCAACTCGACCACGAACTACGCGGGCGCGCGCACCGGCACGCTCGCCGTGGCCGGTGAGCTGTACGGCACGTCGAGCGCCGAGTACAAGGCCGTGGCCGACGCCTGGGCCGCCATCAACGTCGGCTCCCGGCCGGGCGGCGAGACCGGTACGTCGTTCGAGAACACCGCGGACGTCGCCATCCCGGACCTCGGTGCCGCCGTCACCTCCGCGGTGGCCGTCACCGGCCGTACCGGCAACGCCCCCACCGCCCTCAAGGTCGGCGTCGACATCGTCCACACGTGGCGCGGCGACCTGGTCATCGACCTGCTGGCCCCGGACGGCACCGCGTACCGCCTGAAGAACTCCAGCGGCAGCGACTCCGCGGACAACGTCGTGGAGACGTACACCGTCAACGCGTCGAGCGAGGTCGCGAACGGCACCTGGCAACTGAAGGTCCAGGACGTGGCGCGCTACGACACCGGGTACATCAACAGCGTGAAGCTGACCTTCCCGTAGACCCGCCGCTCCACCACCGCTCCTGAGGACCGCCCGGGGGAACTCCCGTTCCCCCGGGCGGTCCTGTCTCAGCGCATCAGCAGCCCCGGCGCCTCACCCGCCGCCGCCTCCGCAGGCAGCGCCACCAGGCCGAGATCGGCTCCGGACGCCAGAAGCGGATGCGCGGGCAGCACGCGCACGGTGTAGCCGAACGGACCGGTGCGGTCCAGTGCGAGCGGCCCCTCGTAGACCCTGCGGCCCGCCTCGTCCGGGCCGGCGTCGGCCGGCTTCAGCGGGAAGGTCTGCGCGTCGGCGATCGCATCGTCCGCGTCGACCCGGCCCGCCACCGCCTGCACCTCCACGTCGTCCGGCCGGAGTTCACCGAGCCGGACGCCGGCCCGCAGGGCGAGCGTGGCGCCGAGCTCGGCGGTGCCGAGCGCCGTGCCCGCCTCCACGTGGTCGACCGCGACGCCCGGCCAGGCCGCGCGCACCCGCGCCTTCCAGGCGGCCAGCTCCCGGGCCGCGCCCGCGTCGAGGGCGAGGGCGCGGTGTGCGCCGGCGGCGGGTGCGTACAGCCGGTTCACGTAGTCGCGCACCATGCGGTCCGCCAGCACCTTCGGGCCGAGCGCCGTGAGGGTGCGCCGGACCATCTCGATCCAGCGGCCGGGCAGGCCGTCGGCGGTGCGGTCGTAGAAGAGCGGCGCGATCCGCTCCTCGATCAGGCCGTAGAGGGCGGCGGCCTCCAGGTCGTCCCGCCGGCCGTCGTCCTGGGCGGCGGTGCCGTCGGCGGTCGGCACGGGCCAGCCGAAGTCCGGCTCGTACCACTCGTCCCACCAGCCGTCCAGGACCGACAGATTGAGGCAGCCGTTGAGCGCCGCCTTCATCCCGCTCGTGCCGCACGCCTCCAGCGGCCGCAGCGGATTGTTGAGCCAGACGTCGCAGCCGGGGTACAGCGTGCGCGCCATCGCCATCCCGTAGTCGGGCAGGAAGACGATCCGGTGGCGCACCCGCGGGTCGTCCGCGAACCGCACCAACTCCTGGACCAGCCGCTTCCCGCCGTCGTCCGCCGGGTGGGCCTTGCCCGCGACGACGATCTGCACCGGCCTGGTGGGGTGGAGCAGCAGCTCCATCAGCCGGTCACGGTCGCGGAGCATCAGCGTGAGCCGCTTGTACGCGGGGACCCGGCGTGCGAAGCCGATGGTGAGGACCCCGGGGTCGAGCACGCCGTCGATCCAGCCGAGCTCCGCGGTGTTCGCGCCGCGCTGGCGCCAGGACGCGTACAGCCGCTGCCGTACCTCTCGCACCAGTTGCTCGCGCAGTTCGCGGCGGACCTCCCAGATGTCGGCGGCGGGCGCCTCGCCGGCGTCGGCGAGACGGGCGAGCTCGGGCGCGACCCAGGTCGGGGCGTGCACCCCGTTGGTGACGGAGGTGATCGGCACCTCGGGAACGTCGAACCCCGGCCACAGGCCCCGGAACATCTCCCGGCTGACCGCGCCGTGGAGGGTCGAGACGCCGTTGGCGCGCTGGGCCAGCCGCAGGCCCATCACGGCCATGTTGAAGACGTTGGGCTCGCCGCCCGGATAGCTCTCCATGCCGAGTCCCAGCACCCGCCCGGCGTCGACCCCGGGCAGTTCGCCGTCGTCCCCGAAGTGGTGCGCGACCAGCTCCCGGTCGAAGCGGTCGATGCCGGCCGCGACCGGGGTGTGCGTCGTGAAGACCGTCCCGGCGCGCACCGCCTCCAGCGCGGAGTCGAAGTCGAGCCCGTAGGGCATGAGTTCACGGATGCGCTCCAGGCCGAGGAAGCCGGCGTGGCCCTCGTTCGTGTGGAACACCTCGGGCTCCGGATGACCCGTCAGCCGGCAGTAGGCACGCACCGCGCGCACCCCGCCGATGCCCAGGAGCATCTCCTGGAGCAGCCGGTGCTCGCTGCCGCCGCCGTAGAGCCGGTCGGTGACGTCGCGCTCCCCGGGCGCGTTCTCCTCGACGTCCGAGTCGAGGAGCAGCAGCGGTACGCGCCCGACCTGGGCGTGCCAGACGCGGGCGTGCAGACGGCGGGCGCCGGGGAGGGCGAGCGCGACCTGGGCCGGGCTGCCGTCCGCCTCGCGGAGCAGGCCGAGGGGCAGCTCGTCGGGGTCGAGGACGGGGTAGTGCTCCTGCTGCCATCCGTCGCGGGACAGGGACTGGCGGAAGTAGCCGTGCCGGTAGAGCAGTCCGACGCCGACGAGCGGGACGCCGAGGTCGCTGGCGGCCTTGAGGTGGTCGCCCGCGAGTATGCCGAGCCCTCCGGAGTACTGGGGCAGGGCGGCGGTGATGCCGAACTCGGGCGAGAAGTAGGCGATGGCGGAGGGCAGCGGCTCGCCGTCGTCCCCCTGCTCCTGGTACCAGCGGGGGCCGTGCAGATAGCCGGCGAGATCGCGGTCGGCCTCGGCGAGCCGGCGCAGGAAGTCCTGGTCGTGGGCGAGCACGGCGAGACGGCGGGCGGACACGGTCCCGAGCAGCCGCACCGGGTCGCATTCCGCCGTCCGCCACCCCTCGGGGTCGACGGCGCGGAACAGCTCACGGGTCGGTGCGTGCCAGGACCAGCGCAGATTGCGGGCCAGCTCGCCGATGGGGGCGAGCGGTTCGGGGAGGACGGGCCGGACGGTGAATCGACGAATGGCCTTCACAGGTCCCACCTTCGCAGCGGAGGTACGCATCCGGCGGCGCACGACACTGTGCGGCCGACCGGATGTCGCCTTCGCCTCCGACGGTAGCGGCGCCGTGCCGCACCCAACCACGGGGCGCCCGGGGCGGCACGGGGGTGCACTGGGCGCGTCCGGGGGTGGTGGTGCGGGGCGGCCGGGCGAAGGGGCCGCGTCCGGCACCGACGACAGGCCCTACGCCCTAGTAGGTATCGCATCACCGGATTGCCCCCCGGAGGTGCGTGGGAAGGCTCCTCCGGTACCCCTCGCGCAGCCGGCCGGTGCACCGGTGCCGGCCCCGCATCCAGACGCAGCTATTCGAGTGAACGCGGACAGGAGCGGCCATGCCCGCAGCCCGCCAGCCGTCGACGCAGCAGTTACAAAGAACTCCCACGCCCCGCTCGGAGGGCCCGCCCGCGCGCCCTCCCGCTCCCTCCGCCACGCCCGCTCAGCCCCCAGGTGATGCCGTGAACCCGCTGATTGGCCGCATTCCCGTTCTGGACGTACGCCCGCTCGTCGACTGCGGGCGAAGGCCCGCCAAGGCGGTGACGGGCGAGACCTTCCAGGTCTCCGCCACCGTCTTCCGCGAAGGCCACGACGCGGTCGCCGCCAATGTCGTTCTGCGCGACCCCGGCGGCCGCCCGGGCCCCTGGACGCCGATGCGCGAGCTCGCGCCCGGCACCGACCGGTGGGGGGCCGAGGTCACTCCGGACGCGGAGGGCCCGTGGACGTACTGCGTCGAGGCGTGGAGCGATCCGGTGGCGACCTGGCGCCATCACGCCGGGATCAAGATCCCGGCGGGGATCGACACCGCGCTCGTCCTCGCCGAGGGTGCCGGGCTGTACGAGCGCGCCGCCGCCGGCGTGCCCAAGCGGGACGGCCGGGAGGCGGTGCTCACCGCGGCGGACGCGCTGCGCGACGGGTCGCGGACGCCCGCCGAGCGGCTCGCCGCCGCGCTCGCCCCCGAGGCCGTCGCCGCGCTGACCCGCCACCCGCTGCGCGAACTGGTCACCGCCTCACCCCCGTTGCCGCTCCAGGTCGAGCGGCCCCGCGCGCTCTTCGGCTCCTGGTACGAGCTCTTCCCGCGTTCGGAAGGCGCGACCACGCGGCGGGGCACGGCGGTCTCCGGCACCTTCAGGACCGCCGCCCAGCGGCTGCCCGCCGTCGCCGCGATGGGCTTCGACGTCGTCTATCTGCCCCCCGTCCACCCCATCGGCTCCACTTTCCGCAAGGGCCCCAACAACGCTCTCGAAGCCGGCCGGGACGACGTCGGCGTGCCCTGGGCGATCGGCTCGTCCGACGGCGGTCACGACGCGGTCCACCCGGACCTCGGCACGCTCGACGACTTCGACGCGTTCGTGCGCTGCGCCCGCGATCTGCGGATGGAGGTGGCACTGGACTTCGCGTTGCAGTGCTCGCCGGACCATCCGTGGGTGGACAAGCACCCGGAGTGGTTCCGCCACCGCCCCGACGGCTCCATCGCCTACGCCGAGAACCCTCCGAAGAAGTACCAGGACATCTACCCGATCGCCTTCGACGAGGACATGCCGGGCCTGGTCGAGGAGACGCTGCGGATCCTGCGGCACTGGATGGCGCATGACGTGCGGATCTTCCGTGTCGACAATCCGCACACCAAGCCGGTCGTCTTCTGGGAGAAGGTGATCGGCGAGATCAACCGCACCGACCCGGACGTGATCTTCCTGGCCGAGGCGTTCACACGCCCCGCGATGATGCACACCCTGGCCGCGGTCGGCTTCCAGCAGTCGTACACGTACTTCACCTGGCGCAACACCAAGCACGAGCTGACGGAGTATCTGACGGAGTTGTCGGGTGAGTCCGCCGCCTGTATGCGCCCCAATTTCTTCGTGAACACCCCGGACATCCTGCATGCGTACCTCCAGGACGGCGGGCGGCCGGCGTTCGAGGCGCGCGCGGTGCTGGCCGCGACCCTGTCCCCCACGTGGGGGGTGTACGCGGGGTACGAGCTGTGCGAGAACACCCCGGTGCGGCCGGGCAGCGAGGAGTACCTGGACTCGGAGAAGTACCAACTTAGGCCCAGGGACTGGGAGTCGGCGGAGCGCGAGGGGCGCACCATCGCCCCGCTGATCACCGCGCTCAACCGGATCAGGCGCCGCCACCCGGCGCTCCAGCAGCTGCGGAACCTGCACTTCCATCAGGTCGGCAACGACGCGGTCATCGCGTACAGCAAGCGCTCGGGCACGGACGTGGTCCTGACGGTCGTGAACCTCGACCCCCACCACACCCAGGAGGCCACGGTCTCGTTGGACATGCCGGAACTCGGCCTCGACTGGCACGAGACCGTACCGGTGCGCGACGAGCTCACCGGCGACACCTATCACTGGGGCAGGGCCGTCTATGTGCGCCTCGAGCCGGGCGTCACGCCTGCGCACGTCGTGGTTCTGCGACCGTCCCCGACAATCGGAGGGTCACCCACATCATGATCGTCAACGAGCCCGTCCACGACCTCTTCGAGGACACCCCCGCGAAGGACCGGGACCCCGACTGGTTCAAACGCGCCGTCTTCTACGAGGTGCTCGTCCGGTCCTTCCAGGACAGCAACGGCGACGGCATCGGCGACCTCAAGGGGATCACGGCCAAACTCGACTACCTGCAGTGGCTGGGCGTCGACTGCCTCTGGCTGCCGCCGTTCTTCAAGTCACCCCTGCGTGACGGCGGTTACGACGTCTCCGACTACACCTCGGTCCTTCCCGACTTCGGCGACCTCGCGGACTTCGTGGAGTTCGTCGACGCCGCCCACCAGCGCGGCATGCGGGTCATCATCGACTTCGTCATGAACCACACCAGCGATCAGCACCCGTGGTTCCAGGAGTCCCGCAGCGATCCGGAGGGCCCCTACGGCGACTACTACGTCTGGGCCGACGACGACAAGCAGTTCCAGGACGCGCGGATCATCTTCGTCGACACGGAGACGTCCAACTGGACCTTCGACCCGGTCCGCAAGCAGTACTACTGGCACCGCTTCTTCTCCCACCAGCCGGACCTCAACTACGAGAACCCGGCGGTGCAGGACGAGATCCTGGCGGCACTGCGCTTCTGGCTGGACCTGGGGATCGACGGCTTCCGGCTGGACGCCGTGCCGTACCTCTACCAGGAGGAGGGGACCAACTGCGAGAACCTTCCGGCGACGCACGACTTCCTCAAGCGGGTCCGCAAGGAGATCGACGCCCACTACCCGGACACGGTCCTGCTGGCCGAGGCCAACCAGTGGCCCGAGGACGTCGTCGACTACTTCGGCGACTACCGGGTGGGCGGCGACGAGTGCCACATGGCGTTCCATTTCCCGGTGATGCCGCGGATCTTCATGGCCGTGCGCAGGGAGTCCCGCTATCCGGTCTCGGAGATCCTGGCCAAGACCCCGGAGATCCCGGCGAACTGCCAGTGGGGCATCTTCCTGCGCAACCACGACGAGCTCACGCTCGAAATGGTCACCGACGAAGAGCGCGACTACATGTACGCGGAGTACGCCAAGGATCCGCGGATGCGCGCCAACATCGGCATCAGGCGCCGCCTCGCGCCGCTGCTCGACAACGACCGCAACCAGATCGAGCTGTTCACGGCCCTGCTGCTGTCGCTGCCCGGTTCGCCGATCCTGTACTACGGCGACGAGATCGGGATGGGCGACAACATCTGGCTGGGCGACCGCGACGCCGTACGGACGCCGATGCAGTGGACCCCGGACCGCAACGCGGGGTTCTCGTCGTGCGATCCCGGCCGGCTGTATCTGCCGACCATCATGGACCCGGTCTACGGCTACCAGGTCACCAATGTCGAGGCGTCGATGGCGTCGCCGTCCTCGCTGCTGCACTGGACCCGGCGGATGATCGAGATCCGCAAGCAGAACCGCGCCTTCGGACTCGGCTCGTACACGGAACTGCCCTCGTCGAACCCCGCGGTGCTGGCGTTCCTGCGCGAGGCCCCCTCGACGGAGGAAGGAGGGGACGACCTGGTCCTGTGCGTGAACAACTTCTCGCGGTTCGCCCAGCCGACCGAGCTGGACCTGCGGAGGTACAACGGCCGCCATCCGGTGGAGCTGATCGGCGGGGTGCGGTTCCCCGCGATCGGTGAGTGGCCGTATCTGCTGACGCTGGCGGGACACGGTTTCTACTGGTTCCGGCTGCGCAAGGACGCGGTGCCGCACGAGCCCGTGGTGAACGGGGCCGTCCGGAAGGAGCCGCTGAAGGGCTCCGCCAAGGGCTCCGCGAAGGGCTCCGCGAAGGCGGCCGGGCCGAAGCGGAACTGATCCGGCACATGCCATGTCGGGTGCGGGGCGGTTGTCATCGCCCCGCACGGGGCACGCTCCCCCTCATATCGAGACTCGGTACGACTCGCGTCGTATCGAGGCCGTACGGACCATCCTGAGCCGACATTCTCCCTGCCTACGGCGGGGGGAACCCCCACGCACAGCCCGGACAGCCTATATTTACCGCAATCCGGGACACTCTTCGCAACCTGTGGTGTGCCCGGGGAAAGGACGCGATGCCATGTCGGAGGCTGCATCCACCCGGACCCCGGTGGCACTGCTTCCCTCACTCACCCCTTTGCTGCGCCAATGGCTGCCCCGGCAGCGCTGGTTCGCCGGCAAGGGACGACCGGTCACCGGCTTCTCCCTGGTGTCGGCCGCCGAGCTGCTGCCGGTCGGCTCCGCGAGCCCCGGTCTGCTGCATCTGCTCCTCCGTGTCCAGCAGCCGGGTCCCGCGGGCGGCAAGAGCGCGGGCGGAAAACGGGACGGCGCGCCGCCCGGCGACTGCTACCAGCTACTGCTCGGCGTACGGACCGCGCTGCCGCCGCACCTCGCGGGCGCGCTGATCGGCCGGGTCTCCGAGGGCCCGCTGGCCGGCCGGACCGTGTACGAGGGCCTGCACGACCCGCGGCTCGCCGCGCTGCTCCTTGAGCGGCTGCGCACCCCCGGCCGCTTCGGCCCGCTGCGCTTCGACCGCACCGAACCGGTGCCGGGCCGGCTGCCCGCCCGGATCCTCGACGCCGAGCAGTCCAACTCCTCGCTGGTGTACGGCGATTCGTACATCCTGAAGATCTTCCGCCGGGTCTACCCGGGCACCAACCCCGATCTGGAGCTGCCGCTCGCGCTCGCCCGGGCCGGCTGCGACCGGGTGCCCGCTCCGGTCGCCTGGTACGAGTCCTCCACGCCCGAGACCGCGACGCTGGGCGTCCTCCAGCCCTATCTGCGCGGCTCCCAGGACGGCTGGCAACTGGCGCTGAAGGCACTGGCCGCCGGGCGCGACTTCACCCCCGAGGCGCGTGCGCTCGGCCGGGCCACGGCCGAGGTGCACACCGCGCTGGCCGCCGCGCTGCCCACCATGACGCTGAGCCGGGCGCAGACCGAGCATCTGGCGACCGCCATGAACGAGCGGCTCGACGCCGCGGTGCGGGCCGTGCCGGCCCTGCTGCCGTACGTACGCGGACTGCGCGCCGCCTTCGACGCGATCGCCGAGGCCGGACTCGACGGCGGCGGACACGCCCAGCGCATCCACGGCGACCTCCACCTCGGGCAGACGCTGCGCACCCCCGACGGGGGCTGGTCGGTCATCGACTTCGAGGGCGAGCCCGCCCGCCCGCTCGCCGAGCGCCGCCGGATGCAGCCGCCCGTCCGCGACATCGCCGGGATACTGCGCTCCTTCGACTACGCGGCCCGCTCGCACCGCCCCTGGAACCCGGCATGGGCGGCGCGCTGCCGCGCGGCGTACTGCGAGGGCTACGCCGAGGCCGCGGGCACCGACCCGCGGGCCGAGCCGGAGCTGCTGCGCGCCTACGAGACGGACAAGGCGGTGTACGAGGTCGTCTACGAGGCCCGGCACCGCCCGGACTGGCTGCCGGTGCCGATGTCGGCGATCGAGCGGCTCGCCGGTCCGGGGCGCTGACGCTCCCCGGAGGCGGCAAGAACAGCGGAAAGAACAGCAGCTCCCCATGGAACCCCCGCCCCCACCCACCCCCAGCACAAGGAGGCCGCCCCCGTGACTGCCCGCAAGCCAGCCGCCGCCCAGCCGCCGCACGGCGTACGCAAGGCGAAACCGCTCGACGACGCCGACCGGGAGCGACTGCTCAGCGGCTCGCACCATGATCCGCACGCGCTGCTCGGCGCCCACTCGGTGCGCGGGGGTGTGGTGTTCCGGGTGCTGCGGCCGCACGCGCTGTCGGTGACCGTGCTGGCCAAGGGGCTTCGGGCGGAGCTGCACAAGGAGGGCGACGGGCTCTTCTCGGCGCTGCTGCCGCTGCGCACCGAGCCGGAGTACACGCTCCAGGTGGTGTACGAGGACACCACGGTCGAGACCGCGGACCCGTACCGCCTTCTGCCCGCGCTCGGCGAGCTCGATCTGCATCTGATCGGCGAGGGCCGGCACGAGGAGCTGTGGCAGGCGCTCGGCGCCCGCCCGATGACGCACGAGGGCGTGACCGGCACCCGCTTCACGGTCTGGGCGCCGAACGCCTCCGGGGTCCGGCTCGTCGGAGACTTCAACTACTGGGACGGCACCGCGTACCCGATGCGCTCGCTCGGCTCGTCCGGGGTGTGGGAGCTGTTCGTGCCGGGTGTGGGCGAGGGGGCGCTCTACAAGTTCGACATCGCCCGGCCGGACGGGTCGCACACGGTCCGCGCCGATCCGATGGCCCGCCGCACCGAGGTGCCGCCGGCGAACGCCTCCGTGGTCACCGAGTCGCACCATGTCTGGCACGACGAGGAGTGGCTGGCCCACCGGGCCGACCGGCCGGTGCACGAAGCGCCGCTCTCGGTCTACGAGGTGCATCTGCCCTCCTGGCGACCCGGGCTGACATACCGCCAGCTCGCCACCCAACTCCCTTCGTACGTCAAGGATCTGGGCTTCACCCACGTCGAGCTGATGCCCGTCGCCGAGCACCCCTTCGGCGGTTCCTGGGGCTACCAGGTCACCGGCTTCTACGCGCCGACGGCCCGGATGGGCACCCCCGACGACTTCCGCTACCTGGTCGACTCGCTGCACCGGGCGGGCGTCGGCGTGATCATGGACTGGGTGCCGGCGCACTTCCCGCGCGACGACTGGGCGCTGGCGGAGTTCGACGGCCGGCCGCTGTACGAGCACTCCGACCCGGCACGGGCCGCGCACCCGGACTGGGGCACGCTGGAGTTCGACTACGGCCGCAAGGAGGTCCGCAACTTCCTCGTCGCCAACGCCGTGTACTGGTGCGAGGAGTTCCACATCGACGGGCTGCGGGTCGACGCGGTCGCCTCCATGCTCTACCTCGACTACTCGCGCGAGCACGGCGAGTGGAGCCCGAACGAGCACGGCGGCCGGGAGAACCTGGACGCGGTCGCCTTCCTCCAGGAGATGAACGCGACCGTCTACCGCCGCTGCCCGGGCGTCGTGACGATCGCCGAGGAGTCCACGGCCTGGGACGGCGTCACCCGGGCCACCCACCATGTCGGCCCGGCCGGCTTCGGCGGCCTCGGATTCGGCCTGAAGTGGAACATGGGCTGGATGCACGACTCGCTCGGGTACGTCCAGCACGAGCCGGTGCACCGCAAGTTCCACCACAACGAGATGACCTTCTCGATGGTGTACGCGTACAGCGAGAACTACGTCCTGCCGATCTCGCACGACGAGGTCGTGCACGGCAAGCGCGCGCTGGTGTCGAAGATGCCCGGCGACTGGTGGCAGCGGCGCGCCACCCACCGGGCCTATCTCGGCTTCATGTGGGCGCACCCGGGCAAGCAGCTGCTCTTCATGGGCCAGGAGTTCGCCCAGGGCGCCGAGTGGTCGCACGACCACGGCCCCGAGTGGTGGCTGATGGACGAGACGTACCACTCGGCGGGCGACCACCGGGGCGTGCGCGACCTGGTGCGCGAACTCAACACGGTGTACGCGGTGACGCCCGCGCTGTGGCAGCGGGACACCGTCCCCGAGGGCTTCGCCTGGGTCGACGGCGGGGCAGCCGAGGACAATGTCTTCGCCTTCCTCCGCTACGACGCGGACGGCGCCCCGCTGCTGGCGGTCTCCAACTTCTCGCCGGTGGTCCGCCACGAGTACCGGCTGGGCGTTCCGCCCTCCGTCCCGGTCTGGGCAGAGGTGCTGAACACGGACGCGGCGCGGTTCGGCGGCAGCGATGTGCTCAACGCGGAGCCGCTGAAGCCGGAGTCCGTGGGCGCGCACGGCCACCGCACCAGCATCCAGCTCACCCTGCCGCCGCTGGCGACGGTGTGGCTGACCCCGGCGTGACGCGAGCCCACGGGGCTCAGGGCTCCGTGGCTCAGGCCGGGATGACGACCCCCAGCCGCTGAGTGGCCCGGGTGAGCGCCACGTACAGGTCGTTGGCGCTCATCCGGTCCGGGCCGACCACGAGGACCGTGTCGAATTCGAGGCCCTTGGCCTCGCGGGGGTCGAGGAGGACGACGGGCCGGGCCAGGTCCAGCGGCCCGTCGCCGCCGAGGCCGGTGAGCCCGGCGTGCAGCTCCCGCGGGGCGATGACGGCGAGCCGGCCCTCGGCCGGGGCCTCCTCCCGCGCCAGCCCGGCCACGCCGCCGAGCGGCAGGGTGCGCTCCCAGGGCCGTACGCCCGTGGAGCGGATGGATCGGGGCGGGGCGAAGGCGGGGTCGGTGGTGCGGCGCCGCTCGGTCGCGTAGTCCATGATCTCGGCGGGCGTACGGTAGTTGACGCCGAGCCTGGCGAGCTCCCAGCGGTCCTGGACGTACGGCTCCAGGATCTCCTTCCAGGAGGCGCACCCCGCCGGATCGCCGGTCTGGGCCGGGTCGCCGACGAGGGTCATCGAACGGGTCGGGCAGCGGCGCATCAGCAGCCGCCAGGCCATCTCCGACAACTCCTGCGCCTCGTCGACGATGATGTGCCCGAACGCCCAGGTCCGGTCGGCGGCGGCGCGCTCGGCGGCGCTGCGGTGGTCGGCCTCCTCGTGGCGGTCGGCGAAGCGCTCGGCGTCGATGATGTCGTGCGCCGCGAGGACCTCGGACGCCTCGCTGTCGACCTCCTCCTTGTCCTCGAACTCGTAGGTGCGGGAGGCGTACGAGACGTCGAGGACGCCCTGTGCGTAGGCGATCCGCCGCTCCCGCTCGGCCTCGGCGGCGGCGCGCTCGGCGGAGTCGTCGTGGCCGAGGAGCTCGGCGGCCTCGTCGAGCAGGGGCACGTCGGCGGGGGTCCAGGGCGCGCCCTCGGTTCGGCGGATCAGCGCGGCGTCCGTGGCGTCGAGATGGGTCGGCTCGGCGAGGTAGTCGCCGAGGAACTGCTGCGGGGTGAGCGGCGGCCACAGCGACAGGATGGCGGCGTGCACATCGGGGCTGGCGGCGACGGCCTTGCCGAGCTGGGCGATGTCGTCGGGGCCGAGGAAGTTCGGGCCGCCGTAGGGGTCGGCGCCGATACGGTCGGCGAGCTGGGTGGTCAGATCGTCGATGATCCGGAAGGCGAAGGCGGGCAGGGCGAGATTGTGCGGCAGCCCGGTCTCGCGGGCCTTGTGCCGCGCCTCGACGGCCATGCCCCAGTCGAGGACGAGCTCCCCGTCGTCGTGCGGGATCACGATCGGATCGTCCTTGCCGGGCACCTGCTGCCGGTCCCGCACGGCCTCGGCCAGGACACGCGCCATCTCCGCCCGGCCCTTGACCGCGGCGGCCGCCGGGGTGTCGGTGCCGGTGGCGTGCACGCCGGGGAAGAGCTCGCCTACGGTCGCGAGGAGCACGCCCGTCTCGCCGAGTGAGGGCAGCACCTCGCCGATGTAGCCGAGGAAGGCCGGGTTGGGCCCGACGATCAGCACGGCCCGCTTGGCCAGCTGCTCCCGGTGCGCGTACAGCAGATACGCGGCCCGGTGCAGCGCGACGGCCGTCTTGCCGGTGCCGGGGCCGCCCTCGACGACGAGCACACCGCGCTGGGGGGCGCGGATGATGCGGTCCTGCTCGGCCTGGATCGTGGCGACGATGTCGCCCATCCGCCCGGTGCGGGCGCTGTTGAGGGCGGCGAGCAGCACCTCGTCGGCGTCGTGCGACTCGTACCCGGTGCGGGTGGTGTCGCTGAGGTCCATGATCTCGTCGTGCAGCGCGGTGACGGTGCGTCCCTCGGTGGTGATGTGCCGCCGCCGGCGCAGACCCATCGGCTCGTACCCGGTGGCGAGGTAGAAGGGCCGCGCGACGGGCGCCCGCCAGTCGATGAGCAGCGGCGTCCGATCGGCGTCGTCCCGCCGGATTCCGGTGCGTCCGATGTGGTGGGTGACCCCGTCGCGGTGGTCGATGCGCCCGAAGCACAGCCCGGTGTCCGCGGCGTTGAGCGCGGCGAGCGTCGCGGAGTGCTCGACGACGGCGATGTCGCGCTCGACGCGTGCCTGCCGCCCCGTGCCGTTCTGTCCGACCGCGGCGGACACGGCGCCCTCGGCCTCCGCCCTGAGCTGGTCGAGCCGCTCGTGGACGAGGGAGACGAATTGTTGTTCCTGCCGCAATTCCTCGGTTGACAATTCAGCTCCTGACGCGGTACGGTACGTTTATTGAACTTCTCCGTGTGAATTCGCACGTATCCACACGGAACTATTAAATATACGCGAAGAAATACCCCGGCCGTCAATTCGGACCGGGGTTCTTTCTTTCCACGCCCGACGCCCACGCCGCGCGCACGGGTGTGGGCGTCGGGGACCGCGCTGGCGTGGGGTGTTGGGTGTTACAGAACGTCCTCCAGCTCCGTCAGCAGCCTCCGCTTCGGCCGCGCCCCCACCATCGACTTCACGGGCTCACCGTCCCGGAACACCATCAGCGTGGGCATCGACAGCACGCCGTACCTGATGGCGACCTCCGGATTCGTGTCCACGTCCAGCTGGACGACCCTCATCCGGTCCCGCTCCTCGGCGGCGACGGCGCTCAGCACCGGCGCCAGCTGGTGGCACGGGCCGCACCAATCGGCCGTGAACTCCACCAGCACCGGGAGCCGCGCGCCCAGCACTTCCGCGTCGAAGTCCGCGTCGGTCACCGTCGCGACGCCTTCTGCCCTGATCATCCGTCACCCTCCGAATTCGCACTGCGGGTCAGGACCGGTCGCCGTCTGCGACTCGGCCCGGAGAAGCTGGGCACCGACCTCCGCGCGCACCGACCGGAGCTGGTCGATGAGCGCGTCGAGCTCGGCGAGTTTGCGCCGGTAGACGGCGAGCGAGGCGGGGCAGGCATCGCCTGCCGGGTGCCCGGCCCGCAGGCACTCCACGAAGGGCCGGGTCTCCTCCAGGTCGAACCCGAAGTCCTGGAGGGTCCTGATCTGCCGGACCAGCCGCAGATCGCCCTCGTCGTACTCGCGGTAGCCGTTCCCCGACCGCCGCGCGGGCAGCAGCCCCCGGGACTCGTAGTACCTCAGCGTCCGGGTCGTCGTCCCGGCCCGCTCCGCCAGCTCGCCGATGCGCATGCCCACGACCGTAAGCCTTGACGTCGGCGTCAAGGAAAGCCCGGTACCGGCGGGAGGGACGGGGCTGCCAGACCCCTGGACTAGGTTCGCCGGCATGAATCAGCCGTCCTACCTGACCGCCGTCCGGGAGGCGTACGACAGCGTCGCCGTGGCCTACGCCGAACTCCTGCGCGGCGAACTGGCCACCAAACCGCTGGACCGGGCCATGCTCGCCGCGTTCGCCGAGCTCGTGCAGGGGCCGGACGTCGGGCCGGTCGCCGACCTCGGCTGCGGGCCGGGCCGGATCACAGCCCATCTGCGCTCCCTCGGGGTGGACGCCTTCGGCATCGACCTGTCGCCGGAGATGGTCGCGGTCGCCCGGCGCAGCCACCCGGAACTGCGGTTCGAGGAAGGGTCGATGACCGCCCTCGACGTGGAGGACGGGACGCTCGGCGGCATCGTCGCCTGGTACTCGACCGTCCACACGCCACCGCAGATGCTGCCGGCGGTGTTCGCCGAGTTCCACCGGGTGCTTGCCCCCGGCGGCCGCCTCCTGCTGGCCTTCAAGGCCGGCGACGAGCGCCGCCACCTGGACAGGGCGTACGGCCACGACCTGTCGCTCGACGTCTACTGGACGTCCCCCGGCAAGACCGCCGAGTCGCTCGCCGCGGCCGGACTCACCGTGGACGCCCGTCTGATCCGCGAACCCGACGAGCACGAGCGGCCCCGCCAGGGCCGGCAGGCGTTCTTCCTCGCCCACAAGCCCGTCGTGACCAGCGCGGTCGGCGGGCGCTGACGCCGCCGGCCCGGCGAACAGAGCGGGCGCGGGCCTTGCCGGCGTTCGGCCCGGATCGCCGCTGCCGGTCCGGTCGCCGCTGCCGGTCAGGTCGCCGCTGCCGGTCAGGTCGGCGCTGTCACGTCTGATCGGCGCGGGTGCCGCGCCGGGTCTGCTCCACCCACTCCGGCGCCGGCTCGGCGTCGCCGTACTCGTCGTGCCAGTTCCACCACTCGTAGGGCGGGGTCTGCGGGTAGCCCTCGGGTGAGTCCTCCCATGCCTCCTGGCGCCCGAGCGCGCTCATGTCGAGGTAGCTCCATGTGCTGCCCAGCGCCTCGTCGCCGCGGGAGTTGATGAAGTACGTGCGGAACACGCTGTCGCCGTCACGGATGAACGCGTTGGTGCCGTGCCACTCGTCCACACCGAAGTCGACGTCGAAATCGCCGTCGATGGTGTACCAGGGCATCGTCCAGCCCATACGGGCCTTCACCCGCCCGATCTCGGGCTGCGGCGCGCGCGAGGCGAAGGCGAGAGTGGTGTCCCGGGCGTTCAGATGGGCGAGGTGGCCGACGTGATCGGCCACCATGGAGCAGCCGCGGCAGGCGTGGTCGGGCCAGCCGAACACGCCGGGTTCGAAGAAGGCCCGGTAGACGATCAGCTGACGCCGGCCCTCGAACAGGTCGAGCAGGCTCACCCTGCCCGCGGGGCCCTCGAACTCGTATGTCTTCTCGACCGCCAGCCACGGCATCCGCCGGCGCTGTGCCGCCAGCGCGTCGCGGGCGCGGGTCAGCTCCTTCTCCTTCACGAGGAGCTGCTGTCGCGCCTCCTCCCACTCTCCTGGCGCGACGATCGGGGGTGTCTTCATGGTGTGCCACCTTCCGGATCACACTGCGATGTCCATTTTACCGAGCACACCACCATTCCCCGTAAATCACAGGCAATCGCTCAATTCACCAGCAGCGTGACATATGCGTATGAATTGCGGCCTGATCCGGCCCCGACCTACGCGCCCCGCACCGCCTCCACCGTGCTCGCCCAGGCGTCGGCCCCGTGCCCCTTCGCGACGGCCCGGTCCGCCATGGCCTTGACGGCCTCCAGCTGGGAGACGTCGAGGCCGCGGCGGCGGGCCGCCCGGAGGACGTGGTCGACACCCGCGGCCATCATGGCCAGGTTCGCCTCGCCGCCCGGGTAGCTGCCGGCGTCGATGCCGGCCGCCGTGGAGTCGGCGATCGGCGGCAGGATCTGCACGAGGTCGCGCAGGTACGGGGCGATGTCGGCGGCCTTGACTCCCTCGGCCGTGGCGAGGGCGTAGCCGTGGACGAGCCCCGCGATGCCGCCGTAGAAGAAGTCGAGCACGGAGAGGTCGTAGACCGCGGCCAGACCGGGGTCGGTGCCGACGAAGACGTGCCGGCCGCCGAGGGCCTTGAGCGTGGGCTCGTACCGCTCGAAGCCCTCCTGGGAGCCGGAGTGGAAGAAGAGCGCCTCCGGTGTGCCGATCAGCGGTGTCGGCACCATGACCGAGCCGTCGAGATACGTGAGGGACCGTTCGGCCGCCCAGGCCGCGGTCTCCCGTGCGCGCTCGGGGGTGTCGGAGGTGAGGTTGACCAGGACGCGTCCGCGCAGGGCGTCGGCGAGCGGGGTGAGGACCCCCCCGGACCGCTTCGTGGTCGACCACGCAGATGACGGTCAACTCGCTTGCGCGTACGCCCTCTTCGGCGGTCGCGGCGTGTACGGCGCCACGCGCGACGAGGTCGTCGCCCTTGCCCGGGGGGCGGTTCCAGACGGTGGTGGGGTGGCCTGCGGCCAGGAAGGCGCCGGCGAGGGCCCGGCCCATCGCGCCGAGGCCGATGACGGAGACGGCGACAGCGGCAGCCGCAGCGGGGGTGGGCGTGGGCGTGGAGGTGGAGGTGGAGGTGGAAGCCGAGGTGGCCGTGGTGGAGTTCTCGGTACGCATGAGGATCATGCTTCTCCGTCGCTCCACAGCCTCACAAGTACCGACAAAAAGGTCAGGTACTCACCTGGAGGCAACCATCGAGGTCAGGGCGACCGACGAGGCCAGCACGGCCGCGGAGGCCGTCGGGGCCCGGGAGCGGACCGCCCGCCGGAGCCTTCGGCTCACACGCTCCGGAGCGTCAACATCCTTGTGTCTTCGGGAAGTTAAGCGACCGAAGCCATTGACGGCTGTCCTGTCTCCATCTACAAAAACTCACTGAGAGCGCTCTCAATCCACTCCGGCACCACCCCCCTCCGGAGGTGTTCCTTGAGCACGAGCCGCATCCGCAGACTCTCCCCCGCCCCCGTCCTCACCGCCGTCCTCGCCATGGCGGTCGCCCTCACCGGGCTCCTCGCCGTGGGCGGCGCCGGCACGGCGCGCGGCGCCGTACCGCCGCCGCCACCCGGCTGGAGCCTCCAGTGGAGCGACGACTTCACCGGTCCCGACCGTTCCCTTCCGTCGGCCGCCGACTGGCAGATCGACACCGGCCACGGCTATCCCGGCGGCCCCGGCAACTGGGGCACCGGCGAGATCCAGAACTACACGTCGAGCCCGGACAACCTCAGCCTCGACGGCAACGGCAATCTCCGTATCACCCCGCTCCGGGACGGCGCGGGCAACTGGACCTCCGCCCGGATCGAGACCCGCCGGGCCGACTTCAAGGCACCGGCCGGCGGCACCCTGCGCATCGAGGGCCGGATCCAGATGCCGAATGTGACCGGTGACGCGGCACTCGGCTACTGGCCCGCGTTCTGGGCGCTCGGCGCGCCCTACCGGGGCAACTACTGGAACTGGCCCGCCATCGGCGAGTTCGACATCATGGAGAACGTCAACGGCATCAACTCCGTCTGGGGCGTGCTCCACTGCGGGGTGAACCCCGGCGGGCCGTGCAACGAGACGACCGGCCTCGGCGCCAGCCGCGTCTGCCCCGGCGCGAGCTGCCAGTCGGCCTTCCACACCTACCGCTTCGAGTGGGACCGGTCCGCCTCCCCCAACGAACTGCGCTGGTACGTGGACGACCAGCTCTTCCACAGCGTGAACCAGAACCAGGTGGGCGCCGGCACCTGGGCCGACATGACCGACCACGCCGGCTACTTCCTCCTGCTCAACGTCGCGATCGGCGGCGCCTTCCCGGACGCGCTGGGCGGGCCGACCCCGACCGCCGCGACCGTCCCGGGCCGCCCGATGCTCGTCGACTACGTCGCGGTCTGGACGAGCGGCGGGACGACCAACCCACCGGACCCGACCGACCCGCCGCCGTCCGGCTCCTCCCAGCTGTATCTGCGCACGGGCGGCGGCGCAGGTGACGCGACCGCGTCGGCCACCACGGTCACGCTCGCCTCGGCCGGCGGCGCCAATCACGACGGCACCCCGCACAACCCGCAGGTGTTCACCTCGGGGCCGATCACGCGGACGTACGACGGCGGCTCGACCCGGTTCGACCTCCTCGTGGACGCGGGGACGACCGTCGCCAACGGCCAGCAGGTGCGGGTGAGTTACGACCGCACGGGCGACGGCAGCTGGGAGCGCACGGAGACGTACCACTACTTCGCCACGGATCCCGTGGCCGGGTACGAGCACTACACGCAGGCGCGCGGCCTCCAGTCGGCCACCGGGACCCACGGGAACCTGACCAACGGCAGGGTGCGGGTCGAGGTGTGGAACGCGATCGGCAACGGCAGCAGCACGCTCGGCACCGGGAACCAGTCCGTCGTCCGGATCCCCTTCGGGTGACGGGGATCCGGAGCCCACGATGAGTCCACTGTTACGACGGGTACTGGCCGGGGTGGCCGCCACGCTGCTCCTGGCCACGGCCGGGTACGCGACGGACCGCGACGGCGGCACGGGACACGCCCGCCACTCCCGGCACGCGGATCACACGGATCACACGGCGCACGCGTACACGTACAGTGAGGCCCAGCAGGCGGCGATCGTCGCCCAGGCCGCGGCCCCGCTGCGCGGCAGCGAGTTCCGCGCGGACTGCTTCTCCAGCCACCGCCGGGGCGACGACCCGATCGTCTTCCCCGGCCAGGCGGGCCGCTCGCACATCCACGAGTTCTACGGCAACAGGACGGCGAACGCCTCGTCGACGCTGGAGTCGCTGAGCGCGGGCACCACCAACTGCACCCCGCAGACGGACCTCTCCTCCTACTGGACGCCCACCCTCTACCAGAACGGAGTCCCCGTGGCCCCCGAGCGGGTCACCGTCTACTACCAGGGCATCACCGACCACACACGGGCCGTCGCCCACCCCCGCGGACTGCGGTACGTCGTCGGCAACGCCCTGGCGACGTCCCCCGACCAGAACCCGGCCGCACGCTGGTCGTGCGTCGGCAGGACCGAGTCGAGCCGGGACTTCATGAACTGCCCGCCCGGCACCAAGCTGGAGAACTACCTGGACTTCCCCACCTGCTGGGACGGGAAGAACCTGGACAGCGCCAACCACCGCGACCACATGGCCTACGCGGCCGGGCAGACCTGCCCGGCCAGTCACCCCGTGGTCGTCCCCCGCCTGGAACTGCTGATCACCTGGCCGGTCACGGGCGGCGGTCTCACCCTGGCCGGCACCTGGGACGGGGTGAACGTCACCGACGCGCCCGGATACACCTTCCACGGCGACTTCTTCAACGCCTGGGACCAGGCGGAGCTGGAGCGCCGGGTGCGCGACTGCATCGTCGCGGGCTACATCTGCGGGACGGACGGCCGTCCGATCGAGCAGTAGACCGTACGGCGTACCGACACGGGTGTGCGGCCGGGGCCACGACCCCGGCCGCACACCCGGATCACCCGGATCACCCGGGAATCCGCGTAGCGCTGCGGGAGTCCGCGTGCCCGGGCGCCGCCGAGTGGGCCGCCTGTCTACCTGTGCGCCCGGGCGACCGGCGCGGACGCCGTCAGAGCCTTCGCGCCGAGGGACGGACGGCCCGCCGGCACGGCCCCGGCGCGACGCCGGCCGATCACTCACCCGGAGCCCGGAAGTCGACGGACTTCCTGGCGGCCGCGTCGATGTCCTCGGGGCTGATCAGGGGGACGGCCTTGGACCGTACGGCTCCGGTGGCGCGGACCACCATGGCGGTGGCGATCATGGAGACATCGTCGGGCATGTCCACGACGCAGTACAGATCATCGTCGCCGAAGGCGAAGTACATCCATTCGAGGGTGCCGCCGCACGACCCGAGGACCCGCTCCACGGCCTGTCGGCGGCCCGTGCCGCCCTCGGCGAGCAGGCCCTTGGTGCCCTCGGCGGTGTAGCTGGCCTGGACGAGGTATTTCGGCATGTGCCTCTCCCGATCCCGGTACCCGGTCAACGGCTGACGCTTTCACCCTTGGGCACCGGCGACCGGTCGGCCATCCGGAGGCGGCCGGTCGGGGTCGTGCGCGACGCGTGCGTGCGGGCCCCGGCCATCCGCCGGGGCCCGCACGACAGGGCCACATACGGCCTGGACCCGTTCCTAGACCTTCGCGGGCTCCGACTCCGACTGCTGCTCCGGTACGGAGGCGGGGGCGCCGTCCGTCGCCGGGGCGTGGTCGTCGACGAGGGTCCGCTCGTCGAACGGAATGCGCCCGGCGAGGACTTCGGCGGCGCGCTCCTTGTCGATCTCCTTGGTCCAGGTGCCGACGAGGACCGTGGCGACGGCGTTGCCCGCGAAGTTGGTCAGGGCGCGGGCCTCGCTCATGAAGCGGTCGATGCCGACGATCAGGCCGACGCCGTCGACGAGCGCGGGCTTGTGGGACTGGAGGCCGCCCGCGAGGGTCGCAAGGCCCGCGCCGGTGACGCCGGCCGCGCCCTTCGAGGCGATGATCATGAAGATGAGCAGCGAGATCTGCTCGCCGACCGAGAGCGGCGTGCCCATGGCCTCGGCGACGAAGAGCGAGCCCATCGTCAGATAGATCGCGGTCCCGTCGAGGTTGAAGGAGTAGCCGGTCGGGACGGTGATGCCGACGACGGGCTTCGAGACGCCGAGGTGCTCCATCTTCGCGATGAGCCGCGGCAGGGCGGACTCGGACGAGGAGGTGGAGAGGATCAGCAGGAACTCCCGGCCCAGGTACTTCAGGAGCGCGAACAGGTTCATGCCCGCGACCAGCCGCAGCAGCGCACCCAGCACCAGGACGACGAAGAGCGCACAGGTGATGTAGAAGCCGATCATGATCACGGCGAGCGACTTCAGGGCGTCGACGCCGGTCTCTCCGACGACGGCCGCGATCGCTCCGAACGCACCGACCGGCGCGGCCCACATGATCATCGCGAGGATACGGAAGACCAGCTTCTGGATGTGCCCGATGCCGCGCAGGACCGGTTCGCCCGCCGTGCCCATCGCCTGGAGCGCGAAGCCCGCGAGCAGGGCCACGAGCAGCGTCTGGAGCACCTCGCCCTCGGTGAAGGCGGAGACCAGCGTCGTCGGGATGATCCCGAGGAGGAAGTCGGCGGTGCTCTCGCTCGCGCCCGCCGCCTGCTTCTCGCCCGCGGCCCTTGCCGCCTCCGTGAGGTCCAGCCCTGCACCCGGCTCCAGGACGTTGCCCACGACCAGGCCGATGGCGAGCGCCACGGTCGACATGACCAGGAAGTAGCCGAGCGCGAGGCCGCCGACCGCGCCGACCTTGGCGGCCTTGCGGACCGAGCCGACGCCGAGCACGATCGTGCAGAAGATGATCGGCGAGATCATCATCTTGATCAGGTTCACGAACCCGGTGCCGATCGGCTTGAGCTCGACGGCGACGCCGGGCGCCGCGAAGCCGACGACGATGCCGAGGACGACGGCACCGATGACGGCGATATAGAGATAGTGCGTGCGGTCGCGCCTTCCGGCTGCGGGTGCGGCTGCGCTTGCCACGGGGATTCCTCCTCGGCCCGATGTACATCCACGTCCCGGTGGATGTGGCGACTATTCATCACGCTGTGACCCCGGTCACCGTTGCGTGCGTTTCGTTCACATGAAATCGGCCAGGCAGACTTGTGCCATGCACATACCGCGCCCCCGGAGCCTCGCCGGCCAGCTGTTCGCCATGCAGGTGGTGCTGGTCGCCGCGATCGTGGCCGGGTTCGCGCTCTTCTCGTACATGACCGACCGCTCGCAGGCCGAGGAGACCGCGCGGCGGCAGACGGTGGCGGCCGCCACCGCCGTGGCCGACTCGCCGTCGGTCGTCGTGGCGGCCGGCTCCGCCTCCCCTCCGGCGGAGCTCCAGCCGTACGCCGAGCGGGTGCGCAAGGACGCGGACGTCGACTTCGTGGTGATCATGGCACCGGACGGGACGCGCTGGACGCATCCGGAGCCGGGGGAGATCGGGCACACCTACCTCGGGCACATCGACCAGGCGCTTCAGGGGCGTACGGTCTCCGAGACCTACACGGGAACGCTGGGGCCCTCGGTGCGCACGGTGGCGCCGGTGCGCGACGGTGGCCGGATCGTCGCGCTCGTCAGCGCGGGCATCACCATCGACAAGATCAGCCGTCAGCTCGGCGAGCAGGTCACGGCGCTGGTGGGGATGGCGGGCGCGGCGCTGGCGCTCGGCGGCGCGGGCACGTACGTGATCAACGCGCGGCTGCGCCGGCACACGCACGGCATGAACGCGGCCGAGCTGAGCCGGATGCACGACTACCACGAGGCCACGCTGCACGCGGTCCGCGAGGGGCTGCTGATGCTGGACGGCCGGCGGCGCATCGCCCTGATCAACGACGGCGCACGGGAGTTGCTCGGCCTGGACGCGGACGTGGTCGGCCGGGGCGTGGCCGACCTGGGCCTGCCGCCCGGGCTCACGGGCGCCCTGCTGGCGAGCGAGCCGCGCGTCGACGAGCTGCATCTGACCACGGATCGAGTGCTCGTCGTCTCCACGCAGCCGGTGGTGGGCGGTGAGCGCCGCGGCACCGTCGTGACCCTGCGGGACCACACCGAACTCCAGGCCCTCACGGGCGAGCTCGACTCCGAGCGCGGCTTCACCCAGGCGCTGCGCGCCCAGGCCCACGAGGCCGCCAACCGCCTGCACACCGTGGTCTCCCTCATCGAACTGGGCCGCGCCGACGAGGCCGTGCGGTTCGCCACGGCCGAGCTGGAGCTGGCCCAGGCCCTCACGGACCGGGTCGTCACCGCCGTCGCCGAACCGGTCCTCGCCGCGCTGCTGCTGGGCAAGGCCGCGCAGGCCAACGAGAGCGGCGTGGAGCTCGTGCTCGCGGAGGACAGCCGGCTCGACGACGGCGTCCTGCCGCCGTGGCTGCCGCCGCGCGACCTGGTCACCGTCCTCGGCAATCTGATCGACAACGCGGTCGAGGCCTCGTCCGGCGCGGGCGCGGGGACGGGCGGGATCCGACCGCGCGTCGTCGTCACCGTCCGTACGGACGAGGACGAACTCGTGCTGCGCGTGAGCGACTCCGGCCCCGGGGTGGGCACCGGCGACCTGGAGGCCGTGTTCGAGCGCGGCTGGTCGACGAGAGGGCCCGGGCGGGGGCTGGGTCTTGCGCTCGTACGGCAGGTCGTGCACCGGGGGCGGGGCACGGTGGAGGTGCACCAAGGCCCGGACGGGGGCGCGGAGTTCACCGTACGGCTGCCGCTGCGGGACACGGACCGTCCGCCGGCGCCGGATCCCGCCGCGGAGACGTCCGCCGCCGGGGGTCCGGCAGCCGGGGATCAGGCCACGACGACGCCCGACGCCAGGGATCAGGCCACGACGACGCCCGACGCCGGAGACCAGGTCACGAAGACGCCCGACGCCAGGGGTCCCGCCGGCGAGGCGCCCCGTGCGAGGGTGACGCCATGACCGCGCCCGCCGGGATCCGTGTGCTCGTCGTCGAGGACGACCCCGTCGCCGCCGACGCGCACGCGCTCTACGTCGGGCGCGTGCCCGGATTCGCCGTCGCGGGCGTCGCGCACTCGCGCGCCGAGGCGCACCGGGTGCTGGAGCGGAGGCCCGTCGACCTGATCCTGCTGGACCTGTACCTGCCCGACGGGCACGGCCTCCATCTGCTCCGTGCGCTGCGCGCCGCGGGCCACTCCGCCGACGTCATCGCCGTGACCTCCGCCCGCGATCTCGCGATCGTCCGCGAGGGCGTCTCCCTCGGCGTCGTCCAGTACGTCCTGAAGCCCTTCACCTTCGCCACCCTCCGCGACCGTCTCACGCGCTACGCCGAGTTCCGCGCCGCCGCGGGCGAGGCGTCCGGCCAGGACGAGGTGGACCGGGCGCTCGCGACGCTCCGCACGCCCCGGCCCGCGACGCTCCCGAAGGGGCTGAGCGCGCCCACGCTGGAGGCGGTGACCCGTACGCTCCGCGACTCCGCCGAGGGGCTGACGGCGGCCGAGGCGGGGACCGCCGTCGGCATCTCGCGGATCACCGCGCGCCGCTATCTGGAACATCTGGTCACCGAGGGCCGGGCGGCCCGCAGCCCCCAGTACGGCCAGATCGGCCGTCCCGAGCTGCAGTACCGGTGGATCCGCTCCGGCCGCTGAAGCTACCCCCTGGTACCCTGACCGCGCGTCACACCGCGTCAATGCGCTTGCGCCAACTGGTCCGCGTACAGCACGAATTCGGACGATGGCTGTTTCTGGACGTTCCTACGAGTGGTGATCCTGGGTGAACGCACCGTAGTCCCCCCGCGCCATCCCCTCCTAGCGTGTGCGCGTGCCCTCCACCCCATCCCCGCCCTTCAACGCCCCTGCCGCCCGCCGACTGCGCGAGGCACTGGGGATGGCTCCCGGCCATGTCGCCTACGGCCTCCAGGCGCAGTACGGAATCCATGTCGCCCCGGACATCGTGGTCGCCTGGGAGCGCGGCACGCTGGCGCCGGCCTCCCACGAGCTCACCGCCCTGGCGG